>PADE01000101.1 GCA_002702965.1 Planctomycetaceae bacterium
GGCGTACATCGCAACCACCGCGCAACGCGAACGAGGAAACCAGGGTAGTGCTATCTCGGACGTCGACGCGTCGCGCGAGGTGGTTCCCAAAACAAACAGATAAATCGCCAGCGTCGAGAAAAAGACCAATGCCGAATCGGGGGTCGCTGCACGGCCCGCGACATCGAACATCAGGCTCGTGGCCAAGATGATCGCACCCCATACTCCTACCCGGTCGTCGAATAGACGCCGGCCAATCTGATAGGTCAACAGGCACGTGCCAACCGCCAATAGCGCCGATGGAAAACGAGCCGCGAACTCGCTGACTCCGAACACCGCATAGGCAGCGATGATCAGCCAATACAAGAGGATGGGCTTGTGTGTTCGCAACTCGCCGTTGAACGTCGGGATCAGCCAGTCGCCACGAGCCGCCATTTCCGCGGCACATCCGGCATTGCGAGGCTCATCGCGATCCCATAAGCGTGTTGCGCCGAGATTCGAAAACAAGATCACGCCCGCAGTCGCGACGATCAGCAATTGCTGCCTGAGCATCGATTGCGCTCTCTCCCGGTCCGCATGGGACCACTCTGCGACGCGGCGCACCTCGCCGCTTTCTCGTAGCTCGCGGAGTCTAGAACGGTGGCTGACAGCGGACAACCTCAGTTGCGAAGGAACCTCGTGAAGTGACCTTTCCGATCAACTCGCAAAGCGATAGTCTTCGCGGGCACCACGTCTCTGGGGCTGCCGCGGGAGGGCGGACCCGGGCGTTCTCCCTGGAGCTACACGCCCGGTTCTGACGTGCAGCAACCGCGGCCGCCAGATTGCAAAGGCTCGTAAAATAGGCCGAAAGGACTCCGTGAACACCGCGAGTTCCCCGAGCAGAGCGCGGAGATTGGTGGTCCTGGCAGGAGGTTGCTTCGTCATGGCCGCGGCGGTGTTGCCGCTGGACGTGGCGATCTGTCGTTGGTGGACAACCGGCCCCTTACCAGGTGGTGTGGTGAAAGTGGTTGCTCTGTCAGAGGCCTTTGCGCACGGTTACGGCGTGGCCCTACTCTTGGCTGCTGTGTGGGTGCTCGACGTCAACCATCGCCGCTACGTATTGCGACTGGGCTGTTCCGCCTACGTCAGCGGATTGGTCACCAATTTGGTCAAGATTTCGGTCGGTCGGACCCGCCCGAACGTCTCGAATCTCAACGCGGCTGTTGACGAGACGTTTGTCGGCTGGCTCCCCTGCTGGACCCTTGGGGATTGGTCGCGCCTGTTCGACCGGTCGATTCAGTCGTTTCCCTCCGGGCATACGGCCACCGCTGTCGGCCTAGCGATCGGTTTGATCTGTCTTTATCCCCAAGGGCGATGGTTGTTCATCGCGTTGGCATTCCTAGCGGCGTTGCAGAGACTCCAATCTGGTGCGCATTTTCCCAGCGACGTCCTAGCCGCAGCCGGGATCGCCTGTTTGGTCGCTGCCACGCTGTGGAACACCGCGGAAATCAAGGCCACCTCGGGTGACAGCGCCGAGCCGTTGAAAAACTGAGCAGGGGGTTGCTGTGTGCGTACAGCCCTCCGCATCCAGCCGATTGGCCGTCCGGTTTCTTTACCTCACGGCGCGCGGCGAATAAAATGACCCTACGGTCCCGCGCTAGGAATGGGTCTTTCCTGACCGGCCGCGCTCTGTCTCGTCTGTTTCCTTCGCAACTTCGCCCTGCCAACGGTACCGCCATGCCACAGGCCATTGTCGATCCCGATGAACTCCGGCATTTTGCGCGTTCGCTGAAAAAATTTACCTCCGAACTTCGAGAGCGGTCCAACGCCCTGGGCAATCATCTCAACACGCTAGGGACAACTTGGCGTGACCAGGAGCAGAGGAAGTTCACCGAGGATTTTGAACAACACCTTCAGGCCATCCATCGTTTTGCCGAAGCGAGCGAGCAATACATTCCGTACCTACTGCGTAAAGCGGAACATATCGAGGACTATCTGCAGTCGTGACCCGAACATCGGTCACGATCGCTGCCGCCCACTTGCACGGCTCCCAACAGCCGCACGCGAAACTCCGTGGCAATCATGAAACAACGGGCCAAGATCACCTCGTTTGACGCGCTGGTGTCATTCCGGACCGGACTGATCGAGTTCGACGACAATGCCCAGGCCGCGCTGGAAGCGATGCTGCTAGAAGTGCGCAAAGCCGTCGAATGGATCGAGCACGATCGCGCACAGTACTGGCCTGCGCAAGTCCGCCAGGCTTCCGACACTGTTGTGCAAGCACGCGCTGANCTGGCCCGTTGCGAAATGGCAATCCGGCCTGACGACCGCAATCCCTGCACCGAACAGAAAAAGAAGTTAACTTCATCCAAACAGCGGTTGCGACACTGCGAACGCAAAGTCGAAGCCGTCAGGCATTGGCGCCGACTCTTGAACCACGAATTCACTGAATTTCAGGGGCGTGTCAGCAAACTCACCGGTTTCCTTGAGAGCGAACTGCCGCAGGCCGTAGCTGCCCTGGAACACCTGCTGAACGCGTTGGAGCAGTACGCGCAGCCGATACCTCTTCCCGAGCGGGAAACCTCGCGTTCGCCCGCTCCCGACCAACCCCCGGACAGTCAGACCGACCACACCGCGGCGCCACCTCCCTGAGGCCGCAGGCAATGCCACGCGGAAATGGCCAGCCCAGTAGCTCATACACTCTCTCTGCTCTCGCCCCTAGACGACGCATGAAGATCTGCGACCTCAACAGCGGCCTCAGCCGTCTCCAGCGAAGCGCCGCCCGCTTAAAAGACCGCTGGAGCGAAACGAGTGACGTCTGGATGGACGAAACACGGGGGCAATTCCAGGAGCGTCATCTGGACTCGCTGCCACCACAAATTAGCATGCTGTTGGCCGCCACGCAGCGGTTAGCCGAGTGTCTGGAACAAGCGGAAAAGGCGTGCTGTGACGAATTTGAACCGTAACGCCACCGAACGCCCGTGACCTTCGTCGCCGCGATCTTCTGGATCATCCATTACGTTAACCACCCGGTCGTCATTCGCCGCTAAAGTAACCCGCGCCGTCTCCACCAAGGTAGCCGCAGTGAGCCCCCCACGCATCACTACACACGCTCAACAAGAGCTTATCGAGAGTCTGACCCAACTCGTTCGCGAACGGGAACGGAGCAACCGACAAATCGACAACAGTTTCGGTTCGCGTCAACTCACAACCGAAACGCAGTTCGCCACCGACAGCGAGCATCTCACTGCCCAGTACGAGCAAGATTTGGAACAGGCTGAATCAGGCTACCGACAGCAAAGCACCGAAATCCACCAGCGTTGCGAATCGGAATCGCACCAACTCGCCTATCAGCAGGCAGAGTTCGCCGAACGTGCCAGGGCAGAGTGCCAAGCGGCTATCGCGGCAGCCCAATCCGACTGGAAGACCGCATGCCGCCAAGCCCAGCAGACTTTCGATCACGAGAAATCNGGTCCGGAACGCAGATTCGCTGAGTTTCAACAGCAATGTGTCGAACGCTGGCGAGAGCTGGTGACCCGACGCGAATCGCTAGGGATCGCGCTGCGGCGCCAGGGAAGTGAAGTCGAGGACATTCCGNCGGCGTTTCAGGGAGAGGTGCGGGGCCAACCACTCGACTCGTACGCGGCCGCAGCGCGCCGCGCCGACGATGCCTACCTACGTGCGCAACGGCCGCTGTTCGCCCGCATGTCCGAATGGCCCGGGCTGGTCGTCGTACAACTGCTCGTAATGACCATCTTGTTCTTTGCGGTCGCCACGATCGCCGGTCCCGAGCGGACGGCTACGGGCGAAGACCGTTGGATGGTTGTTTGGATCACGCTTGCCTGCTGCTTACTGGGTGTCGGCACCGCCTGGTTGTACCGCATCCTATTGATGCCGCTCGCCCGCCTTCAGCTGATGCGNCGCTACCCCGATTTCGGGCAGGCCTGTGCCGACGCCAGGGCTTCTCTCGANGTAGCAATCGCGCACATGGAAACCCAGCGGAACCGCCANATCGGAGNGAGCGAGACCCGCCGTGACCGTGACCTGAAGGCCGCAGAAGCGANCCGCAGCCAACGCGAAAAGCACGTCAACGATGAATACCAACNAGTGACACAAACCACCGCGTCCAANTTCCGCAGCCGACGCCAGTCGGCCGAAGAGACTCGAGATCGCGATCTGGAAGCNCTGCGACATGAGCATCCGCGCCAGCTCGCACGCCTCGAGCAAACATTCACCGCCGCGTCGAACCGACTGCAACAGCGAAAGTCGTCACGTCTCTCCGCCAGTCAAAACGTCTACGAGGAAAAGTTGCGAGACCTGCAGGCGCGTTGGAGAACGGGAGCCGATGCCTTCATGTCTGCGGTGGACGCGATGAACACATTCTGTTCAGACCACTTTCTTCCCTGGAGCGAAATCGACTGGACAAGCTGGCAGCCTCCGCTTGAAACCGTGACGGCGATTCGCTTCGGATCGTACCACTTCTCCCTGAAGCGCGAGGACGGCGGGCCCCCGACCAACCCACCGATGGTAAGCGACCGCACCGAGTTTTCGATCCCCGCGGTCATCTCCTTTCCAGATTGTCCGTCCCTGTTGTTGAAGACCCCGGGAGCCGGACGCGATCGAGCGGCGCACACACTACAAAATGTGATGTTGCGTTTGTTGACTTGTATGCCGGCAGGCAAAGTTCGCTATACCATCATCGACCCTCTCGGCCTGGGCCAAACCTTTTCGGCATTCATGCACCTCGCCGACTACGACGAACGGCTTGTCACCAATCGCATCTGGACCGAAGCGGCGCATATCAACCAGCGTCTTACGGATCTCACCGAACACATGGAGAACGTGATCCAGACTTACCTGCGCAATGAATTCGAATCGATCCAGGACTACAACCGGCACGCCGGAGAAGTCGCTGAGCCGTTTCACGTTCTCGTGATCGCGAACTTTCCAGCAAACTTCAATGAGGAAACCGCGCGGCGCCTCGTGAGCATTGCGACCAGTGGGGCCCGCTGTGGTGTCTACACCCTGATGTGTGTCGACACGTCGATGAAGCTCCCTCGCAATTTTTCACTCTCCGAGTTGGAGCGCCAGGCAGCCACATTGCAGTGGGATGGCCAGGACTTCTACTGGGACGACCCCTTGCTGTCGCAACTGCCGTTGAAGTTNGATCTTCCGCCGCCCGACAACGANTTCACTGCNGCCGTCAAGACGGTCGGCGGNTTCGCCCGTCACGCCAACCGAGTGGAGGTCCCCTTCGCCACCGTGGTGGCCGAGGACGGAGCGTGGTGGAAGCAAGATTCACGCCACGGGCTAGAAGTTGCCTTGGGACGTTCGGGCGCCACAAAACTACAGACGATGCAGTTNGGACATGGCACTTCACAGCATGTTTTGATCGCTGGCAAGACCGGATCCGGCAAGTCGACACTGATGCACGCCCTGATTACCAATCTGTCGATCAGTTACGCACCTCAGGAAGTCGCGTTNTACCTGGTCGACTTCAAGAAGGGAGTTGAATTCAAACCGTATGCCACCTGGGCGCTTCCGCACGCCCGCGTCATCGCAATCGAAAGCGAACGNGAATTCGGGTTGAGCGTCCTGGAACGACTCGATGAAGAACTCAAACACCGGGGTACTCTGTTTCGGGAACAAGGCGTTCAGGACGTGGCCGGATTCCGTAACGTTTGCCCTACTGAAACGCTCCCGCGGATCTTATTGATGATCGATGAATTCCAGGAGCTGTTTGTCGTCGACGACAAGATCGCATCACAAGCCAGCCTACTGCTCGATCGGCTCGTGCGCCAGGGGCGCGCTTTTGGGATCCACGTTCTGCTCGGTTCTCAGACTCTGGCCGGGGCGTATTCTCTGGCGCGTAGTACGCTCGGCCAAATGGCCGTTCGTATTGCGTTGCAATGCAGCGAGGCAGACTCACACTTGATCCTAAGCGAAGAAAACACCGCCGCGCGCTTGCTAGGGCGCCCCGGGGAAGCAATCTACAACGATGCCAATGGCCTGTTCGAGGGAAACCACCCATTTCAGATTGTCTGGCTGCCAGACCATGAGCGTGAAAAGTACTTACAGCAGATTGGCGAACTGGCCCAGTTGCGTGGCCTAGACGGTGCGGGGCCTGTTGTCTTCGAAGGGAACATCCCCGCCGACGCTTCCCAGAATCTCTGTTTGCAAGCGGCTCTCGAATCGCCCCCGGGTGACCCTNCACTCGCAGGACAAACCTGGCTNGGCGCCGCGGTCGCCATCAAGGATCCGACGTCGATTCGGTTCATCCGTGGAGGCGGCAGCAACCTGCTGCTCGTAGGCCAGCACAAGAAACTGGCGCTCGGGACCCTGGCCACCGCGCTCGTAGGTCTATTGGCCACGCGCTCCGGACCGTCGGGAATCGAACCGCAGTCCACCTTTTACGTGTTAGATGGGACCCCCCCCGGCGAGACCCATTCCGGATTTTGGCAGCGTTTTNGTGCACAACTTCCCATCGATTCCCGGATCGTGAGCCCGCGACAAACGGCCGAGACCCTGGACGAGTTGGACCGACTGGTGAAACGGCGGCTAACCGAGCCCAATGCGCGAGCCGCGCCCACCTACGTGATCCTCTTTGACCTGGCTCGGTTCCGAGAACTNCGCAAAGACGAGAGCTACAGTTTCTCCAGCTTCGACGAAGACGACTCACCGCAAACAAGCAAACAGTTTGCCCATTTGTTGCGTGAGGGACCGCCCCAGGGAGTCCATTGCCTGATCTGGTCCGACACTTTCAACAACGCCCAGCGGTGGCTCGACCGGCAGAACCTTCGGGATATCGAGATGCGGGTACTTTTTCCGATGAGCCCCTCGGACTCGAGCGCTCTAATGGACTCTCCCGCAGCCGCCCAACTCGGCGCCAACCGCGCCATCTTTTACAGCGAACAAACAGGTGTGGCGGAGAAGTTCCGGCCCTATTCAATCCCCGAGGAGGACTGGTTAACTCGAGTCACTCAGCGGCTGGGCAATGCGACCAATTCGTCGGCGCCCGGCTGATCGGGACCTCACCCGCGGGTTCGATCCAGGGGGGCCCCGGCAGGGTTCACTGGCCGATGAAACGGCTGCCTCCGGCCCCACTACTTCCATGGGGTGGCGAAATCCAAACGCCTCGGATCCGCGCCCGCTACCGCGGTGGATCGAGCGTGACCGTGACCGTCACCTGTTNGCCCTTGCGTCGGGCGACCACNNTGACTTTGTCACCCGCCTTGTGCGCTGTGAGAGCGTTCATAAAGTCGACCACGCTACCGATCTTGCGGTCGCCAAAGCGAATGATCAGATCTCCTCCCTTGAGTCCTGCGCGATCGGCCGGGCCATCTTCGCGAACCCCCTTCAGCGCCATTCCCTCTTCTTTGCTCGAATAGTCCGGGATACTGCCAAAGTGGGGAAAATTGCCGCCCCGCGCCACCTGTGGGCGCTTGGTTTTCTGGTACACCGGGCGTTCTTCTGCGGAGTCGATTCGATCCACAATTTCGGTCACCAAACCCGCAATCCGCAACATCCCGTCGACATTGATCTTGCCGAAATCGTCACTGGGCCGGTGATAATCGGAGTGGGTGTCAGTGAAAAAGTGAAAAACCGGGATCTTCTTTTCGTAGAACGTCTGGTGATCGCTGGGCCCGTAACCCGTTGGTTTCTTAGTGATCTCAAACTGATATCGTTCGTTCAGTCCGTCGATCAAACCATCGAACTCCGCCGCGGTCCCGGTACCGTAAACCACAAGTTTGTTGTCGGTCAGACGGCCGACCATGTCCATGTTCAACATGGCAACCGTGTTCTCCAAGGGAACCAGCGGATTCTTGACGTAATATGAACTCCCGATCAAACCTCGTTCTTCGGCAGTAAACGCAATAAACATCAGCCGCCGCCGCGACTTTTGTGGCCGCGAAGCGAGTCGGCGTGCTACTTCCAGTAGCGTTGAGGTCCCGGAAGCGTTGTCATCTGCCCCGTTGTGGATCGCCCGCGTCCACGGAGCCAGGGACCCGTTGCCCCCCTGTCCCAGATGATCGTAGTGCGCGCCGACTACGATCGTCTCGTCGGCGAGCGGGCCTTCGCCCTCGAGGACACCGACCACATTCTTGACATCGACCTGCCGGTGATTCACAGCCGCCCGGCAGTGCGCCTCCCAACCTGCCATCGAAACCGAGTGCGGTTTGAGCTCCCGATCGATCTGCTGTTCCAACTCGGTCAGGCTTTTGCCGAGCGCTGCCTGAACTACCGGCTCGATCGCTGCACGCGTGGCGAAATAAACTGGCAATGTCTTCCAATTGCTGCTCTGACCGCCTTCTCCGAACTGCAAAATCTTGTCCGATCCCATCGCGAGTTGTTGTTCGAAGTGCTCGATGCGACCAATGATCTTGTCGATATCACTTTGGTACTGTTGCCGCTCGTCTGCAGACGGTGTTTCATTCTTCTTGAATTCGTTGCGCCGTTCGATCAGCTTTTTGACCTCCTCGTCACGGGCATTCTGAACACCCCGCTTGGCCTGCGTGACACCGAAGGAGTCGTTGACAAGGATCACACCCGCCGCACCGTGTTGAAAGGCATTGGAAACTTTGCTGTTGAATAATGCATGCCGCTGGCCGCTGCTGCTATTAAACGCGACTTTCTTATCACCCTGGCCGGGGTGTTTCCTCAAGATCACCAGGATCTTCCCCTTGACGTCGATACCTGCGTAGTCGTCGTACTGTGGGTCTTTTGCCGAAATACCGTAGCCGGCGAATACCAGTGGCGCCTGTACGTCACCACTACCACCAATCGACATGGGATTGAAGTCGTCGCCCAATTGGAGGGCCACGCGCTGTGGCTCGGTCTCTCCATCTCGGGCGGGCCCGACAAACTGAATCGTATTCTGGTCGGCCGGACCTAATTCGGCGTCGGCAGGCTCCTGAAAGATCTGGAATGCCGAACCGTCAAACAACTCCGTACGCAACCCAGCTTTGGCGAACTCACTGGCAATGAACTCAGCCGCCTTATCGAGCCCGACGGTGCCAACACCGCGACCTTCCAGATCGTCGGAGGCGAGAAATTTTACCGCCCCCGCCAGACGTGTCCGGGACGCATCGGGCTCCGCCGCCACGGCCGATAAGACCACCGGCAACGACACCCAACACAGGACATGTAGAACCTGCTTCGCAAACCGGTTGGCAAGAAGTGGTGGCAGCGCGGGACTTCGGCGTCTCGACATGACGGATCCTCTCATGCTGCCCCGCACAGCGGGGCGAGAAAAGAAGCGAACGGCCCACGAATGATCCCCATCGGAGATAGGACCCGAGTGGTCGCTACCGCCCGGACCCCGCAGTGGGCTGGCGCCGCGGATGCCCCGCGGCAACGCCCGATTCTTTTCCGCCATCGAGCGTCCGTCAAGGCGTCGTTTGACGGTTCGTTGGTGTGCAGGGCGGGGTTGCTCGTCCAGAGCAGCTCGTTTCTTCCCAAATTTCGGTTTTGACACCGGGCGGCCCGCACGCTATTCTCCCGCCCTTCGACAACCCTAAACCGCCGCATTCCGCGGTCTCACCTACCCGCCAACCACCCGCCTCGCCCGCCCCTGCCGATCAGGCCCCAGTCTCACAACCCTCGCTTTTCCGCCAGTCAGTCCTGCCTGCCGGACACCACCCCAAAAGGAGTCGCGTGAGTGATTGGTACTTGCACCGACGGGCCGTATGACGTGTTGCTAATTGACAGTTGTGCCGAAACGCGCACGGTACTGGAAACCGCGTTGAAACGCCGCGGCATGCGGATGTTCTCGGCCGACCAGATCGAAGGGGTACTCTCTTTCTTTGAGCATGTCCGGCCACGAGTCACCATCCTCGACACGGACGCCGAGGTGGCGGACAACCAGAGCCTGTACCAGCTGCTCAACCGCGGGGCAACCGGCAACCTGATTGTCCTGGGGACCGCACGCCCCGGTCAAAAGAAACTGCGCGGCGACCGGGTTTACGGCAAACCCTATCACTTCGGTCCGCTGATCCGTACAATCGAATTGTTGTGCTCCGAACCGCAAGCCACGGAAATGTGAGGCGCAAGTCCACGTGCACAGCGCTGACACTGTGGTTAGAACATCGGCGCCATCCGCCAGGTCATCGCTGAACCGCGTCCCTCCTGCGGAGGACGTGTAATCGCAGACCCTGGTCGGTCGCTGCCGATGGACGGGGAATAGGTGCTCTGACAAACGGGGAGCCGCGCACCAATCGCGTTGGGGGGACGGGCATCAGTAGGACCTTCGTCCGAGCCGTGTCTAGGCGTCGCGCCGAAGCGCACAATCCGAAATGGGCTGCGGAGGTGCGTCCATGCACACCTTATTTGTCATCCAGGGATTTGACCAAGGTCAGCGATACGAGCTGCGCCTAGATCATGTCAGTGTCGGACGAGACGCGGGAAACACAATTCAGTTGCACGACGACGAAGTTTCCCGGCAGCATGCTGAACTGCGCCGCGCCGAGGGCACCTACCTGCTCGTCGATCGAACCAGTTCCAACGGCACTTTCATCAATGCCGAACCGATCGAACGACGGCAGCTACGAAGTGGCGATCGGGTTCAAATCGGTCGCACGCTGATGCTCTACACGCAGACCGACAACGTTCCGACAGACGAGTTAACCGACGGCGTTGATATCGTGGCGGCCTCCGCACACGCGGCCGAATCACGGATCCTGCACACCGCGAATCAGGAGGAGATCGGTCGGTTATTTGACGGCGATCAGAGTATCAGCCCTTGGTTGGCGCGGGCCCGCAGCAACCTTCAAGTGATGTACCGAACCGCGCTAGCCGTCAGCCACACGCTCGACATCGACCAGTTGCTGCTGCGCATCATGGAGTTAATTTTCGAGTGGGTCCAAGCCGATCGCGGACTGATCTTGCTGGTCGATCATCAGAGCGGCAAACTGGTACCCAAAGTCCGCCGCAACCGCCAGGGCTTGCCGGTGGAAGACACGATTGAAATCAGCGGTACCATCCTCGATTATGTGATGGAGCACACCGAGGGTGTATTGACCAGCGACGCGCGGCAAGACGAACGGTGGAACGCCACCGGGAGTATCGTACGGCTGGGTGTGCGGGAAGCCATCTGTGTTCCGCTGCAAGGTCGGTACGGTGTTGTCGGGGTGATCTATATCGACACCTACACGCCTCCCGGGCANGTGCTGCAGAACCACGCCGTGCACCGCTTTTCGGAAGAGCACCTCAAGCTGATGGTCGCGATCGGACACCAGGCCGCGCTGGCCGTCGAGGACACCTCCTATTACTCGGCGTTGGTCCAAGCCGAACGCCTGGCGGCCGTTGGGCAGACGATCGCGAACTTGTCACACCACATCAAGAACATCTTGCAGGGAATTCGCGGCGGCAGCTTTCTGATCGAAGAGGGTCTGAAAGATGACGACGCATCGATCGTCCGCAAAGGCTGGACGATCGTCGACAAGAACCAGGAAAAAATATCCCACCTGGTGATGGACATGCTGTCGTACAGTAAAGAACGCGAGCCCGAACTGGTTCCAGCCGACCTCAACACGGTGGTCACTGAGATCTCCGAACTCATGCAGGCACGTGCGGACGAAGCAGGTGTCCGCCTCGAGTGCCAACTCGACGGATCGATACCAACCCTTAGTTTTGACCCGGAATCGTTGCATCGCGCCATCCTCAATGTGGTCATCAATGGCATCGATGCCTGCGAAACCACCCAAGACGGCCGCGTGGCAATCGCAACATGTTACGATACTGGCGCGGGCACCGCGCAGGTAACCATCTCCGACAATGGTCCTGGGATTCCTCAGGCAGACCAGGAGAGGATCTTCAACCTGTTCGAATCGCAAAAAGGCGCGCGAGGAACCGGACTCGGTCTCGCGGTCACGCGGAAAATCCTGCAGGAATACAACGGACGCGTCGATTTGACCAGCGAACCGGGCCAGGGAGCTCGGTTCACCCTCGAGTTCCCGGCGATCGCGGTCAGCGCCGCGGGACGAGACCGCGAATACGACGCGGCAAGCCGCCAGCCGCGGCNCTGACGANGCTTCGACCAATTCGCACGCTACGCGCGGTCGACGAATTCTCTTTTCAGATCAAACCAGTCGCGGGTATTCGCGACATCGCACCGCGTCAATCCACCGCGGCGGGCCTGGAGAACTCCGAAACGCATGACGTCCAACCCGCTGACACTGTGCGCATCGGAGTTAATTACGATCGGAATCTGCTGTGCCTTGGCGGCTGCGCAATGCACATCGTCCAAATCCAGTCGGGCCGGATTGGCGTTGAGTTCGAGTAGTTTTGCGTGCTTGCGCACGGCCTTGAACAGCGCCATCACATCCAGCTCATAAGGTGCACGCCGGTTGATCAGCCTCCCTGTCGGATGCGCAATCGCAGCTACCCAGGGGTTTTCAACCGCTTCCAGGAGGCGCTCGGTGATCTGCGCCCGAGACTGTTTTTGACCGTAGTGTACGGAGGCCAACACCCAGTCACCTTCCGCTAGCACGTCGTTCGGAAGATCGAGTCCGCCCTTTTCCAAGATGTCGCACTCGAGCCCCTTTAAGACCGTGAATTCGTCGCCCCAGCGGCGGTTGATACGGTCAATTTCATCCCACTGCGCGCGCAAGCGGGCCGCGGTCAGCCCGTTGGCCATGCTCACCCGCTGNGANTGGTCGGTAATCGCGATGTAACGCAGCCCTCGCTGTTGTGCGGCTTCGACCATCTGCTCAATGGTTGCTTTGCCGTCGGTCGCTGTTGTATGCATATGCAAGTCACCGCGAATATCGGTNAGTTCGATCAGCGCCGGTAGCTCTCCCTTTTCAGCCCAGCTGAACTCCCGACGGGCTTCCCGTAATTCGGGTGCGATGGGGGGAAGCTCCAAAGCCGCGTAGACNTCCGCTTCGGTCGCGCCACCGAGATAGTGTTCGTGATCCCGCTCAACCCGAAACACACCCCATTCGTTGACCTTCAGCCCCCGTTGTCGAGCCCGTTCACGCAGTTCGACNTTGTGGTCCTTGGAACCCGTGAAATACTGCAACGCCGCTCCGAACGACCTGGCGGGGACGACGCGCAAGTCGACCNGAAACCCGTTCTCCAGGCGTATCGCCATCTTCGTGTCGCCGCGCGCGATNACGGTTTGGCTGTCGGGAAACGTCTCGAGGCGATCCATCACCTCGGCGGGATTTTCNGATTCCACCAGGATATCCAAATCGCCGACGGTCTCCTTTCCGCGGCGGTAGCTTCCAGCCAACTCGAGAGCTCTAATACTCGGGCACTCTGATAAATGCAGCCGCAGTGATTGGACCAGCTCATCGGCGGTTGCCCAGTAAATACGTTTGCCGGCTGCGGTCGCCAGCGACATGCCGTCGAGAATCGCTTGNTCCATCTTGGGCCCAAATCCCTTGAGGGCGCGAACCTGACCCGTTTCGCAGGCAACCCGCAAATCTACCAGTGTCGTGACTGCCAGTTGTTGGAAGATGATCGCGGCGCGCTTGGCCCCCAGTCCGGGGATGCGCAGCATCTCCAAGGCGCTTTCGGGAACCTGTCGCAACAGCTCATCGAGCTGTGGTAGGCCACCGGTCGTCGCTAACACCTCACACTTCTCGGCGACTCCTTTGCCGATCCCGTCGATCTGCTGCAACCTCTTGGGATCTTCCGCTGCCAGCNTCGCCACGGAGTCCGCCAAATCGCGGATCACCCGGGCCCCGTTCCGATAGGCACGAATACGAAACGGGTTGGCGCCCTGGAATTCGAGCAGGTCGGCCAGCTGGTCAAACACGTCGGCGATCTGTGCGTTCTTCATCGACTGGAGATCGCTTAATTCGGGGCTCGCGCGTTCGATCGTCTGGTCGGCTAGGGCCTCACCATACGCGGCGTCGAACGACTCCCAGAATGCTCGCCCGCCGCGCCATCTCTACTCCTTATCGTACGCTAATCTCCGCCTGTGCTTCCACTTCTGCAATCGCCGCGAACAACCGCGCGCGGATCTTTTCTAGTTCATGCACTGCGGTCACCTTGTTCCCGGCGGGGTCGGTGACCTGGAACACGTCGACCACCTGGTCCAGATAAGTGCCGATCTTGGCCACCGAAACCGACAACCTCACTTCATACAGCGTTCGCGAGATCGCATAAAGCAGGCCCAGTCGATCGTAGGCAAACACGGTCACGAGCGTNTAATGGTCGGACGTACTATTGTCAAACCGCACCTGCGTCGGCAACTGTGCGATCGCAGCATTCGCGGTCTGGCGATCCTGCCAGACACGCCGAAACACGGGCGGGCGATCGGTCGGGTGGATGAGCGCACGTTGTAACCGCTGCTGAATCTCCNCCAGACGTTCTGGAGGGGGTTCACCCTGACAATCCTGGTCTTGCACGTGGAAACGGTCCAATACGAGGTGTTCCTCAAGCGTGTGGATTTCCGCTCTCAGGATCCCCAATCCACAACTGGTCAGAACACCCGTCAGACGATGGAAAATTCCCGGAGTGATCGTCTCATGGGCACCCACGGTGAATTGAACTGTCTCGGTCTGGGAATCCCANCTCGCCCAGGTCACGATCTCCCGCGAAGGCAGGTCGCGCAGCTTCCTCAATTCCTCGGCCAGGCCCACGGGCGAAGCACTCAACAGATAACCGGCCGGCAATCGGGCGATCTGGCCCGTCCACTGAGCGCTGTCTCGGGATTCCGGAATCAAGANCTGGATTTGGTCGCGCAATGCGTCGAGNCGCTGTNTGAACCGTGGCGCATCTAGCCCACCTGCAAGATGTTCGCGGGTACGCAAGTAGAGTTCGGTGATCAAGTCCTGCTTCCACCGGTTGAGGACACCCGGCCCGACCGCAGCCAGATCCGCACAGGTCAGCACAAACAGCATCTGCAACCGTTCAACCGATCCAACCTCGACGGCAAAATCAACGATCACCCGCTGATCGTTGAGATCTTTCTGTTGCGCCAGGTGTGACATGCGCAGATGCGCAAAGACCAAGAACTCGAGCGTGTCTATCTCGCCGCTGGCAAGCCGCAGATGCTGCGCGGTTTCGCGNGCCAGGCGGGCACCGACCACACTATGATCGCCCGGATAACCCTTTCCCAGGTCGTGAAGCAACAGCGCCAAATGAAGCGTGCGTTTCTCTTTGAGCCCGCGATAGGCATCACCCAGGGTACCGGGATCGGATTCAAATTCGGTGGCGCACTCGACGGCACGGATCGAATGCTCATCCACCGTGTATTTGTGGTATTCGTTGAACTGCACACGATTGCGTGCATGCATCAACGGGGGCACGAGCTTCTCGAGCACGCGTAACTCGTGTAAACGCCGGAGATTATCGCCCAGTGGCGACAGTCTCGAAATGAGAGACAGAAACCGGTCGGTCGCGGCCGCAGTTAGCTCCACCCGGTCGCGGGCCATCATATCGGCGCGGATCGCTCGCCAGGTGCGATGGTCGATTCGCTTGGAAAACAGATTCGACAATTCTAGCAATCGTAGAACGAGGTTGAGATTACCAGGAAGCTGCTCGAGCCCCAGACGGGTAGCGCCCACCTGAAACGGTCCGTGACGAAAGTACCCTTCATCGACAGAACGGCTAAAAACAAAATGGAGTGCCGTCATCGGATTCGAGCGAAACCGGGCCGTCGCCAAGAAGTGCGTCACCGCGTACCGCACAGCACTGGTGTGCTCGAAGTAATCTCGCATGAACTTCTCGACAGGGCGTACCACGTCATCCCCGTCGTAGCGAAGTCGCTCGGCGAGCCGTACCTGCTCATCGCGATCAAGCACGTCCTGTGCCCGTCCGGCAAAGAAGTGCATTTCATTTCTCAATCGCAACAGGAATTCCCGTGCATCCCTAAGGACGTCGAAATCCTCACGGGTGAGCGCACCCTCACGCAGCAGCGATTGCGGTTCCGCAACACCGTACCGCGCAAACCCGACCCACCGGACGGTCTGCAGATCACGAAGCGCGCCGTTGGAACGTTTGATATTCGGTTTCTGGAGATAGACGGTATCGCCGTAGTTCCTGCGTTCCTGGCGTCGCGCCTCGTCGATACGAGCGATGAGCATGCGGGATCTTCGCAGAGCCAGCGCACGAAACTGGGCAGCAAACCGGGTGTATAGCGAAGCACTACCAATCAGAAATCTCGCTTCCGCCAAGGTCGTGAAAACCGCCGTATCACGAACTGCCATTGCGCAACATTCGCGCACCGTACGGACACTGAATCCCAGCTCCAATCCGGCATCACCTAAATCCTGAACCAAACGTTGTGCCAACGGTGCAGCCACGGCTTCGAGCCGCGGCGGATGGAGCAGCATCAAGTCCACATCGGAGAAAGGTGCCACGTCACGGCGCCCGTATCCGCCATGCGCAACGAGCACCGTCGGGGGCATCGATGAGTCACCTCCCAGGTCCTCGACGGCAGCCCGGTAAAGGTGCAAAACCACGCCATCAAACAGATCGGTCAATCGAGCGCACAATTGGACACCCGGCGACCCCCGTTGGTGCTGCCGTCTCAGCTTTTCCCTTCCTGCGGCCAGTTCCTCACGCGCGGTCAGCACCGCCGGCCGAAGACGTAATCCTGTGGGCATGCTCGCATCCACCGAGCTATCAAAAGGGTCACCTACTCTCGCGCAACCCAGAGATCATTGAACACTCGACAAAGGACCAGTGAACTGCGATCACCCGAAGTGCGAACAGGCATCGTGATCAGAGGGCTTCCTCACCCGTTTCACCGGTACGGATTCGGATTGCCTCTTGAAGCTCTGCGACGAAGATCTTGCCATCACCGATCTGGCCCGTTTGGGCGGTCCGCAGAATCGTATCGATCACCGACTGGAGAGAATCGTCCGCGCAAGTCACTTCGATCTTCACTTTGGGAACAAAGTCCACAGCGTACTCGGTTCCACGGTACATTTCGGTGTGGCCCTTTTGACGGCCAAAGCCCCGCACTTCGGTAACCGTCATGCCATGAATGCCCTGTTCATTTAGCGCATTTTTCACGTCTTCCAGCTTAAAATGCCGGACAATGGCTTCCACTTTCTTCATGACAACGTTCCTTCGCCATTCGGGCCGCGACCGCGACTCCCTCGCGTGTCAGCGAGGGCGTGAGTCCGGGCCGCCGGGTCCCCGTAACCTTCGCGGACTTGAACGTCGGCACGCGGGACGCGACATACAGTTGAGAAGTTACCCACCTAACGACAGGAAGTAAAGCTCGATCGGATGGCTCCACCGCCGGTCACGATTCGGCCTTGGCGGGCTTTTCCCAACCGACGTCGTCACGGCCCTCGGATCGCGTGACCGCCCGCGCCATCGCGAACAGCAGGTCACTCAGCCGATTCACATACCCGAGCAACGTGGGCGACATCTGCATCTGCGGAGCAGTTGCCAAGGTCACCAGTCGACGCTCCGCGCGGCGACAAATCGCGCGCGCCAGATGCAGCCCGCTCACCGCCCGGCTACCAGCCGGCAGGATAAACTGACGCAGGGGTGCCAAGTCCTTAGAAACGCGGTCGATCGCCTGTTCCAACGCATGCACGTGAGCGTCACCGACCAGCGCGGTATCGTGCGCCGCCGGGTCAGGTGTCGCGAGTTCAGCCCCGATGGCAAACAACTCGTGCTGGATCTGCGCCAGCAGAGCATCCCATTCTCCCGACAGCTCGCANCGCGCCCAACCGATGGCCGCGTTCAGTTCATCGATCGAACCGTAGGCCTCGATTCGGGTGTCATCCTTGGTAACCCGTGGACCGGCAAACAACCCGGTCTCGCCCGCATCACCGGTGCGCGTGTAGATCTTCATGTCGATGGCTCATCCAAAGGGCACTCTCACCGCGCGTTGTGATGACGTATAATAGCCGCCACACGAACTNGAAATCTATCCGCCTCGCGCGGATAACCGTTTTGAGCTACCACCTCAGCAGGAGACGCGCCGTGCAGACAGGTCGAAATTATCCGGGTCTCCTACTCGGTTGCTTGATGGCAATCCTCGCGCAGTCCCCTGTCGACGGAGAGGATTCGGTCGAATCCCGCTTCCTGTCGAAGGTGCGGCAAGTGACTTCAGGATTTGAAAAAGCGGGTGAGGGTTATTTTTCGCCCGATGGAAAAACGATCATTTATCAGGCTGTTTCCCGCGCTTATCCGTTCTACCAGATTTATCTGCAACCCCTTGCGGGAGATGAAAGTCGCCCCCAGTTGATCAGCCGNGGACGCGGACGAACAACCTGCAGCTACTTTTCAACGGATGGAAAGCGACTGCTGTGGGCATCCAGTCACCTAGATCCCAACTTGTACAGCACCGAGGAAAAAGAGCGGCATCAACAAGCGGAAGACCGGCGGCTACGGCGGAGGAGAAGGTACTCTTGGGCATTTGATCAACACATGGACATGTTTGAGTCGGATCTCAATGGCAAAATCCTCAAACGACTTACAACCGCCAAGGGTTACGACGCCGAGGGCGCCTATTCGCAAGACGGAAAACTGATCGCTTTCTGCAGTGATCGTGACGGTGACGCCGATCTGTACGTGATGAACTCGGATGGAACCGCTGTCAGACAGCTTACGAACGCTCCCGGCTACGATGGCGGTCCGTTTATCTCTCCCGACGGCAAGTGGGTCATTTTCCGCAGCGACCGAAAACGCGCAGAGTATCTGCAGATTTTCGTGATCGGCATCGACGGAAAAAATGAAACCCCTTTGACCGACACGGTGGGAGTCAATTGGGGCCCCTACTGGCACCCAACCAAACCCTATCTGATCTGGTCCGCGGCAGATCATTCAAACCCACGTGCCCGCCCCAACTATGACCTCTGGCTGACGCGCTACCAGGTTGTGGACGGCCAGTTCCAGATCGGTGAGGTAGAGCGGGTCACCGACAACTCCGGCGCCGATGTTCTGCCGGTTTTCTCACCCGACGGATCCCAATTGATGTGGACCAGTACCCGCACCAAGAGCCGCACCAGCCAGCTCTTTCTGGGCGACTTTCACCTCCCTCGCTGAATCGAACATCGCGGCAACGCGATGGGACTGCGGTGTTCGCGTTAGCCGCTTGCTACGAAATAGGTCTCAGCTCACCGCGGCGCCGGCCCGCAGCGGCAGGCGGTGAACGGCACTCGATTTGAAAAACAACGGTCGGATAACGATTGCGGTACGCTGTCTATGCGGCATGTGAAATCCTGCGGATTCCTGATCGTGCGCGGTAGTCCTGTCAAGGACTTTCTGCTCATGCGACACCCCCATCGCTGGGACCTGCCCAAAGGGCACGTCGACCCGGGCGAGGACGAACTACAATGCGCGGTGCGAGAGTTGGAGGAAGAGACCGGCATCGACGTCGACGCAATCGAGATCGATGCCGANTTCCGCTTCACCGCCCAGTACCCAGTCCTCGGCAAGAAAGACGGACAACGTCGTCAGAAGACGCTGGTGATCTTTCTCGCCCGCCTGATCAGGGATGTACAAATTCGAGTCAGTGAACACCCGGGATACCAGTGGTTTGACTGGCGCCCACCCCACCAGATCCAAGTCGAGACGATCGATGCTGTGCTGCTCGAGTTGGAACGCTACCTGCAACAGGCTTCCCAAACGTGATCGACAGACCGAATGGCNCCCACCCTGTCACAGCGCTTGCGTCCGAGCGCGGAGTACCCGCCTGAATTCGCCTCGACGCACCAGCGATCAAAACGTACAAAAAGTGTATGCAGCTACTCGACTTGACGCTCGAGTCACCGGCCCACAATCTGGCGCTGGATGAGGCTCTTCTGTTGCAGGCCGCAGACCCTAACGGGCCGCCCGAGTTGTTGCGGTTGTGGGAGTCTCCGGTACCGGCTGTTATTCTGGGTCGGTCCTCTCGGTGCGACCAGGAGGTCGAACTGGCCGAGTGTCAACGGCGTGGGATTCCCGTGTTGCGGCGTTGTAGCGGTGGCGCCTCGGTGGTCATCGGACCCGGGTGTCTGATGTACTCACTGGTTCTAAACTACGATCACCACCCTCAACTGAGGAGCATTGGCACAGCGCACCGATACGCGCTCGATCCACTGCAGAGAGCGCTGCGCCCGCTGACCTCCGATGTCCACCGAGCAGGGATCAGCGATCTCACCTGCGACGGTCGTAAGTTCTCCGGCAACAGTCTCAAGTGCACCAGCAAGTGCCTGTTATATCACGGCACGGTACTCTACGACTTTTCGTTGGATTGGATCGCTGCCCTGCNNCTNNNCGCCTCCCCGCCAACCCGCCTACCGCCAGGCCCGCGACCACGCCCAATTCGTGACCAACTTCCCCGCCACGGAGAAAGAGCTCCGCAGCGCCTTGCAGCGCGCCTGGGGTGTCGATCAGACGTTGACCGACTGGCCTCGACAGACAACTCAGCGGTTGCTCCTCGATCGATACGGTTGCCACGATTGGAATCACCGCCATTGAAATCGCCTGTCTGCCACCACTAGGGCGACCGCGAGAGTGGGCCGCAAGCGCGGCAGCTTTGCGAGCGGGCGGGCACTGAACGCCCTGCCTTGTCCNTAAACCNTNCCCGCGCGGCGNCTTAGACGAACCCGGATCCCGGCATTTGACCGACGGAACCGCCCCCAGCGCGTCGATTTTTCCGGACCCGCTGACTATGCTGAAAAGATAGGGCTCAAAAGATAGGGGCCCCAACGCGTGTCACAACACGACATCTGGATACCGGGCGCCCTCAAATGGATCGTCCGTTGTTCGATGCAAACACCNCTACCAGCGCGCACGCCATCCGTTTGCGGCGTGGCCAGTGGGGCAGTGCGTACCAGTGGGTGAGCCGAGGCACCAGCCGCGCATGAAACGAGATTACAAGATCCACGACCAAGTCGAGCCGATCGGGATGGGAGCCTGGGCCCTGATCCCTGTCGGCCTCTGTCTGGTGGGAGTCATCGCAGCCTACCAATACGGAATGACGCGCCTCTGGAACACGTCGACCGAAACGGTCCAGGAACTCACCGATACGTCCCCCGTCCGTGTGACACAAGGATCGCCACAGCGGGAGACGGTGATCAATAGTATCGGTATGTCGCTGACCCGCGTTCCCGCCGGGGAATTCCAAATGGCGCTGCCGGGCGCCACGGTGGGAGCGGTAACCGGCGAGCCAGCACCACAACAACGATACGTGTTGCGCTCCTTCTATCTCGGCACTCACGAGGTCACCAACAAACAGTATTTTCAGGTAATGAAGAGTATCCGTCATCGTTACAAACCGCCNATGCGACCCGTCGCCAAAGTAACCTGGATCGAAGCCACCGAATTCTGCCGTAGACTCTCGACGAACGAGGCCGAACAGCGACTTGGACACGCGTACCGACTCCCCAGCGAACTGGAGTGGGAGTACGCATGTCGGGCGGGAACAACATCGGCCTTCTCGTTCGATGGCCCCCTCGCAATGCTCGCCACCCACGGCTGGTATGGGCTGAACTCCAATGGATCCACCGGCGTGGTCGGTTCCCGTAGCGCCAACGGGTGGGGCCTGTTTGACATGCACGGGAATGTGTGGGAGTGGTGTGCCGACACNGNCCCGGACACCCNATCGNNNCGCGCCGAGAGCATATCGCGCNGTCGNGCCAATTGGCGCGTACGGCGAGGNGGTAGTTGGAGTTCGTCGGCAATCCATTGTCGCTCCGACTCGCGGCGCGGCCTGGCAGCCGACCGCTCGCTCTCCGACGTCGGTTTTCGGGTAGTCTGCACCCGCATCGGAGAATCCACCGAGACCGTGGTAAGCCAACATCCGCAGCCAACTGCGGTCGCGACAGCCGCCGGTCGTCCAGAGCGGCCACCCGAGCCGCTGATCCTGCGCGNGGGGCTCACGCCGGCAACANGGCCAGCGCTGGCGCCGGTGACAAGGCCACCACGACCGACCGCCGCCGCAACGGCACCAACCACCCCACCGGCCGTGCCCGCGCGGCCCACGATTCGCTCGCGCAAATACCTGATTAACTCGATCGGAATGACGATGCGGCGGATCGAGCCGGGCAGCTGGCCGCTGGATGGAACGAGCGACGAACGCCGCGATCCAGAAGACGCAAAGCCCCCTCAGAGGATCCACGTTCGAAAGGCCTTCTTCATAGGAATCCATGAAGTCACGCAGGAACAATTCCAGGCGGTAATGGACGCCAACCCGAGCCGCTTTCGCGGATTCGACCGCCCGGTCGAATCCGTCCGTTGGCACGACGCGCAACGGTTCTGCGAGCAACTCTCGCGATCTCGTGCAGAGCAAACCGCGGACCGGCGTTATCGGCTGCCGACGGAAGCGGAGTGGGAGTACTGCTGCCGGTCGGCAGCCACGCGCACTGCACCGCAATCGATGCAACAGGAGCAGTTGAACCAGGACCTATGGTGCGCAAACAANAGCGGTAGGGTGAACATCAGCGCGCCGGACCTCTTCCAGAACGACCCTCAACGCTACGCAGAACATCTGTTGGCCAACGGGTGCCAAACACGTCCGGTTGGCCAAAAGCGGCCCAATCGATGGGGCCTGTTCGACATGCCGGGAAACGTCTGGGAATGGTGCGCCGATTCGACAACGGACACGTCCGCTGCGACAAGTCCCGCCACCAGCGGCAACCAGCGCGTGATTCGCGGCGGAAGCTGGTACGACGTGCCCGACCTGTGTCGCCCGTCCAGCCGGACAGAACTCACCGCCGAGGAACAATATGACAACGTCGGCTTTCGGGTGGTCTGCGAGCAGCCCACGGGATCGAATCGTTAATCGCCACCGCAGGGCTGTCGGCNCGCGTCTCAAGCGTCGGTGGGATCTCGGGGAACACCCTGGTAACGAGCCAAGTGGGCNAGNACGATCGCGCGCAGNTTTGGTTCCGCCCGAGCTGCTAGATCAACGACCTCACCGGCAGTCGTGGTCGCCAGCGCATCGGGCCGCGCCACGTTCGTGACCACCGACAGCGCCAATACTGGTAACCGGCATTCCGCTGCGACGAGCACTTCGGGCACCGTCGACATGCCGACCACGTCACCCAGACGACGAAGCATCCGGTACTCCGCGCGGGTCTCGTAATTGGGACCGGTGACCCCCACATAGACTCCACGCCGCGCGGTAAATCCACCGCGGCGGGCCACCCCCAGTGCCGCCGACACCATCGCGTCGTCGTAGGGCGAGGGGAGTCGGCCTTCGCTGCTCGACGCCGACGCACGACTGCATCCCAGGCGCCCCTCGCCGNCCGCCCGGTTCATCAAATCAACGTGGCCGTCCAGGACCATGATGTCACCTGAATCTAGCCGTGGATCGAGACCCCCACTGGCGTTGGAGATGATCAGTGATTTGACGCCGAGCACATGCATCGAGCGTACCGGTAACCCGATTTGCCGCCGTGAATACCCCTCGTACAAATGACAGCGCCCCTGCATGGCCACNACCGGGGATCCCGCCAGCGTCCCGCAAATCAACCGCCCGCGGTGCGACACCGCCGTGGAACACGGAAAAGAAGGGATCGCCNTGAATGGNATTTCTNCTTCACACACCATCTGGGACGCCAGTCCGCCCAGTCCGGTCCCGAGAATCAAGCCGAACTCCGGGCGAGTTGACCAGATTCGACGCACATATTGGGCGGCCTCTTGGGCCCGTTCTTGCCCCGGATTCACGGTATCAGCAACACCCCACTCAAGCCGTTTCCGCACGTGCCTCGCGACCGAAACCCGTACGCCGTTAACCGTCTGTCTCGGCCGCCAACACGCCGCAGACCAACGTTCGCAGTTTCGGCTCCGCTGCCTCGGCGGTGGCGATGATCTGTTGGACGTTCGCGGGCTCCAACGCGTCTGGCAAGCACATATCCGTAATGATCGAAAAACCGACCACGCGCAACCCACAGTGCGCGGCCACAATCACCTCGGGCACCGTCGACATACCCACCACATCGGCACCGATGTTCCTGAGAAATCGGTACTCGGCGCGGGTCTCCAGATTCGGCCCCGAGACGGCGACGAAGACACCCTGGTGCGCGACGATGTCCTCCCGTCTCGCTACCGCCAAGGCCCGTTGAATCAAGTTTGCCTGGTACGGTTGGGACATGTCTGGAAACCGCGGTCCCAAGCGATCGTCGTTGATGCCGATCAACGGATTATCGCCCATTAGGTTGATGTGGTCCTCGATGACCATCACGTCGCCTTCCCGGAATTGGGGGTTCATTCCGCCACAGGCGTTTGAGACCACCAACAGATCTGCACCCAGAGCTTTCATCACCCGAACCGGCAGCGTGATCTGCTTGAGTGCATACCCC
The DNA here is from genome assembly GCA_002702965.1 of Planctomycetaceae bacterium. Classification (GTDB taxonomy): domain Bacteria; phylum Planctomycetota; class Planctomycetia; order Pirellulales; family Pirellulaceae; genus UBA9264. The sequence goes on from PADE01000101.1 coordinate 24,162, forward strand.
TCGTACATATGAAAACGGCCCTCCATGGCCACCACAGGCAATCCATGCAACGTTCCACAGATCAGGCGACCTTGATGACTGACAGCCGTGGCTTGCAGAAAGTGGGGAATTTCCTCGTACTCGAATTCCGCTTCGACTTGAATCTCCCGCACCAACGACCCCAGCCCGGTTCCCAAAATAATGCCAGCCCGCGGGACACGTTCCCAACGGGCCTGGATTGCGGTCACCGCCTCGGTCATCTGATCGAAGAGCTCTAGCATCGAATCGCTAACTTTGTTTGCAAGAATTCTCTCACTTCTAACTATTCCAACTGCCGTATTTTAGTGCGCATCGAAATGCCGTCCAGCATAGCCCGCGCGATGCTCCGATCGCGCACCCCAACGGCCCCGTTTTCCGTCGGCGATGGCGGTGATCCGGTAGCCAGATAGGGGAAGTGCGCCGGCCCAAGCAGCGGCCGAAACTGAGTTTGGCAGTCCGGGGGGAGCGATCCACCGGCCGGTTTTTTCGCGGTCCAACCGGCCCGGCAGCAGATCTTCGCATCGCCGGCCCCGATCGGCCATCCGAAGCCGACAGGCAGCGTGGGGAAACCCAAAGGCTGCTGTGAACCACAAACCGGGCCGATCAGGCAGCAATAACGCCGCCCACTCTGCCGGCATCACCGAGCGACCAGAAATTCCATTTTCAATCCGATCGACAAATGTTAACATGTAACCAGATCNCGCCGATTGATATACGAGTGGGAGGTGAACNGCATGTTGTCGATCCTCGGCCCCGCATTTCGACATTGCGACGGCATGACCCGACGTCATTTCTTGACCGCTGGGGCACTTGGCGCCGGCGGGCTTACGCTCGTTGACCTGCTTCGCGGTGAAGCCCAGTCAGGGATCGGTGCGTCGGAGCGCGCGATAATCAACATCCATCTCGACGGTGGTCCGCCTCAAATGGACACCATCGATCTGAAGCCTCATGCGCCGGCTGAAGTGCGTGGCGAATTTCGCCCCATCGCGACTCGGATCCCCGGTTTCCAGATTTGTGAGTTGATGCCGCGGATGGCCGCCATGGCAGATCGGTTCTCGTATATTCGATCGCTCGTAGGCGCGGCTGGTCAACACGACGCCTTCCAGTGCCAGTCCGGATTCAGAAAATCCAATATGGCGGCCTTGGGCGGTCGGCCGGCGATGGGATGTTCGCTGACACGGCTGCGTGGGTCGAGCAGCGACCCGGCTCCCACGTTCGTCGACTTGATGCAAGGCCGCCCGCTGGTGCGCAACAGCGCCCGTCCTGGTTTTCTGGGCCCGTCGTTCAAGCCTTTCCGCCCCGACATTTCCAAGATGTTTCCCCGTCCGCTCGAAACGGGCATGGTGAAAGAGCTGGCCGCCCTCGGTTCGAATCACACCACGAGCTTGTCGCTCAGTGGTGCGTTGGACGCCCGGCGACTGAGTAATCGCGCCAGTCTGCTCAGCGGGCTAGACCGTATCAAGTGCGAGCTGGACTCGAGTGGCAACATGGAAGCGCTCGACCGATTCCATCAGCAGGCCGCCAGTATTCTCACATCGGGTCGATTTGCAGACGCTCTGGACCTCACCAAGGTGACCGCCAGCGAATTGAAACGGTACACCGCACCCGCCTCGTCCGTCGAGCGATTCGTCACAGCGGACGATCATCGGTCGATGCGCAAGTTGTTGCTGGCCCGCCGTCTGGTAGAAGCAGGGGTGCGTTGCGTGAGTGTCTCGTTCAGTGATTTCGACACCCACTCGGGCAATTTTACCCGCATGAAACACATGCTGCCGATTCTCGACCAAGGTCTGGAATCGCTGGTTACCGACCTCGAGGAGCGGGGCATGCTGGATCAGGTGACGATTGTCGCCTGGGGGGAATTCGGGCGAACACCCAAGATCAATAAGAACGCCGGGCGCGATCACTGGCCTCAGGTGGCGCCGGCGATCCTCACCGGTGGCGGCATCAAGCTGGGACAGGTGATCGGCTCAACCGATCGCACAGCTGCCACCGCCAGCTCGCGTCCGATCGACTACAAGGACGTATTTGCCACGCTGTACCACACGATCGGAATCGACCCGCACCAAACGACCGTTACCGATCCGACAGGTCGGCCGCAATATCTACTCGACCGGGGCGAGCCGATTTCCGAACTGGTCTGATCAAGTTTTGTTGATCGCAGCGCTCTTGGGAATGTTCCCTGTCGCGGGGTCGGCGCTGATTGAAGGCCGCCTCGTCGGTGCGAATCGGGACATCTNCGCCGTTGGCCCCCCGTTTGCGGACCGCTGGCCTCCTCAGTCGCCACTTGTAGGTTCGCGGCAAATCCCTACTGCCACGTGAGTTGTACGATCGGTTGAAGCTCGATCTCGGGTTGGTAGCCAGGCGGCAGCGCCCCCGTCAAGGATGTGCTGACAAGCTGTCCCCGCACCGCGACATTGGCCCCCACCACAGCTTTTCTTGTGTGGATGGTCCGTTTGACGTAAAATGTTTCCTAATCTCATCTTAACGGTGGCTACGGTAATCAGGAGGTACCGACATGTCAGGCGCCACGTATTTTGTTCAGGAATGCCCGACCTGTGGACGGCAATTGGAAGTCCGCATCGAACATCTCGGCCGAACCCTGCAATGTCAGCACTGCCACGGTCAGTTTGAAACCGACCCCCATGCCACCCAGGGCGTTCCCGTCGGGAAACCCAAAGCAAACCTGCTCGACCGAGCCGAACAGTTGCTATCTTCAACCGAAGAACCTCGCTCCTGACTCTACTGAGTGGGAGCAGGGGACCCTCGCGGCTAGCTTACGACACTCTGTGGCTAGGCGGATGTACGTGGCTAGGCGGATGTACGTGGCTAGGCGGATGTGCGGGTGGCAGAGCGGCCGCTTCCTTCTCCAGCGCTCTGTTGACGTGACCGCGATGCGCCTTTGATCGCGCCGGAAGGACCTCTTTCGTCACAGCCGCAGCAGCATGGGTCTGGGCAGTCCACCGCAAATCGAGGAACGTGTACCTGCATTGGGAAATCCATATCGACGGGAGATTGCGGGTGCATTGTTTAGGGTGGATATCGAATATCGTCGGCGGTCCTCAAAGCCAAATGCTCCCCGTCCGGATGACTCCTCAAGCCTCGTTTTTCAGCCGTTGGTCGAGGGCGTTGGCGGATGACGCCGAAGAATTTTTCGTCCGCGCGCGGTGAGGCGACCAACCCAGCCGTCAGGAATAGGTGACGAGGTGCCCCGATCTCAAGGAGAGGATTCTGGACGAGTTGGACAACGGTCTCAACGAAATGCCCGTCAGACAGTCTCTCGAGATCGATTCGGACCCAAGCGACAAGATAGCCGCGATGAACCAACCCGCCAGCAGGGGAACCGGTTGTCACAAGAGTCGAAGCGTTGTGATGCGCCTCGCTGCGATTAGACTTTGTGCGCACCAACGATTCCTGGCATGCCCGATTTTGAATGCAGCCAAAGGTGATCGATCATGAGAGTAGTTCGATGGCTTCTTGCGCTGGTAGCCTTGACCTTTTTTTTCAAGGGAACCCCCAGTGATGCCTCGGCTCAATCATGGCCCCAAGATAAGTGGCCTGTGTCAAGTCTGGAGCGGGAAGGGATCGATCCTGCCGCGATCGATTCTCTGGTCGTCGACATGCAGACGGGGAAGTATGGACACATTGATCATTTTCTCTTGATCCGCCATGGACGGGTCGTTGCCGACCACCACTTCGAGCGCGACTACGCAAAGGTTGCGGCACAATACTCACCCAAGAACCACCAGTATGACTACGATCATCCAACGTGGCATCCCTACTACCGAGACAGCAAGCTCCATACTTTGCAGTCTGTAACGAAGAGCATCATGTCAGCCGCTTTGGGGATCGCTATTGACGAGGGCCGCATCCCAAACGGGATCAAGGCCCCCGCCATGCCCTTTTTCAAACCCTACAGACTCGATCTTTCAGACCCTCGCAAACGGTCAATGACGATCGCAGACATGCTCACGATGCGCGGCGGCCTGCGCTGGAACGAGATGGTGTCTTATGAAAGTGCAGAGAATAGCTGCATTCAACTTGAAGCCAGTGACGACTGGATCCAGTTTGTTCTCGACCAGCCGATGCGAGAACCGCCAGGAACCGTGTTCAATTACAACAGTGGCGTCAGCGTGTTACTCGGCAAAATCGTTCGGGTCGCGACGGGGCAACGTATCGACTCTTACGTACAGGAAAAGCTGTTTGGGCCGATTGGCATCAAGAAGGCCCATTGGAAAATTACACCCAAAGGGGAAGTGGACACCGAGGGCGGTCTCTACCTTACCGCACACGACTTGGCTCGGATCGCCTATCTTTTCCTCCGAAACGGGAATTGGAATGGCAAGCAGATCGTATCCCGGGAGTGGGTCCGCGCATCGACCTCGCCTGTCATACCCGACATCCGGCCCGCCAATGGCCGGCCTGACGCGGGCTACGGTTATCAGTGGTGGGTGCCGCACCACGAGAACGGCAAGACGAGGATTTTTTCCGGACGCGGTTTAGGGGGACAATTTCCAGTCGTCGTTCCCGACTACGATCTGGTCGCCGTCTTCAACGCCTGGAACATCCATGGAAGGACGGAAATGTCCAGCGAAAGTGCGGTGTGGGAGCGGATTCTTCCGGCGATTCGCAAGTAGCTACCAGCTAGGCCTCGAACGGGCGCCCGAGTTGACGCTTTGACTGAGTCACCCGCATCGCTGTCACTTGTATCGCTGGGGCTCGTACAATCCACGGTAAGGGCGTTTGCAGACCAANCGCGGGAGGGGAAATTGACTTGACATTCAGGTGGGAATTGACGCGCTGCCCGGAGCCAGATCGAACCCGTTCGTCGACNAAAAAGCGACTCCATGGGCCGCGCAACTCCCCCTTTTATTGGCCCAAGACAATCAACATCCCTCGCTCAAACTTGAAGCCTTGTGGAATTTCCCATCAGATCGTCGCAGATTTTGTGTCCCAGCTCCTCTTTGGAGNTAAGTTTTGGCGCCGGGGCGGTTGCCAACGCAGAGGGCGGCTCACCGCGGACCGTGNCAATCGAACCGCTTCTCGNAGCGTCGTGGCTGTATTCCGCACCCTTGCGTCCGCGGCTCGCCCGAGCTGGAACCACATACCCTATTCGCGACGGGCTTCGACACCCAACCATTCAGGTTGGCCGCGAAATCGTTTGTCTCAACGGGTCCCGCGTGGCAATCGTACTTTTTTCACTGTGCGGTGAACTCCGNCCCCTCGAGGGCGGCGGCGGTCATCCCGCGCGACGACGTCATGCGGAAGGGCAGGCAGCCCAATCCGCGTCCGGCTGCTTACCCTTGACCCCTCTGCCAGCACGTTTCAGAATCTGGTCATTAGAGACTCTGTTCGGGAATTATCCATGATCATACCTGGCGACGATGCCGCGAATCTGAGAGCCNAANTGCCGACNGATCACGGGAGATTCGGTGATTTCGGCGGCCGCTACGTTCCCGAAACACTGACGCAAGCCCTCGACGAGCTAGTGATCGGATACGATCAGGCCCGAGCCGATCCACATTTCCAACAGGAATTAGACCAGCTGCTGCGGGCTTTTGTCGGCCGGCCGTCACCACTGTACCACGCGCAGCGGCTCAGCGAACGTTGTGGTGGCGCCCAGATTTGGTTTAAGCGGGAAGATCTGAACCACACGGGCGCCCACAAAATCAACAACACACTCGGACAGGCACTACTCACAATCCGGATGGGGAAATCACGGGTGATTGCCGAAACCGGGGCCGGCCAACACGGTGTCGCCACCGCCACAGCTTGTGCCAGGTTCGGTCTTCCCTGCATCGTCTATATGGGTGAAGAAGACGTGCGTCGCCAAGCGCCCAATGTATTCAGCATGAAGTTGTTAGGGGCCGAGGTGCGATCGGTTTCCAGCGGTTCCCGGACATTGCGAGATGCCATCAACGAAGCGCTGCGTGATTGGATGTCGAGTGTTGAGTCTACGCATTACATTATCGGGTCGGTGGTCGGACCCCACCCGTTCCCGATGATGGTCCGAGATTTTCAATCGATCATCGGGCGTGAAACACGACAACAATGTCTCGCGCAGTTCGGACGCCTGCCCGATCAAATCGTCGCCTGCGTGGGGGGTGGCAGCAACGCCGCAGGCATGTTCTTTCCCTTTATCGACGATCTGGGGGTGCGACTCACGGGCGTTGAAGCGGGTGGACGGGGCGCGAGATCGGGCGAACACGCGTCACCCTTGACGTACGGCGATCCGGGTGTGCTGCACGGGAGTTACAGTTACGTCATGCAGGACGAAGACGGCCAAACAAGCGATGTGCATTCGATCTCCGCGGGCCTCGATTACCCGGGAGTCGGCCCGGAACACAGTTACTGGAAGTCCATTCAACGGGTAGATTACAAGACCTGCGAAGATCGTGACGCTTTGCGCGCATTTGACGCGGTGGCAACCTGCGAAGGCATCCTTCCTGCGCTGGAAAGTTCCCATGCCGTGGCGCAGGCGATGGAGATCGCGTCGGCTCGCGCGGTCGATGAGAGCATCGTCGTTTGTCTATCCGGACGGGGCGACAAGGACGCGAGTGAAATCGCGCGNCTACGAGACACTCAACGCGAGCAAGATGNCACCGCGCCGGGANTCTGAACTATCTGCAAGGCGGNGCGTACTGCCGTATCATCCGGCACCCTTACGGGCGGCGGAAGGATGCAATGACGCGTGGTGGGAGTGGAACATGGAGTGGCGCTGTTCATCGTGCGGTGAATCGGTTCCTGTCACGTTCGACCTCTGCTGGAACTGCGGGGTTCCACTTCAAGGCACGAGCTCTCAGGCACCCGCGACACGTCAAGAAGCAACGTCACCAGACGGCGACGGGGGTCCTCGCCCCATCCCGCAGGTGCGGCGCTGGTTTCGGTTGGCGCTGTGGTGCTTGACGTGTGCCGCAATTGTCGACCTGCTGTACCACGGCCTGACTCGATTCTCGATCCTGGTAGGCATCCAACTACTGTTTGCACCGCTGTTGTCTATTCTGTTCGTGTACCTCTTCGGACCCCCTACTAACAAAACAGGCTCTGTATGTCGTTGATCGATGATCTGTTTAACCGTCTACGCGCATCCGGTGAAAAGGCGCTCATGCCATTTGTGACCGCCGGCGATCCCGACCTTTCCTTCACCGCTCGCATCCTAGCCGAACTTGATCGCCGTGGTTGTCATCTGGCGGAGGTGGGAATTCCCTACAGTGATCCGATCGCCGATGGCCCAGTGATTCAATCCTCCTATACACGGGCCTTAGAGCGCAACACGACCCTCGACCAGATCTTGACCATGTTGCAAACGAGAACCACNCCCAACCAGATGCCCGTTATCACCATGATCAGTTTCGCGATCGTGCTGCGCTGGGGGCTGGAGCGATTTGTCGCNAGCGCCAAGGCTGCCGGAATCAGTGGCGCGATCGTTCCCGACCTGCCACTCGAAGAATCCGCTCCACTGGCAGAGGTTTGTCGNCGCGGCGATTTCAGCCTGATCCAGCTTGTAACGCCGACCACACCGCGCCGGCGAGCGCTGCAGATCGCGGAAGCTTCGACTGGATTTGTGTACTACGTTTCGGTAACGGGCATCACGGGCGAGCGCAATGAACTACCCCACGACCTGATCGATAGCGTCGGTTGGCTTCGTGAACAAACGACATTACCGGTCTGTATCGGTTTTGGCATCAGTCGCGCCGAACACGTCCGACGGTTAGCCCCCGTTGCAGATGGATTGATCGTCGGTTCGGCGATCGTGCGCCGGATTGCCGCTGCCACGGACAACACACAGGATGCCGTGCTCACCGACGTGGGTGACTACGTCGGTGAACTCCTGGAGGCACTCAAACCGAACTAGAACATCGCCGCGGTGTCGCGGACCACTTCCTGCAACACACAAGACGGCAACCCCACACCGGGACACCGGTCGGGAACCGCGTGCCAGCCGCGCATCACACCGAACCATCCCGGCAGCCCAATCAGGTCTGGACGCGAGCGACGAAAACTGCGATCTAGATGGTTTCCAAATCCCCGCCGGTGGGTACACCTGGCTTCGCCCATGAGTGACATTCGAATCGCTGGCCGCCCTTCGTCGACCGCGTGGATTTTGTCGCCCGCAGCGGACATCCTATTTCTTGTCGGCACACCCGTCCTGATCATTCCCGCGATTTGGGTTATCGCGCGCCACTTTGCCACACCCGAACAGATCGATCTGGCAGTCGCTTCCTTCGCGTCGTTTGCCCACCACCTACCAGGATTCCTGCGATGCTACGGCGACCGCGACTTGTTCGTNCGATTCCGCTGGCGTTTCCTACTGGCGCCNCCGCTGTTCTTGGCTGCNGCCGCGTTGTTCGTGTTTCACGATCTACACGGCATGACTTTGGTGTTGCTCATCTGGGGCACATGGCACGGGATGATGCAGACCTACGGTTTCATGCGGATTTATGACATCAAGGGAGGCAGTCACGACCACTGGTCCAGTCACTTGGACTTTGCACTGTGCGCTATCATCTTTGCGGTGGGAATGGTTTTTAGCGACGCCCGTGTCAACGCCGTCATCACCGGTTTGTGGCAGTGCGGGATACCCGTTTTGGACGCAGCCTGGCTTCCGCGTTTGCGGTGGCTGTTGTCGGGCTTCGGCGCTCTGGNTGTCACGCTCTATGTGATTCATATCGTCTTCACCTACCGCCGCGGCGGTGTCAATTTCCCTAAACTGCTGCTGGCCNTGATGACGGGCGGCCTGTATTTGTTGGCCGGTACCGCAACAACCAATGTGCTGGTTGGGATCGCGATGTTCGAGGTCTTCCACGCCGCCCAGTACTACGCCGTCGTCTGGACCTACAATCGCCGCCTGGCGCATTCACTGGGCAGTCGATTCGAGCGTCTGGCTCGTTTTGTCCTACAACCCNGTCCACTACTCGCGCTCTACGCAGCCGCCATTGCCGGATTTGGTTGCGTGCGGTTTTTCGGATCTGCATTGCGCGATCCGTTCACACAGAAAGCACTGTTGTCAATCATCGCCACGTCGACGCTGTTACACTTCTACTTCGACGGCTTCATTTGGAAAGTCCGAGAACGCTCTACGCCGGACAACTCGCATCTGCAAACGTCTCCCGCACGCCGGCAACGAGTCGTGAAACCGTTGGANCACCTGGCTAAGTGCGGCCTGCTCGCGGTTGTGCTGAGCGCCCTGTTCGCGCTCGAAGAACCTCAGGACACGATGTCGATCGCTTACGAAGACCGCCTGTTGGATACGATCGTCCTCTGGACGCCCGACTTGCCCGAGGTTCAATCCCTGGCGAGTCAGGCCGCGACACGTCGCGGAGACACCGCACAAGCGGTCCAACTGGCCCGTCAGGCCGTCGCGCGGCGCCCCCGTTCCTACCGATCCCAGGCGACACTCGGACGGGCGCTGCAAGCCGCTGGCCAATTCGCGGATGCGGTCGCCGCATGCGAGATGGCCGTCCAACTCGGACCCCGCGACTGGCGCTGTTACCACGACCTGGCCAACGCGTTGATCGCCAACCAGCAATTCCAAGCGGCCAGTGAAACCGCCACGGCCGGCCTGGCGACTTCGCGGCGCCCCGAATTGCTGCTCAGTCTGGGTGTCGCGCTACTCGAACAGTCACAATTCGAAGCGGCCCTTGAGGCTCTCGAGGAAGCGACCTCACGGAGCACTGAGTCCGCCGCAGCCCCCTACCAACTGGGGCTGGTGTACCTACGGCAAAAAGATCTCGAGCACGCGGCGCGTTGTTTCGAGACCGCCGTCGGGCGCGAGCCGGGCCATCTCCAAGCGCGGTTCCAGTTGGCAACCATTTATTACCGTACAGGCCGTCTCACTTCGGCAGCACGTCAATTTGAACGCTGTCTTGCCGATCAAGAGCCGTTTCCTGAATTACTCAACAACCTGGGTGCCGTATCGTTTGAGCTAGGGCATTGGGAAAAGGCCATCAGCAACTATAAGAGGACGCTAGAACTCGACCACGAAAACGCCGCCGCGCACTACAATCTAGCGCTGGCGTACTACGAACTGGGCGAGATAGAAGATGCCCGCCGACACCTCGGCAAGGCGCGTCAACTCGGCCAGGCGATCCCGCCGCGGCTATTAGAGGAATTGAATCAAAACCGCTAAAGAGGGCCGCGGGCCACCTCCCGCTAGAGAGCACGACGCCCGACGGATAGGCTACGCGGAGGCCGCGCTCTTGTCGTCTAAGAGATTCCGCAACACCGTCTGGAGGATCCCGCCGTTGCGGTAGTAGTCGAGTTCAACCGGAGTATCGATGCGAACCCGCGCCGAGAACTCCAGCGGATTTGAACCGGCGCGTCTGGCGCGCACCGTTACGGTACCTCGCGGGGTCAACTCCTCTCCTAGTCCATCGATGTCGATTTCCTCCTCACCCGTCAAGCCGAGCGATTGCCAGGTCTCGCCCACGGGGAATTCCAATGGCAATACCCCCATTCCAACCAGATTGCTGCGATGAATCCGTTCATAACTGGCTGCGATAACTGCCACAACGCCCATTAGCAAGGTGCCTTTGGCCGCCCAATCGCGACTGCTACCGGTGCCGTATTCGGTCCCCGCCAGGACCACCAGTGGAACACCATCCTGCTGATAGCGCATGGCCGCATCATAAATCGTCATTTGTGTACCCGAGGGAAGGTGACGCGTCCAACCCCCCTCGGTACCGGGTGCCATTTGGTTGCGAATCCGAATGTTGGCAAACGTGCCGCGGAGCATGACTCGATCGTTGCCGCGGCGCGATCCGTAGCTGTTGAAATCGCGCGCGGCGACGCCCTGCTCAGACAAGAACAACCCAGCCGGGCTATCGTGGGCAATCGCACCGGCGGGAGATATGTGATCGGTGGTCACCGAATCGCCTAGCAGGGCCAGCACACGGGCCCCACCGATGGGAGATACCGCGGGAGGCTGACGCGTCAAACCGACCAGGAAAGGCGGTTCCTGGATATAGCTGCTCGCGTCGTCCCAGCGATACAATTCGCCCCCACTGACCTCGATTTGGTTCCAGGTTTCATTCGCATCAAACGCCCGGCCGTACTGCGTGCGAAACATCTCCGGATTAATCGACTCAGAGATCGCCTGTTGAATTTCTTCCGGGCTAGGCCAAATCTCTTTGAGGTACACGTCCTGGCCGCTGCTATCCTGTCCCAAAGGCTGCGTCGTCAAATCGATCGACGTCGATCCGGCCAGTGCATAGGCAACGACCAACGGTGGGCTGGCCAGGTAATTTGCCTTGGTCAACGGATTGACGCGACCTTCGAAGTTACGGTTGCCGCTGAGCACGGCGGCCGCGATCAAGTCTCCCTGCTCGATGGCTGCCGCTACCGGCGGCGGCAACGGGCCGCTATTGCCAATGCAGGAGGTACAGCCATAGCCGACCGTGTGAAATCCTAATTGCTCCAACGCTTCAGTTAAGCCTGCCTTATCCAGGTAGTCACTTACCACGCGCGAACCAGGCGCCAAACTGGTCTTTACATACGGTTTGACCCGGAGACCCCGAGCGACGGCTTTCTGCGCCAACATGCCCGCCGCCAGCATGACTGAGGGATTACTGGTATTAGTACAACTTGTAATCGCGGCAATCACCACCGCCCCGTGTCCGATTTCGACTGAGCTGCCGTTATCTTGCACCTGCCCGGTGTTGCCCAGCGCAGCCGAGTCGAGTCCAAAACCCCGATCAGCCACCGGCGCCTCGAGCACCGACGCAAACGAGGAGGCCATGTCCGATAGCAGAACTCGATCCTGGGGCCGTTTGGGCCCGGCCAGAGCCGGCTCGACGGAGCAAGCATCCAACGAGAGCGTCTTGGTGTAGGTCGGGACCGGTTCGTCAATAGCCCGAAAGATCCCCAGTTCCTTTGTATAACGCTCGACTTGGTCAACCTCTCGAGGGTCGCGACCGGTACGGCGCAAATAATCCAAGGCCTCGTCGTCGATGGGAAAGAAACCCATCGTGGCTCCGTACTCGGGTGCCATGTTGGCAATCGTCGCCCGGTCGGCCAGTGACATCCGCGAAACACCACTCCCAAAAAACTCGACAAATTTACCCACAACACCTTCCCCGCGAAGTTGCTCGGTGACCTTCAACACCAGATCGGTCGCGGTGGCACCGGCGGGCAACTCTCCCGTCAATTCGAACCCGACAACCTCGGGAAGCAACATATACAGCGGCTGTCCCAGCATCACCGCTTCGGCCTCAATACCTCCCACACCCCAGCCGACCACTCCCAGACCATTGATCATCGTGGTATGGCTATCGGTTCCAACGAGTGTGTCGGGGATCAGGACGTCGCCCTCGCGATCCTGAGATCGAAAGACGCCTTTGGCGAGAAACTCCAGATTGACTTGATGGACGATCCCCACATTGGGGGGAACCACGCGGAAATTGTCGAAGGTCTGTTGGCCCCAACGCAGGAACTCATAGCGTTCACGGTTGCGCTGAAATTCCAAGTCGATGTTGTGTTCCAACGCATCAGCACTGCCAAATCGATCGACCTGGACCGAGTGGTCAATCACCAGATCGACCGGAATCAACGGGTTGATCTTGTCGGGGGCGCCACCCATGCGATGCATGGCGCTCCGCATCGCAGCCAAATCGACAACCGCTGGCACTCCCGTGAAATCCTGCAGTACAACCCGCGCTGGCTTGAACGGAATCTCGACTTTCGCGGGACACGGGGCCTCCCACGCAGCCAGATTCCTGACGTCCGCTTCGGTGACCGAGAAACCGTCACATTGCCGCAATACGGATTCCAACAATACCCGCATCGAAAAGGGGAGTGCGGAAACTCGGCCGAGCCCCAATTCCTCGAGCCTGGCAATCCGGTACATCCCCACCGGACCGGCCGCGGTCTCAATGGTGGTACGCGCCTGGAATGGATCGAACGAAGATTCGCCAGCATTCATCGGGCACCACGTTTCAGTCTTGTGTCATGAACGGCCGCTCAGCGGAGTCATCCGTCCCACTTTCCGGGCGTGAATATATCCCATCCGAGGACGTTTGTCTGCCATCCAGATCAACCACGGGCAATCACCCGTCCTCGGTCAGGCCGCGCTTCGGTTCCGCGTCAGGAAGATCCCAGACCCCTATGGAGACAGAGCGGTGGATGACGCCGTGGCGATCACCGTGTAGGTTGTAGCTGCACCGCCGCGCACTCTGTCGGGCCCGCGGGCGGGCCAGCCGTGAACGCGGTCTACCAACCTCGCCAGTCCACCCTAATCGCGCCACCACGTCCGTTGCGGCGCGCCCCGATTAATCACCTCCGCATAGTCCGCCAAATACCATGACCGTGTTCGTCGATCGACCGGAAAGCGTTTGCCAGTTTGGCATCGCGCGCCATGACATTACGCCCCCCGCCGGCATCTACCATCGGATGTGGGGCGCCGCCACCCACCAACGCGCCGCAGGTGTGCACCGTCCCCTGTGGGCATGCGCGATGGTCTTTCGTGGTAGCACTGCGGAAGGCATGTCCGCCGACGACCAGGTGGTCGTTACGCTCGATCATTGCGTGCTTGGTCCACGGGAACTGGCGGGACTACGGCAAGCGATTGCTGCGGCGACCGGGTACGACCCGAGCTCTCTGATCGTCCTGTTTTCCCATACCCACGCTGCCGGACTCATGGATTTGGATCGCCGGGACCGACCCGGGGGTGATCAGATACCTAGCTACCTGGCGGACCTCAATCGCATCGTGGCAGAATTGACCTGCCAGGCACTCCAGGCGGTGCGACCCGCTACGCTGACTTATGCGACCGGGCACTGCACTCTGGCCGCAAATCGCGATTTTCGGGACGAAGAGAGGGGGCTTTGGGTCTGCGGGTACAACCCGGACGGGTCAGCGGACGCCACGCTACTGGTAATTCGAGTCTCGGAGGCGGACGGAACGTTGCGGGCAATCCTGACCAACTACGCCTGCCACCCCACAACACTCGCCTGGCAAAACGACCAGATCAGTCCCGATTTCCCGGGAGCAATGCGCGAAGTGGTGGAAACAGCAACCCAGGCCCCTTGCGTATTTCTGCAGGGCGCGTCGGGGGACCTGGGCCCGGTAGACGGTTACGTTGGGGATCTGGAAGTCGCCGATCGAAACGGCCGCCAGTTGGGACACGCCGCCCTGTCAGCCATCTATGGGCTGCCGGCGCCGGGAACCCGCCACCAGTACGCCGGACCTGTCGTTTCGGGCGCCACCCTGGGAACCTGGATACACCAACCTCTATCTGATGAACGGAAACGCGCGACCGCCGACTGGCGCGTCGAACGGATCACCGTCGATCTCCCCTATCGTCCGGGCCTACCCTCTCTGGAGTCGGTCCGCGCCGAGCAAACTCGGTGGCAACGGAGCAAAGAGGACGCCGACAATGCCGGAGACGAGCAGACCGCCCGCGATTGCCACGCGATGATCGAACGACAAACACGCTTACTGTGGCGCCTGCGGGGGTTGGTCCCTGGCGCACACTACCCACTCGGGGTGTTCTTGTGGCGGATCGGGGATGCGCTCTGGATCGCACTGCAAGGCGAACCGTACCAACAGCTTCAGACGACGCTTCGCGAGCGGTTTCCCTCAATTCCTCTGGTAATTGCGACGATTGCCAATGAGTCCAGTCCCTGCTACCTCCCTCCGGCCGCACTGTACGATACCGGAATCTACCAGGAGACCATTGCCGTACTCGCACCGGGATGCCTGGAGCGGCTGATCGACGCGATTTCAGAGAAAGTCGTCGAGATATTCGCAGTTGACTGACCCTGCGCGTGTCGCTGGACCGCCCCACTCGGGGGGGCCACCAAAGAAGCCCTTGAGATTCCCAAGAACAGACGTTAAATATATAGAGTGAACGGGATTTACGCATCGGTGCTGCGGAGCACTGCCGATTTTAAGAGTAGCGCGAACAGCCAGTTCAAAGTGTGTCTTTCAGCGGCCCGGTTAGGAACAGAGGAGAGCGTCCTATGCTGACTATCTACGGGAATACTGCTAAGCGGGCGGGATTCTGTGACGGCCTTTCACGAAGAAGCTTCCTCAAGGTAGGCGGTGCCGCTTGTGGTGGACTGTCACTGGCAGAGCTGCTCGAGATGGAATCGCTCGCTGGGGTCGGCAGCTCCCACCGATCGGTGATCAACATCTATTTGCCCGGGGGCCCCTCGCACCTCGATATGTGGGACTTGAAACCGAAGGCGCCAGCGGAAATCCGCGGTGAATTCAACCCCATCAGTACGAATGTTCCGGGGATTCAAATCTGTGAGCTGTTTCCACGCGTGGCACAGTTGATGGACAAGTTCGCCATTATCCGCTCGATCAGCGATTCCGACGGCCGCCACGATGGCTACCAGTGTATGACGGGTCGCAAGTTCGGAAGTCGCCAGCCCAACGGTGGCTGGCCCTCGGCGGGCGCATGGGTTTCACGTCTGGCCGGACCGGTCAGTCGCGCCGTACCACCGAATCTAACCCTGATGTATCCCACCGGGAACCGAACGTGGGGAGAAGCAGGGACCGCCGGATTCATGGACATCTCCCACAGCCCATTCAATCTGGTCGGAAAAAAGCCTCGCGAAAACCCAGACAACATGACCCTCAAGGGCATCAGCTTGGAGCGACTGCAAGACCGCGATTTGTTGCGAACCGCACTCGATCAATATCGGCGCGGTGCAACGGCAGCGGTGAACATGGAGAGTGTCGATACCTACGCGCAACAGGCGCTCGGCATTCTGACGGACTCGAAGCTCTGCGACGCACTCGATCTGAGTCAAGAAGACCCTCGTATTCTCGCGCGCTACGGCAAGAGCGACGTGAAATTCCAACGCGACGGCGCGCCCAAGATGATCGAGAACTTCTGCATCGCCCGCCGGCTCGTCGAAGCGGGCGCCCGGTACGTCTCCCTCAACTACAGCCGCTGGGATTGGCACGGTGGAGACGGAATGAACTTCCCCAGGTCCCGACAAGAGTTTCCCCTGCTGGATCAGGGCTTGTCAGCTCTGATCAGTGACATTCATGAGCGAGGTCTGGAGAAGTTGGTCTCGGTCGTTGTGTGGGGAGAATTCGGCCGGACTCCCAAGATCAACAAGAACAACAGTCGTGACCATTGGCCGCGGGTCAATGCCGCGCTGGTTGCCGGAGGCAGCATTCAGACCGGCCAGGTGATCGGTGAGACGAACCGGTACGCCGAACATGCGGTAAAACGTCCTGTCAAATTTCAGGAGATCTTCGCGACGCTGTACGACCACCTGGGACTGGACGCGCACCGCGACCGCATCTTTGACGGTTCGGGAACTCCCCGCTATCCGGTCGATGCGGGCATCGAGCCAATCCGCGAACTGTTGTAGATACCGCGAGATCGCCGCAATCGCACGTTGCCGATAATCGACCCAACGAGGCGGCCTGCCCGGGCGGCCACATCGGCCGGACCGACCCGAGACAGGGTGTCGGAACACGCGGTATGCGGCCGGTCGACGAACCATCAGGGGCGCATGATTCGTTATTGTGTGCCGCTCGCTCGATGGGGTTCAAACACCGTGGGCCGGAACTCCCGCACCGCGGCCAGCTCACAAGCTTGCTGGAACAGAAGCTCCTGACTGCGCACTGGCGGTGACTGGTGCGACACGATCGGCTGATAGTCTCCGTTTGCCTGCAATCGACGGGCTTTCACATTGTCCTGAAAGTACGTATCGAGAATGCCAATCAGCCGGTGTTTGCTGGCCGAGTGTTCAATCGGAATCAACAGCTCGATGCGGCGATCCAGATTGCGCGGCATCCAATCGGCGCTAGAAATGAACACGCGTTCGTCACCACCGTGGAAGAAGTAGAAGATCCGAGCGTGTTCCAGATAGCGATCGACGATACTGATGACCTCGATATTCTCGCTCAGCCCCACGATCCCAGGCCGCAGGCAACAGATACCCCGCACATTGAGCTTCACCACGATCCCGGCCTGCGAAGCCTTGTAGAGCGCCTCGATGATCCGCGTATCGACGAGTGAATTCAGCTTAGCCACGATGTGGGCATGTTCTCCCTGCCGCTTGTGCTGGATCTCAATTTCGATCATCTCCAGGAGTTTTCCACGGAGGCCGGCCGGCGCCATCTCGATGCGGTGAAACTCCTGAGGTTGCGAGTAGCCGCTAATCGCATTGAAACACGCCGTCGCGTCTGCCGCGATCTCTTCTTGGCACGTCATATAACTCACGTCGCAGTACAGACGCGCCGTGGATTCGTTGTAGTTTCCGGTACCCATGTGGACATACCGCCGAATTCCCTCTGGTTCACGTCGTACAATCAGACACATCTTGGCATGCGTCTTCAGCCCTTTGACACCATAGATCACCTGGACGCGGGCCTGTTCCAACTGCTTGGACCATTCGATGTTGCGGGCCTCATCAAAACGCGCTTGGACTTCCACCAACGCGGTGACATTCTTACCGCTCTCGGCAGCGCGTTTCAGGGCAGCGACAACGGGGCTGTGGCTACTGGTACGGTACAGGGTCTGTTTAATCGCCAGCACATCTGGATCATCGGCGGCTTCGTCGATCAAACGCGCCACCGGCTCAAAACTGTCGAAGGGGTGATACAGTAGAATGTCGCGCCCTCGCAGCGTTTCGAACATACTCACAGAGGGATCGATGTCGGGGCACGGTTGCGGCGCCCAGTGCGGGAACTGGAGATTTTCAAATCCCTTCAATCTCGACAGTTGCATGAACGCCGCTAGATCCAATGGACCAGTAACGCGATACGTCTCGCGGTCGGTGATCCGCAGACGGGTCTGCAAAAACGCCACCAATTCGTCACCCGTTGTATCGGCGATTTCAAGGCGTACCGCGTCACTCTGTTTGCGCGCATCGAGCACTTCTTCCAGTCCTGCCAACAAGTCGTACGCACCGTCGTCGCGAAGACTCAAGTCGGCGTTTCGGACAATCCGAAAGGCAACGCATTCCTCGACGGTCTCGCCGGGGAAAAAACGCTGCACGCTCATCGCAATCGCCTCCTCCAACAGTAGGAACGCGTAGCCCTCCGCCGATGGCAAAGTCAAGAGTCTTGGAACGGGTCCTAAGAAGGGCATAATCGCGTACCGTGGGCCCGAGCCCTGTTCGTCGGCGGCACACTTGACACAGACGTGCAGCGTGTGGTTGCTCAGTAGCGGAAAGTCGGCCTCCTCGGAAATCGCCATCGGTGTCAGCACCGCCAGCAATTCCTCATCGACGCGGCGCTGGATCATCTGGAGCTGCCCATCGCTGAGTTGATCTGCCCGTAAGCGGTGAATCCCAGAGTCAGCCAAAGCGGGCTCCAATTCCACGTTCCAACAATCGTACTGATCCTGCAACATCCGCCGTGATCGCTCGGCGATCTTCTCCAGCTGTTGCGAAGGGTCGAGTCCGGTGGGATCCTGCCGAGAGATACCATGGCGGGTGAGATCGTGGAGTCCCCCCACTCGCACCATGAAAAACTCATCCAGATTAGAAGCCGTGATCGCCAAGAACTTGACCCGCTCGAGTACCGGTACGGCCTGATTGCGAGCCTCGTCCAACACGCGCTGGTTGAACTCGAGCCAACTGAGTTCTCGGTTGAGGTAATGGTCGGTCGTCGCCATCTTCGCATCTGCATATCGGGAGAGACGTCGGCGGTTGCCGGTTTCGCCGAACCATCTAATGTAACCCGACCGCTCCACCGGGGCCATGGCGGGCCGCAGGACCGTTCATACCCCTGGTCCCGTGGCGGCGACCCCTCAAGTGCGTGCAGCGACCGCGCGTCAACGGCGTACCGAGCGCAGTAACACCGTGGCCCCAAACACCTCTTCGAACAGCGAACCGTGCTGACTCATCGCCAATTGCTCGATCGAAAGATCATCGATATTCGGTACCGTAATGACCATGCTCCCCGCTTCCCACGAAATTTCGAATGCATCGATCCGCTGTTGCCGCGCTTCGTCCAACGCGATCGCCACTCTCAAGATGGCCGCCAACTGAGAAACCGCGACGCGTTCATCCAACGACAACGTACTGTACGCCTCGTGCGCCGACTGCGGCGACGCGCGGCGATGGTAACGCGCAACCAGGGCGACCAGTAGCAACTGCCTGGCGCCCAGTCCAAAGACCTCGCTATTGCGAATCAGGTACATGCTGTGTTTGTGCAAGCTACGGCTACTGACGTAGGCGCCGATTTCATGCAACACCGCGGCGACGTGCAAAATCAGATCAAATGGTCGCGCCAACCGGTGCGTATCTGTCAATCCATGAAAAAGCTGATCGCACAGATGGGCCACATGTTGCGCGTGAGGTTCGTCGAATGCGTAATTTCGGCCCAACGCGACCGCCGAGCGAATCACCTGGTTGCGAAACTCATCGTTCCAGGATTCACCGGCGGCCATTTCCTGGAGCAATCCATCTCGTAGATTCGCGTTGTTCACCAGCACCTCCTCGAGGCCCAGTGATCTCGCCAATTCCAGGTAGGTTAGCAATGCCGGTCCGACGGTCTCCGCGTCGGGGAAGCTCAACTGATAACGCTGGACTAATTCGTCCTCGGTCATTTCCAAGATCATCTGTGTGAATTGTTCCAACCACGCTAGTGGCAGGCGAGGCATCTTGTCCGCCGGCCAATCGGGGTGCAGCTGTTGCGCCGCGAAGCGGATGTCGCCCCCGATCCCGATCATCACGTTTCGCCCTTCCCGGGGGACCTGACTGACCACCCTCTGTACCGTCTGCAGAATCCGGGTCTCCATGATCTCGCGGACTTTGGCGGCAGGCGTTCGTTGCGACTGCAGGCTCTTGCGAATTCGCTGCGAACCTAGTCGATAGGTGTGCGAAAAGTGCACGTTCCCGTTCTTGACCAGCAGGACTTCGGTCGCGCCGCCACCGACCTCGGTGACGATCGTGTTCACCGTCGACAGTTCCGGCTCGGCCCAGAAAAAACGTTGAATGCCCAGGTACGTAATCCGAGACACTTCGGCCTCGTCGATGGCTTCAATTTGCAGCCCCGTGGCGAGATAGACTCGGTCGAGGAATGCTAAACGGTTGTTCGCTTCGCGAACCGCGCTGGTCGCAACCACGCGAATATTCTTGTCCTCGACAATCTGATACTCTGCCAGCTTGCTGCGATACCGCTTGAGGGCCCGCACACATTCCTCGATCGTCGTCTTGCGAATTCGTCCGCGCGTAAACGTGTCCTTGCCCAGGTTGACCGATTGCGAGAGCGTTTCCAGAATTCGCACTCCCTGGTGCTGGTCGATCTCAGCGATCGCCATCCGCAAAGAGGTCGAACCGACATCGATCACACCGACCGATCTGGGAGCACTTGCTTCTGGCGGCGCGGGTTGATTCGGGGCGACGGATGTCATGGTAAGATTCTTCCGAAGTGCAAGATCACGGCGAGGATGACTCGCAAAGCTGCTGTGCCCAGCTAGCCGCGCCAAGGACGGAGGCATCGTCCCCCAGTTCGGCCACTACAGTACGAAACGAATCGGAAAAATGCGGTAACACCGTTTCGACTGCTGCGCGGTGAACGGTCTCGACAAAAATCTCGGGCATGGCTTCCACCAACCCACCCCCCAAGACGATACAATCCGCGGCAAACAAGTTGACGCAGTTCGCCACCGCGATGCCAATTTTTTCAGCTGCCGCTCTGACGATGCCTTCTACCACGTGGTCTCCAGCCGCAATCGCAGCCGCCAATACCCCACTCCGCAATTCCCTCAGGTCGGGCTCGACCATTTCAAGCAAATGGGGAGCCTCGCCGCGGATGACGGCTTTGGCAACTTCTGCCGAAATTGCCAGGCGACTCGCCTCGGTTTCCAGGCAACCACGTTTTCCGCAACCGCAGAGATGGCCGGCGTCGCGCACCCGAACGTGGCCAATCTCCATGCAACTGGAGTGTTTGCCGTGAACAATCTGGCCGCGGTAAACGCAGCCACCACCGATCCCGGTTCCCGGAAACACCCCCAACACGGTTTGTGCACCGCGGGCAGCACCGAACTTGTTCTCACCAAAAACTCCGGCGTCGACGTCATTGAGCACCGCGACAGGACAGTCAAACTCACGCTCCAGCTCGGCCTGAATCGGTACGTTTTCCCACCCTATGTTCACCGCGTCCAACAGGATCCCGCGTTCCATATCGACCGGGCTCGGACAACCGATGCCGATCCCCGCCAGGTTCTGAGGCGTCTTCTCCGCTGCTTCCAGCGCCTGAAGAATGGTCTTGATGATGCGGGCAAGCCCCGCTTCCTGACCAGCGGAGCCATCGGTTTTTCGACGACGACTACTGAGTTTTGCTAACGCGTCGTCGAACACGCAAGCCAGCATCTTGGTACCACCGAGATCAAAGCCAACCCAGTACTTGTCTTGATCGGTCATGCGATCCTTGCTTGTTTGATCGGACTGGACCAGAGACCCCGCGCCTACGTACTCCCAAGCCCACTCTGTCTCCGTCAACCACCTCGCCGGCGAATCGTTCCGTAACGCTACCTGGCCAACGACTCAGTTACCCAGCAAACTGCTCAGATACAGGAAGGCTGGCATCACCTTTTGATACGCTGCCCAGAGGCCCGTGGCCAACATTACGACTGCCGAAGTCCACAAAAAGCCATCCCAGACCCGCCCAGGCTGAACTCGAGCGTCGCAGCGCTGATAGCGGAAATAGAGCGCAGCTCCCGCCAGCATCGGCAACATGATCGACTGCATGATCCCACTGATCAAAACGGCCTCTTTGGGATTGGCTCCGGGAAGCCAATAGAAGGTGACGCAGGCGATCGGCAGCAAGACGCACAACAGACGGACGCGCCAGGTGTGGGCAGCCTCCCCTTTGGTAACCAGCCCCAACACCCGCAACACGTCCGAAAAGACGCGAGCCAAGCTGGCGTTGGCGACAAAAAACGTCGAATAGAGGACTGCAAACGCACCGAATAGAAACATCAGCTGGGCGACTTCACCAAATACAGGAGCGTACATGACCGACAGGTAGCGGATCATCTCCGAACCCCCTGGATTCAGATTGGTGCGATTCAGTACCGCCGCTCCAAGCAGATAAAAAGCGATCGTCGCAAACGTGTAAACCACCATCGAGCACCAGGCATCCCAGCGCATCACGCGCATCCAACCGAGGGCCCGGTCGGCCCACTCAGGCGAATCGTCGCGGGGCCCGGTAAAGCGGGCGTATCCCTTTTCCAGACACCAGTAGGGGTAGATGATCAACTCACTCGCACCCACTCCGATAATGCCAAATGCGCCCAATGCCGTCTCGATCGGATTCAACCCTGAACCGGGTGGAGCAGACGGCAAACGGAAGCGGATTCCATCCACAATGTCGGCGAGACTGACGCCCCACGAGGGGCTCGACTGCAACATCAGTAGATTCACCACGGTGATCAAGGTAAACGCACCGACCATGGCGGTCGAAAACGACTGGATGAAACCGTACCGACCAACCACCAGGATTACCACCGTGATCGCGGTAATGATCGTTGCCCACCATTTGTCATCGGCTGGCGCCTGTGGTTTTTTTGCGTTGCGCATCTCCAGGTACACGTCGACCAGGGCGGCGGAACCCACATCCGCCCCGAGTTGTCGAACACCACCATCGAGTTTGGCGATTTCCTCCCGCTGCTGATCCCGGGCCGCCGCAGCGGTCGTATTCTGAGGATCGGCAGCCAGCTCATCTACCGCCTGTTTGAGAGCGACATTCGCCATCGCGAGCGGGCGCAAACCGGCCACAAACTCCTCCCGCTGGGGACTGTCGTCTTGGAGGGTTTTGAAACTTGCCAGAGCGCGGGCGACGGACTGCAGTTCGTTCTGGATGCGCTGGCGAGCGTCGCCGTCAGTAAGTCCCTCAGCCTCTAATTCTTTGATTTCCTGAAGCGCCGGTAAGCGATCGACCTCGAGCTGAAAAATCTCCTTGCGGAGATCGTCTCTATCCTGTTCGCTTTGGCCGTCAGCTTCCGCATCAGCGCGACGCTCCATCATGGCCAGTTCCGCGTGCTTGACGTGCAACTGCGTCTCCAGTTCCACATAGCCGTTGTAGCTGCCAGCGTAGTGACTGATCGGCGCGCTGATCGACAGCGCCTGGCCGACCCCACCGACGATGCCCCCCAGCTGCATCAAACTGAACAAGAACATCACGAACCAGTACCAGACGATCCAGTTGCCATGGCCACGGACGCGTGGACCCGGCACCTGGGATAAGCCATCCATCGTGGTCCCGCCGCCGGTCACCGAAAAACGGCCAAACTCGACCTGCACAAAAACCTTGATCACGCAGCCGATCAAGATCAGCCACAGCAGCACAAATCCCGCTTCTGCTCCCACCGCCGTGGTGGCGATTAACTCGCCGGAACCAACGATCGAACCGGCAATGATCAATCCCGGCCCCAATCGACGGAGAATTCCTGGGATCGTGACGGGGGGAGCCTCCACACCCTCACCTGACGGAGGGGCCTGCGACGTGGACGTCGATTCGCTCATTGCTGATTCCCGATGACAGAATTCGAAAAAGCGGACTGGACCGTCAAGGCCTACCGCGATGGACGAGACTCTAACCGAGGCCCCCCGGAAAAGGAAGTCTGCACCCTGGAAAGGCCCCCCGCGCGACCCACTCGCGAGGTTCAGCGCGACCGCGGCAATGGCTCATTTCCGAATACCCAGGGGAGCATTCGTACCATGTTTCGTGCGTCATCGATTCCGCGATGGTGCGTTCCTATGAACGTCAACGCGGTGCGCTTTAGCGCTGCTTCCATATGGCAATGCTCTGAGAGCTGGTGTTGCTCGGTAAACTGGAACTTGAGGTTCAGGTGCCCTCCGCGAAACGGATAGTCAACACGGTGGAAGAAACAGTCCTGCTCGAACTGTCGGCGGTCGTAGTTCCCCCACGAGCAGAACAAGTGTCGTGGATAATTGTCCGCCCAACTGACCAGCTCCGCAAGCGCTTGTGGAAACAGCGGCGCACCTGCCACATCGGATTGCTGGATCGTTGTGAGTTGTGTGCAAAACTCCGTCAGCTGGGGATTGCGAATAGGCTGCACAAAGGTAGAGAATTGTGCGACCGACTCGAACGTGCGAGCGTCCGCCATGACGGCCCCAATTTCAATCGTCTCGGTCTCGTACTTTGGAATCGTAATTTGCGATCTGGGGAGATTATTCAAATCGCAGCACGTCGCTTCCAGGTCGATGACCAGATAGTAATCGTGCTGCAAAGTCGGTCTTGGTGGCGGTCGAACACCCACAAACGTCACTCCGCGAAACCGCGTCAGAGGATTTTCTCGATCACGCTGCCGTGTACCAACGTGAGTCGTTCTTTGCGCCCTTGATGGAGGTAACTGAGTTCGTCCTGATCGAGCCCCATTTGATGCAAGATCGTGGTGTGAATATCTCGGAAATGGTAGGGCTCTTCGACGGCGCGTAAACCGATTGCGTCGGTTGCGCCAACGGCCTGTCCCCCCTGCACGCCGCCCCCAGCCAGCCACATGCTGAAGCCCACGTTGTGGTGATCTCGCCCCTTGCCGCCCTGCGCCTCGGGAGAACGTCCAAACTCACCACCCCACAACACCAACGTCGTGTCGAGCAGGCCGCGTCGTTTCAAGTCGGTGAGCAGTCCGGCAACCGGCCGATCGGTTTGGGCGGCCATGCGCAAGTGGTTTTCTTCGATGTCACCGTGCGCATCCCACTGCTGATTTCCACCGCCCCCACCAGAAACCACAACCATGAAACGGACACCCCGTTCCACCATTCTGCGAGCCAGTAGGCAGCGGCGCGCATAGTCGTCGGTCGGCTCTCTGGCTACGCCGTACAAATCGAGCGTATCCTGGGTCTCTCCTGACAGGTCAAACACCTCGGGCGCCTCGGTCTGCATCTTGAACGCAAGTTCAAACGCGGCGATCCTGGCCGTCAACTCGTCGTCCTCCGGTTCCAGGCTGAGCTGATTCAACTGCCGTATCAACTCGATCGTCTGGCGGCGCTGCGAGAGAGACGTGCCGGTCGGCATGGTGAGGTTACGAACGGGGGTCTTGCCGGGCCGCAGCATCGTCGGCTGAAATGGCGACGGCAGAAATCCGTTGTCATACATTGGCAGCCCCGCCGGCAGCGCTCCATCAGGGTCAGGCAAGACCAGATAGGAGGGCAGCGAGTCGCTCTCGTTACCTAGCCCAAACGTGATCCACGACCCCATACTGGGAAAGCCGGGAACCGTGCGCCCGCTGAACAACTCGTATTGAGCCGCCGAGTGCACAACCTTGTCACCGTAACAGGACCGGAGCACTGCGATGTCGTCCATACATCGCGCTGTATGGGGAAACAAATCGGAAATCGGCACGCCCGATTGCCCTCCCCGGAGAAACTTCCTGCGCACCCCGAGCAGTTTTGCATCGGGCTTGATCTGCTGGTACTTGGCGGCGGCAAATTCCTTGGGGCGAGGCTGGCCGGCAAGCTTGTTGAGCAGCGGTTTCGGGTCAAATGTCTCCAGATGGCTGGGCCCACCCGCCATAAACAAGAAGATCACCGAACGCGCCTGCGCGGGGAAGTGGGGAGGCTTCGAGGCCAGCGGGCCCGGATCTCCGGCGACTGCTGGCCGGTCGCCCAGTACGTTCGCCAGCGCCATACCACCAAAACCGCAAAACGCATCTTCTAGAAACGCGCGGCGGTCCGAACGCCCCNGATNACGGCTGGCTGGTGAAGGGCAGTCCATGAATCGACTCCAAGTCACAATCCGGATTCTGGTGTGTCACCGATCGGCGCAACGCGCGCATCCGCTCGTTTCACGATCCCTCGCAAAACAACCAGAGGCACAGCCGACCATCTTTAAGCAAACAACTCATAGCGTACCTGTCCTTTGCCTGCCACGGGCATCGGTTGTCCAACTCGATTTGGCACTGTCGTATGCGCGTCGATCCCCAGTAAATGCAAGATCGTTGCCAAGATGTCCTTTGGGGAGACNCCGTGATCGAGAACATCACCCCCCAGAGCGTCGCTGCGACCGATCACCTGACCCTTTTGGATACCGCCCCCCGCCATCGCGATCGAGTAGACACGCGACCAATGATCACGCCCGGCGTTCCCGTTGAAGCGCGGTGTCCGCCCGTGCTCACTCATCCACACCACCAGCGTTTCGTCGAGTAGACCGCGCTGTTCCAGATCCAAAATCAAGGCCGAAAAGGCAGCGTCGAAACCTGGCAATAACCAGCCTTTGAGTCGGTGGTTCTGATTCCAATGCGTGTCCCAGTCGGTGTTCAGATAAGCGTACTCGTCCCAAAACACCGTCACAAATTTTCCACCCGCTTCGATCAATCGTCGCGCGACAAGGCACGATTGACCAAACAGTGTCATTCCAAAATTCTCTCGTGTTTGGGTCGTCTCTTGCTGTACATCCAAGGCCCGATTAATTTGCGGAGACGCCAACAAGGAATACGCCATCCGGCGAAAACGATCCAGGTTCCGTGTAGCGTAACGGTCATCGAGGGCTCGCCGGGCTGCGGAAAATTGTTCCAGCAACGAACGGCGGCGCCGATGCCGATCGAGCGTCACCTGTCGGGCGAGTTCGACTCCCCGCAGCGAAAACCGCGCCNCCGGGTCGATGCCTGCATAGGGGTCCTTGACCTGATGTTTGCTGCCGTACGGACGGTGTTTGACGATCTCGCGCACACCCTCATCCGTAAAATCGGTCAACACCGGATCATAAGCGCGGCCGAGGAAAGCAGCGTACGGGCCCGCTTCGACCGAAGCGGCTTCGCCGCCTCGTGAGTTCATCTTCCAGGGGAGCGCGATGTTGCGTGGAATCGCCGCCTGGGCGGCGCGCCGTTCTTCGACATAGTCGACGATCGAACCGATGTACGGCCAATGCCTCGGATCGCGAGGTCGGGTCTCCAATTCGGGCGTGTAATCCGGGATTCCGCTCGTCACGTAGGCCGTGCAGTGCAGCGGGTACGGGTGCGTCATCGAACGAATCACGGTCAGCCGGTCCATCACCTTGGCGATCCGCGGCAAGCCGTCGCAGATCTGGATCCCCGTCACGCTCGTGGAGGTCGGTTTATAGACCCCACGCACCTCCTCGGGGGCCTCCGGCTTGGGGTCGAACGTCTCGTGCTGTGGAGGCGAACCGTAAGGCAATAATAGAATGCAAGACTTGGCCTTGCCGAACGCCGGTAATGCAGATGACGCCTGTAGGCGACGCAACCCGAGGTAGTCCTGCAAACGCAAACCTAGCATTCCCAAGCCGCCGATCTGCAGCCAGTCTCGGCGCGTGATGCCACCGCACAAACGGCGTCGCGAACCCAGGATCTCGATCATTCCAGCCCAGCCTTTCCGGCAACGGAGATTCGGGATCAAAACGAGCCCGGTTGTCTGGCAGAGCCATTGGCAGCAAATAGGAGGCGATCGCCGCCCACCACCGCGACCGATGCTCCAGCCCACCGCCAAACGGCGCACCGAATCGCAACCGGCGAGAATTCACGCGATCGCAGCCCAGCGAGTCCCGTCCTTTGGAAACCACCGACAACTGTCTAGTTTAAGATATTCCCGCCCCAGGAACCAGCGAAACCGGCTCTGGTCACCGCTTCGTATGGCGCGACAATCCCGATTCACCGATTTCGACGAATGGGCGCTCGGTGGTAGTTTGGGCTCACTGAGATCAGCCAACGCACGGGCCGGTTAAGCACCGTTCGACAACTTTCCAATCACGAGCGACGCGTTGTGTCCGCCAAAGCCGAAACTATTGCTCATCGCGATCGACAATTGCCGCTCTTTCGATTGATTNGGCGTGTAATCAAGATCACAGTCCGGATCAGGCGTGTCCAGGTTCATCGTCATCGGAACCAGGGCGTGCTCAATCGCCTTGATGGTGACCACCAGTTCGACGGCGCCACTGGCTCCCAGCGAATGCCCGAGTTGGCTCTTGGTACTCGACATCGCCAGCCGATAGGCGTGGTCTCCATAGACGTGCTTGACGGCGAGCGTCTCCGCCTTGTCCCCCAGCGGAGTCGAGGTTCCGTGCGCATTGATGTAATCGATCTGGCTCGGTTCCACCTGGGCATCGCGAAGTGCTTCGGACATAGCACGGGAAGCTCCCGTCCCGTCGACCGAGGGTTGCGTAATATGACCTGCATCGCACGTGGAACCGTAACCCAAAACCTCGGCGTAGATCCGGGCATCCCGTTTGATCGCATGCTCCAACTCTTCAAACACCAGTAAACCGGCCGCCTCGCTGAACACGAAGCCGTCGCGATTCTTGTCGAACGGTCGGCTGGCAGCCGCTGGGTCGTCGTTGCGCATCGATAAGGCGCGACAGTTCTGGAACGCGGCCAGCGCAACTTGAGTGAACGCCGCTTCGCTGCCGCCAGTAAGCACAACGTCGCATTGGCCCTGCCGGATCACCCGTAGTGCGTCACCCATAGCGTTGGAGGCGCTGGCACAGGCCGTCGCAACGGCATAACAGGTCCCCCGCAATCCATGTTGGATCGCCAGGTTCCCACTGGCCGCGTTGATCATCATCTTAGGCACGGTAAAGGCAGAGACACGGTCNGGGCCTTTGGAGTCCAGACGCACCNCCTGTTCCTGCATCTCGTTCAACCCGCCGATTCCGGAACCGAGAATTACACCACATCGATAGGCGTCTTCGCGGCTAAAATCCAATCCGGAATCTTCGATGGCGGATGCACCAGCGACCATTGCAAATTGGGAAAACCGATCGACCCGCTTGGCTTCCTTTGCAGCCAGAGAACCGCTCGGGTCCCAGTCGTAGATATCCCCGCCAATCTTGACTTTGAAGTCGGAGACATCAAAGAGCTTGACGTGATGGATTCCGCTCTCACCAGCGCAAACACGTTGCCAGAGGTCTTCGACCTCATGGCTCAACGAACTGATGACACCCATCCCGGTTACGACGACGCGTCGTTTCATAGGATCACGCGACTAGACTATGATTTCTGCTGGGATTCAATGAACTCGGTCGCTTGACCGACGGTCGTGATCTTCTCCGACATCTCATCCGGAATCTCGATTCCAAATTCCTCTTCGAGTTCCATCACGAGTTCGACGGTATCCAACGAATCAGCGCCAAGATCATCCACAAAGTGAGTTTCTGCAGTCACCTTCGCCTTATCGACACCCAGTTGTTCCGCCACGATTTCAATGACACGTTCAGCGCATGACGACACCGTGCAGACCCTCCTATCTGAATGAACGGCCCGCTCAGCGAGAAGGGGGCCCTTGCACTTGGTTGTTACCACAAGAACGACACGCAGGTCGCAAGTTTTACAGAATAGGTGAACTTCACTACCCCGGTCAAGCCAGGCGCCAGCGGAATTCGTGTAGAACAATGCTCACTAGCTAGCCGGTCATCCCACCATCCACAGTTAACACCTGGCCAGTAATGTAAGACGCCGCAGAACTCGCCAGGAACAGGACACAGGCGGCCACATCTTCTGGGGTTCCCAGGCGCTTGGCAGGGATCCGCTTGCGGACTTCTGCCAACACACTATCCCCCAACGCCTGGGTCATTTCGCTTTCGATGAAGCCCGGACAAATGGCGTTGATCGTCACCTTCCGACCGGCTAACTCACGGCTCAGACTGCGCGTCAGTCCAATNATTCCCGCCTTCGCAGCGGAGTAATTCGTCTGGCCCGGATTGCCGATCAAACCCGACACACTCGAGATATTGATGATGCGGCCGGACCGCTGTCGCATCATCAAACGGGAGGCGGCGCGGCTAAAGTAGAAGGTGCCTGTCAGGTTGGTATTGATGACGTCCGACCATTCCTCATCGCTCATCCGCGGTAACAGCGTGTCGCGGGTAATCCCCGCGTTGTTGACGAGAATGTCCAGACGGTCCCACTTTTGGCTGACTCCGTCCACCAACTGGTCGATTCCGTTGCGGTCCTGCACATCACAAGCCATCGCTTCCGCTCGACCGCCAGCCGCCCCAATCACGCCGACCGTTTCCTCGAGCTTCTCGAGATTGCGAGCCACGCAGGCGACTTGCGCACCGCTGCGAGCCAGTTCGACCGCCATCGAGCGTCCCAATCCTTGAGAAGCGCCGGTGACGATCGCCACCTGCCCCGACAGATCGACAGCGAGTCCACAGGAACCATCAACGGACATCAGCATCCCCCAAATCAGCAAGTCACATTCGTGCAGTCAATCTTGCGATCGATACGCCGCAGTAAACCTCGTAAGACCCGACCCGGTCCCAACTCATAGAACCGGGAACAGCCGTCATCAATCAGGCGCCGCATCGACTCTTCCCAACGCACCGGGGCAACCACTTGGCGGATGAGTAGGTCGCGAATCACTTCGGGATCGTCGTGCGACTGGGCATCCACATTACAGATCACGGGAATCCGCGGAGAGCGCAGCGCCGCCGCGGAGAGCGCAGCGGTCAAACGATCCACAGCGGACTGCATTATCGAGGTGTGAAAAGCGCCTGCCACGGCGAGTGGAACGGCCTTCATCGCACCAAAATCTGCGGCCAGTTCTGCGACTTTTTCGCACGAAGCGCGGTCACCGGATACCGCGATGTTCCCCGGGCACAGCAAGTTCGCGATTTCCAATACTCCACCGGACACCCGTGCTGCTGCGCACAGTTTCTCGACCTCGTTGGCCGCCAGGCCTAACACGCTAACCATGCCACTGGGCACCGCGTCGGCCGCATCCTGCATCGCCTCTCCGCGCTGCTGCACAACCGCCAGCGCTGTCTCGAAATCCATGACGTCAGCAAACACCAAAGCCGTGTATTCACCCAAACTCAAACCAGCGGCCGCCTGGCAGCCGGAGATCAGGTCGCCGGCGGCGTGGCGCAGTTGCTCGACCGCAGCCAGACTGCAAACAAACAACGCCGGCTGACTAAAAACCGTCGAATCCAACTTCTCTGCGGGACCTTCAAAGCAGAGCTCGGCCAAATCGTAACCGAGCACGTCGGCGGCGCGATCGAACAAGGCTGAAGCGACCGGGTACGCGTCCACAATCGCGCGGCCCATACCGACAGTCTGCGCGCCCTGACCCGGAAACAGAAACGCATGACCGTTCAATGCATGCCTCACAGAAATCGAGAGGGGAACCGACCCGCGTCGAACCGACCGTCCAATCGACATCCCGCTCGGGACCGACGCCGATCGGCCTATCGGTCGCTCGCGGTACCGGTGGTGAGCGGCCTCAATCTGTCATGTCGACCACCGAACGGTAGGTCGTCCGGCCGCCATACCCACCGCAATTGGGGCACACCACATGTGTGGGGATAGCGGTTCGACACTGAGAACACTCCGTAAGCTGAACGCGGTAGTTTTGACCGTCGCGGGTTTTTTCGCGGGTGACGTAGCGGAGGCCGTTGGCCCCATGAGACCGACGCTTTCCCGTCCGTGAATTGGAGTGTTTCCGCTTTGGAACGGCCATTTTATGTGCCCGTCTTGTAGGAAAAACCGATCGGCTGCTCTGTTGCTTTGGCCACAGGCCATCGTAAAGTTCCAGCCTCTTTACTGTCAACCGCCATGACAGCATCTGAAGCCAGAATTCCGCACCAATCGGCCAGCAAGCCGGACGCGGCTGCGGACCGCGGAACCCGCTCGTCTACTCCAGCTGAACTTGAAACAGCTCGATAATCTGCGTTGGTAAGCCGGTCGACAAGGGGCGCAGCAGACCCTGCTCGCGGACCCACGCCTCGTGTACGCGCGACCGCGTCACAAAGCCGGAATAGCCGTAGTTGCCGAGGGATCGATAGCGCTGGAGCTCACCCCAATGGACCAGGATGTGCGTAATACGCGCGTCGCGGATCGCCACGATCCGCTCGGATCGAGACTTGTGGGCCCAAAGTTGCTCGAGCCGGCAGTCGTCGAAACAAGTGTTGTACAGCACTGGAAACCGAGCTTGGAAGACCCGCGCCTCGCCGACAAGCAGCACTCGGCTTCCGGGGGAAAGATGGTCGCCGAGGTACTCAAAAGCACGCCAACTGGGGGACCTTCCGGACAGCGGAGGAATCTGCCCACTGCGCAATTTCTCCAACGAGGTCAGCACGCGGTGGTCTCCGATCAGACCCGATGTCACCCAGGGCAAAGTCCACAGCAGCCCCCCACCCACCGCCACCCGCACCGTCCACATCCAGACCGGTCGCTGTGCCCAGGTGGCGCTTAGGCCCGCCAGCCATGCCAGAATCGGCAACAACGGAACCCAGAAGCGATCGATACGATGTGTGAATAGCCACCAGCACGCGAGGTAGAGGGCGGCAAACGTCAACAACCACAGCGCCCACCGGCGGCCCGGCACCGCAAACAGCCCCACGGCCACCAGCGGGATGAGCAGCGGGCTCTGCCAACGACTCTTCCACAACAGACGGCTCGCCGCCCGACCGAGCTCGTCGATCGAGCGCGCGCCAGTGGCATGCGCTTTGCGCCACCGTGAATCGCTGTCCACAGATCGGTCGCGACCCTCCCAAACGGTCCCCAGCAACGGGTAAACCGGATTGCGGGCCAGCAGCCAGTTCTTGGCCAACCAAGGTCCGGTGAAGACGAATGCGGCGGTCAAGAACAAAGCACACGGTTTCCAATCGAGACGCAGACGTGATGAGAGTACCCAAACTGCCAACGGCAACACCACGAGCAGCAGTGCTGGGTACTTACAACTGGCCGCGATCCCGGCCATGGCACCCGCCAACATCAGAGGCCCCACCCGGCGATCACCGAGCGCGGCACAATCGCGATCTGTCTGGCGGTCCTCCGCAGTACGCGCTCGGTTAGTTCCCACGCCCGACCAGAGCAGTGTGGCGTACACCGCCAAAGTGAGATAGCAGCCCCACACGACTTCGACGAGGCCCGCCATCGATACATAGGCAACCCAGGGCGTACTGACAAACACCAGCGCGGACACGACACCGGACTCGGCGGAGGCAAACCGGCGGCCAGCCGCGAGCAGTGTCAACATCGTCAGCGGTACGAAAGTCGCCATCACCACTTTGCCGACCAACGCTCCCCACCACCAGCTGTCGGTGCCGGGCAGGAGCGCCATTCCCATCAGCGCATGCAGTTCGGCGCCCATCGGCATGTTCCCGTAGACGTTGTGCGGCAGGAAAGTGATGCGCCCCTGCTGGAACCACTCTTTGGGAACTTGGAGGTGGTACTCGCACACATCGAATTCCCAGGGCGGTAGCGCCGCACCCAGCAGGATAAAAACCACAAACGGTACACCTAGCCAGACAGCTAGTCCGGCCGGCCCACTCCCGCGCAGCGGTGCAACCGTCGCCCCCGCCCGGACGCGTGCGTGAGGCCGAAACCGGTCTGCGGCGCTCCACACCAGGGGTGCCAGGACGGCCAACCAGAACAGCCACCGCTGCTGCAGGCCGCCGGCGAGGCCCACCGCCAGGGTAAACAGTGAGAATACGCCCATTCCCAGGGTGGTGGAGAAGACGACCTGCTCCAATCGTGTCAGACCGCACACATCTTCTGACCGGGCCAACAACTGCTGCCCCAGACATCGCGCGGACCCCAGTAGTAAACCGCCCAACAGCAGCACGCCCAGACGCCACCGGATACCAAAATGGTCGATGTCTCCTGCGTACCAGCCGGCGATCGATTCCACTGGGTTGCCCACTAACAGAACCTGCAGGTCGAATCGCGTCAGCGGGCTAGCCCTGAGTTCGCCGCCGGAAAATACCTCGGTGGCTGCGAACAACCAGCCGTACAGGCACAGCAGCAACATGAACCCGNCACCTGTCAGNAACGCCCCTCGGCTGACTTTGTGGGATGTTTCCAGTGGTGGTTCCACCGATCCATCACCTNTTTCTAGANTGGGATCCGTCACGGTAAAATGCCTGACGTGTGCGATAACCTGAGCTATGATTCTACAAGTCGTTGCAGCGGCGCTGATCCTCTCCGATTCGGTCATTCCCATTTTTGCGGGTTGCGCCGATTCGAGAAACCGCAGCACACCGATCGGTCACTCCACTGTTTGAGCCCTACACACCATGTCTAAACCCGAACGCCTGGCCGGCATTTTCACACCGAACATCGTACCACTCGATGATCGTGGCGACATTGACGAACGCGAATTGCGCAAATACGTCGACTGGCTCATCGAACGCGGTGTCCACGGACTCTACCCTAATGGATCGACGGGTGAATTTGTGCGTTTCACTGCTGAGGAAAGACGCCGAATCATCGAGATCGTGACAGACCAGACCGCTGGCCGAGTGCCAATCCTGGCCGGGGCAGCCGAAGCCAACACGCGAGAGACGATTCGCGCGTGCGAGAATTATCACGAACTCGGAGTCCGCGCCGTCGCCATCGTCTCCCCATTTTATTATCGACTCAGCGCACCCGGCGTATACGCGTACTTCAAGGAAATTGCCGACCATTCACCCATCGATGTAACGCTCTACAACATCCCAATGTTCGCGTCGCCGATCGACGTCGCGACCGTCCAGCGATTAGCCGACGAGTGCCCCCGTGTGGCCGCGATCAAGGACTCGTCAGGCGACCTACCCCATATGATGAGGATGATCGCGGCGGTACGTCCCAGCCATCCCGATTTTGCGTTTCTCACCGGGTGGGACGCAGCTCTGATGCCGATGCTCTTGATCGGCTGCGATGGCGGAACGAACGCCGCCAGTGGAGTGGTGCCCGAAATCACCCGCAAGCTCTATGACTTCACGGTCAACGGTCAACTGGAACAGGCCCGTGATCTGCAATACCGATTACTGATCCTATTCGATGCCATGATCAATGACTCCGAATTTCCTGAGGGTTTTCGCGCCGCGCTGCGTTTACGTGGCATCGAAACCGGACGCGGTCGCCAGCCTCAGTCGTCGGACCAGCAAGCCGACCTGAGCATTCTGAGCGATCAATTGCAGTGCTTGCTCGCCGCCGAGGGGTTTACGGGTGAACCGGTAGGTGGCTGCCCTGTCGGCGAACCCGCTGATCAAGACGAGATCACTCGAATTGTTCGCAATGTGGTGCAAGAGCTTCAGCGCCGCGGGGTGAGCTAACGGCAGGGCTCCCATTCGCCGGGCAACCGTCCACAGCGGACTCGCTCCCTGGACGCTACTCGCCCCGCCCACTTTTCGCAGTCACGGCGGCCCGCGATTCCGCCTCCACCGGCTGTCCGGCCAGCAACAACAAACCGATCAAGACGAGGCTGCCCACGGGCAGCACGAACCAAACGCTCACCCCAAACCCCACCGGTATCGTCCCACAGAGGATTGAAACCGCGGCGACCGACAGCGCGTACGGCAACTGGGTCCTCACGTGTTCGACGTGGTGACACCCGCTGGCCTGCGATGACAAAACGGTCGTATCGGAGATGGGTGAGCAGTGATCACCAAATATCGAACCCGCCAGGACACTCCCAACCGCGGCGACCAACAAAGGGTCTCCGGCAGCAGAAACCGTCGAGTTGGTCAACATCTCGAAGGTGACACCGATCACGATCGGCATCAGNAGCAACATCGTGCCCCAGCTGGTCCCAGTTGAAAACGCGACCAGAGAAGCGATNACAAATACGACTGTGGGCATCCAACGAAGGTCGATCGCGCCTTGCAACAAGCCACCTAGAAACACGGCGGTTCCGAGGTGTTTCTCATCGGTGATTTGGGAAACCGCCCATGCCAACCACAGGATGATCAGCGCGGGGACTACCAGCCGCGCACCCTGTGCTGCGGCTTGGCGGATTTCGACAATCGTCAACAGACTCTGACCCCAGGCGAGCCCACTCGCGACCACTAGACCCGCGAGCGACCCATAGACCAGCGCCAGATACGAATCGCCGCTGCCAATGGTGTACAGGAGCAAGTTTTCGGTCGGAGGAGAATCTGCCAATTCTTTCCGGCCGGTCATGACCAGCAACACGATCACCACCACCACCGTAACCAGCACAGGAATTGCCGCATTGGACCAGCGTCGCGGTTTTCCGGCGTTTGGACCGGCGAGCGAATCGGGTGCTTGGTCGTCTTTGAGACGCCCCGANACGTCCCCCCCCATGGCTCGTCTTTCCGCCGCTAACATCGGTCCGAAATCACGCCCCAACAGAGCGACCAGGGGCACCAGCAGTAGAGACCACAAGACATAGAACCGGTAGGGGATCGTCTCGACAAAATAGGCCAGTCCATCGATGTCTGGCGGGGAGCCTGAGAGTTGCCGGAATCCCTCCTCGATCGAGCCGATTTCTCCCGCGACCCAGGTCGAAATCAGCGCCAGCCCAGAAACGGGCGCCGCGGTCGAGTCGACAAGGTAGGCCAGCTTTTCGCGAGAAATCCGCAACCGATCGGTCAACGGCCGCATGGTGTTCCCCAACAACAGCGAATTCGCGTAGTCGTCGATAAAGACCACCAGTCCCAGGGACCATGTCAAGAGCTGCCCCCCACGACGGTTCCGCGCCCACGGCGCCAGGCGATCTACGATTCCGTGCATCCCGCCAGATCGATGAATCACACCGATCATCGCCCCCATCAGCAGGGTAAAAGCAAACACCCGTAGATGCTGTTCGTCGGCCAGGCTCTTCCAGAGGTACGATTCCAGTGAACGGGCGGTCGCCAACAGCGGGTTTCCCCCCGAGAGAATTAAAGCTCCAACGAAAACTCCGACGCCCAACGAGAGAACGACCCGCCGCGTCACCATCGCCAGCACAATCGCAACCAGCGGCGGTAGCAAACTCCAGATTCCATACGTCATACGAAGCACTCCGGACGTGGTGGTGGCAATCGGTAACAGGGGCGTCCCACACAGCGCCAGGAAACGACCGCTGGCGACCCGCTAGCTGGCTTGCTGTAGAGAATCTTCAGCGGAGGCGTATGGCAACCACAAGCGAAATGTCGCGCCAGCAGTCTCGCCACTTTCTACCTCGATCAAGCCGCCGTGTTCATCGATCACGCGCCATGTCTTGCACAAACCCAACCCTAAGCCTCGCCCCGCTTCGCGCCCCGAGAAGTACGGATCAAACAAATGTCGCCGGACTTCCGGCGCAATTCCAGGCCCGTCGTCGGATACCGAGATGCACACCTGATCGCCGCGCCCCAACCCCAGCGGGACACGCGTAGAGGAAGAGACGAATCGACCATCGATCAATACCTGGCCACCACTGACCAGCGACTCCAACGCGTTACGGCAAAGCGCGCACAGAGCAACCGTCAGATGATCGGCATCGACCGAGATTGCAGGAATCGGGGTATTGGCAATCATCCGCAACTCGGTTCCTTGTTGCCGAGCCGCTTCGGCGAACTCATCCACGACACGCTGTAGTACTCCCACGAGGTCGGTTTCTATGAGCCGCAGCGCCGGTGGCCTGGCAAACAACATCAAATCGGAAATCATCTCATGGGCGCGAAAAGCCTGAGTGTTAATCGACGCCAGGCGACGACAGCGTTCCGGGTCGTCTTCGTCGCGCAACAGCGTTTGGGCGCGGGAGGAGATGTTCGCCAGCGGATTGTTCAACTCATGGCTGGCGCCATAGGCAAATTCCTTCAAGGCGGCAACTTTCTCTTCGCGCAGCCGGGTATCAAAATCGTTTTCCAACTGCTCCAGACGGGTCAATTTCCTCGTCAGACATGCGAGCCGCCTCGCCGCCTGAATGTTCTCGTCGCATTCGACGACACGCCAACTAGCGACGGACCGCGATTTCGCAGCGATCCGATCTACTTCACCTCGCTCCCAATCGGCGACCGCCTGTCGGACGACAGCGGCTGTGGGACCCGGGCGCTTGCCAAAGCGCACCGCGCGGATAAGACGGGTCAACCAGGTCGGCAAACAGCCACGGTTGCCTCCCCGCGCAGACAGCGTGACGCGCGGTCCGCACTGCGACAGCCAGGCCGGCGCGTCGAGCACCAAGCCTAACAGCTGGCAGCGCGAGCGATCGACCGACTGCTCGCCCAGCGCGGACGACCGTGCGGCAAGGTTCAACGACCGCAGCGCCAGTCGATCCCAGCCGGCAACACTCGATTCGCGAGGCTGCGCTGCGCCGGCTACGGCGCTGGCCTCTCCCGTCGGGCACACGGCCAACCAACGGGCCACCTCGTTGAGAGTTGGTAGCGCCGTAGCCTGCATTTGGCACACCGCCCAGAGAGCCAGCGCCGGGTCGTTTTCGACCGCCTGCTGGAGAATCTGGACGCGTGTCGCGGAATCATCCGCCAGGAGCGCGTCCAACATTCTCTGTGCGGTAACCGCGACCAATGGAAAACGCCATTGATGCGAACCGTGTGACAGCCGTAGAAGCTGCTGGTACGCCACCGTATCGTCCCTGATTACACTGCCCGACTCCCGGACGACCCGTAGCCTGACAGCGCAATACCACGCGCCGCGATCTTTCAGGACTAGAAGCAGGCACCCGACAAGACGGTGTTCCCAATGAGGGTGAACTTACCAACCATGGCGATCAGCTCGTTACCATCCGCTCAATCCCCAACTGGTCACAGGCGCAATCGAGCAGGCTGTCTACCGTAAACGGCTTTTGAAGAAACTCGTTCGCACCGGCAACTTTCAGGTCGTTGATTTTGTCCTGCTCGACCATGCCGGAAATGCAAATCACCCGAACCGCCGCGAGGCTCTTGTCGCTGCGGATTTTCTGACAGACCTCCTTGCCGTTGATGTCGGGGAGCATTACGTCGAGAACGACCAGGTCGGGACGGAATTCCTTAACCGCCATCCCGGCATCGAAGCCATTGTTGGCGGTGCGGATATCAAACCTCGCATCTCGCTCGAACACGTCGACGAGCAATTCAACCAGGTCTTCGTCGTCGTCGACAATTAGCACCCTCCGCTTGCCACTCTCCAAGGCGTCTGTGGGGATTCCGTTTTCNTGCATGAACTGAAACAACAAGTCGCGCGGAATGCGCCGGAAACGACTGCCGGGTACTCGAAACCCCTTCAGACTGCCGTTATCAAAGCAGCGAATAATGGTCTGCTGACTCACTTTGCAGACTTTGGCAGCTTCTCCAGTAGTAAAAACCGTCTTTTGTGTCATGGCGAGAGACCATCCTTCCTGACTGATGGTTGGACTAGCCTAGGAATCTCGGAATCACATCCTGTGAATTCTTCCCAAGNCCCCCAAACCTCCGTGATGCGCCACGTTGTCGCTAGTCCCTATCTCCGATGCCGGAAACAAGCCCAACACCGAATGTGCAAAACCGCAAGTTTGGCTGCTGAAAGCAATCATCGCGGTACCAATCGGTCATCTAACCAGATTACCAATCTTACCGGACGCCAGGATTATACCTATCCTGTCAAGCGCGTCAATATTATCGTAATCCCTACAGATTTCCACAGCCTCTGCGATCGCTTTTGACTCGGNGCTGCCAGTCGTTGCCTGTTGTGTCAGTGGCCTCGAATCGCGTGCTGTTGCGCCGAGTAACCACTCGCAGCTGCGGCGTCAACGGCTCCGACGGCGACCCTCGAGATGGGCCAGTAGCAAGGCCACATCGGCCGGCGTGATTCCACTGATGCGGCTGGCCTGGTCCAAACTGATGGGTCGGATCTGGCGCAATTTTTGTCTCGCTTCGNTACGTAAATGGGCGATATCCTGATACTCCAGATCGCTCGGAATCCGCTTTTCGGCAAGCCTTCGCTGGCGGGTCACTTGCTGCTGCTGGCGGAGAATATAGCCCGAGTACTTGACGTCGTAGACGACCTGCTGCGCCGCCAGCGGGGGAACGTCTGCCAGCTCGGGTCGGACCTCAACAACGTCAGACCATTCGATCTGGGGCCGTTTGAGGTACTTCGACAGGGTGACGCCGTCGTACCGATTTGCATCCAAAACCGACTGCACCCGTCGCACTTCCGTCTCTTTTGNNTTCAATCGGGCCCAGCGTTCGGCGTTGACGAGCCCGAGTTCTCGAGCGATTGGCGTCAGCCGCCGATCAGCATTATCCTGCCGCAGTAATAGACGGAATTCTGCCCGACTGGTGAACATCCGGTACGGCTCATCGACACCNCGCGTCACGAGGTCATCGATCAGCACACCGATGTAGGCCTGATCCCGGCGGAGGATGAAAGGCGAAGCCCGCCGCAAACCCAACACCGCGTTCGCGCCCGCGATGAGCCCTTGGGCACCCGCTTCCTCGTAACCGGTCGTGCCGTTGATCTGCCCCGCAAAAAAGAGCCCCGACACGGACTTGGTTTCTAGCGTCGGCTGCAGTTGATCGGGCGGGCAGAAATCGTATTCCACGGCATAGCCATAACGCATGATCTGGGCTCTCTCCAAACCCGGAATCAATCGGAACATCGCGTCCTGAACATCGCGCGGCAAGCTGGTCGAAATGCCGTTTACGTAAACTTCTTGGGTCTGCCACCCCTCCGGTTCGAGAAACACCTGGTGCTGTTCTTTGTCGGCAAAGCGTACGACTTTGTCTTCGATCGAGGGACAGTAGCGGGGACCGCGCGTTTGAATTTGCCCGCTGTACATCGGCGCTCGTTCCAGATTCTGGCGAATGAGCTCGTGGACCTGGGAAGTCGTGTGGGTAATCCAGCAAGGCAACTGTCGCACCGCGAGCTCGTCGGT
This sequence comes from Planctomycetaceae bacterium, assembly GCA_002702965.1. GTDB lineage: Bacteria > Planctomycetota > Planctomycetia > Pirellulales > Pirellulaceae > UBA9264. Next base: position 64,604 of record PADE01000101.1, read on the forward strand.
GAGGAAGGAGAAGGGGGAGGGCCGCTCATCACCCAGCTGTTGTTCGGTCCGCTCATAATCGATTGTCCGACCGTTCAATCGAGGCGGTGTTCCCGTTTTGAATCGCTCGATTCGAAATCCCAAACGGTGCAAAGCCCCACTGATCCCAGCTGTCGTTCCTTCGCCGGCGCGCCCGCCGGGCGTCTGGGCCTCTCCCGTGTGCATCAATGCTTGTAGAAACGTCCCTGTCGTGAGAATCACCCGTGGCGCCCGATAAAGTGCGTCTCCCCGCACGCGCAGGCCGGTGACTTTCGCACCTCCAGGACGACTCTCGGTGAGCAAGTCGTCGACGACTTCTTGGCGCAGTTGCAAGTTCTCCTGCAACTCGACCAGCCGTTTGACTTCTAGTTGATAGCCCCGCTTGTCAGCCTGAGCCCGGGGGCTGTGCATGGCGGGACCTTTCCGGCGATTGAGTAACCGGAACTGGAGTCCGGTGGCATCGATAGCCCGGCCCATGACTCCGCCCAAGGCGTCGATTTCACGGACAATTTGCCCCTTGCCGACACCACCGATGGCCGGATTACAGCTCATCTGGGCAACGGTATCGAGGTTCGTAGTCAACAATGCCGTGCGTGCGCCCATGCGAGCGGNCGCCAGAGCCGCTTCGGTACCGGCATGGCCCGCTCCAACAACCAGCACGTCGAATTCGTAGTCCGTGTTTGTCATCGAATCTATGATAGGACTTGGAACGCGCAACCGAAACGGCAGCCGCCAAAACCCTGCGGCGTGAGAGCATGCCCGTCCGCAGTTGACGCCGTGCGGAAACCGATAGGAGTTGCCCGAACGGTCGCGCTTCNACGCTATCCGCCAGATGATGGTGGCCGCGGTCGACCAGCGTGGCGCCCGTCACGAACCCGAGCCGTTTTAGCCATGGTTCAGCGAGCATCCGAAGGAGCGACCTAGAAAAATGGCCCTTGCGATCCCCGATTTTCGCACTTTTTTCACGGTACGGCTTTTTCACGGTACGGCTTTTTCACGGTACGGCTTTTCACGGTACGGTTTCACGGTACGGAGCGCCCCGGCAAATGACAATCGCCGAGACGGTTTGCGGTCTGCCGGCACGGCGCAACGATCCCTCGGGAATCTGCAGCAATGAGCGAACCCTATGACGGCATTATTCTCGGTGCCGGCCACAATGGACTTATTCTCCAGGCCTATTTGGGGCGGATGGGATTGCGCACGCTTTGCCTCGAGCGCCGCGGCACCGTCGGCGGCGGGTTGACCAGCACGGAATTTCCAGCAGCCTCTGGTTTTTGGCACAACACGCACTCCTTTTTCCACCGCGGGGTTACGGAACTGCCCTGGTACAGCGAGTTGGAACTACTGCGGCACGGCGCTCACTACCTGGAGCCGGAACTCAACGTGGCGCTGATCTGCCCGGACGGGCGCTCGCTCGAATGGTGGAGAGACGCGAATCGAACTATTGCCTCATTTGCCGAAATCAGCGGGCGGGACGCAGAAACCCTGCGCCAATGGCGCGACCGATTTCAACCAATTGTCGAGGACATCCTGGTCCCGGAGTCCCAGGCGCCGCCGCAGCCTCCCGAGCTGCGCCGCCGCCAATTGGAACAGACAGCAGCGGGCCGATTACTGCTGTCAACGAGTCGTCTGTCACCACTGGAATTTGTCGAGCGAGAATTCGAACACCCGACCGTGAAAGCGGCCTTACTCTTCTTTAACGGCCTCCGAGAAGTGGACTTGCGGCTTCCCGGATTCGGTCATCACATCCCCGCGCTGCTCGCGGCCAATCGCTTCGCACAAATGTGCCGAGGTGGGTCGCAGCAACTGGCCCGCGCGCTCGCCGCCGCAGTCGTCGAGAGCGGTGGGGCCATCGAATTGGATACGACACCACGCAGGATTCTGGTCGAACGGGGACGAGTCGCCGGAGTGGAAACCGTATCGGGCGACCTGCTGCGGGCTGACTTCGTCGCCTCCAGTCTGAATCCTCAGCAGACTTTCCTGGACCTGCTCGATCGACGCGATACACCCCTTCGATGGAGACGAAAAGCGGAGCAGTACCGATACAACTTGCTCGGACCACTATTTGCCCTGTACGTCAATCTAGACGAACCGCCCCGGTATGCAGCAGCCGAACAATTGCCGCATCTGAACGACGCGCTGATGGTCATTCTGGGACTCGATCGAGTGGAACAGTTTCACGACATGCTGGCGCACCACGAAGCGGGCACGTTACCCCCTAGCGTCATGTGGGGCGCCAGTCCAACACGATTCGATCCATCGCAAGCACCCCCGGGAAAACACACCGCCTTCATGTGGGAGAAGCTTCCCTACCAGGTGCAGGGGGGCGCCGGCCGCTGGGACACGCTCAAACGGGGGCACGGACATAAATTGCTGCAACTGTGGCGCGAATATGCTCCGAACTTGCCCAGTACCCCGCATGACTGGTTCACACAGAGTCCGCTCGACACCGAGCGGACATTGCCCAACATGCGCTATGGCGATCTGCTCGTGGGCTCCTTTGAGCGGGGCCAAATTGGATCTCACCGCCCCTTCCCGGGAGCCGGAAACTACCGTGGTCACTTGCCGGGACTCTATCTTTGTGGCTCGAGTTGCCACCCGGGTGGGAACATTACGGGACTTCCCGGATACAATTGTGCGCAGGTGGTGGGCGCCGATCTGGGACTGAGCTGACGATCGCGACCACACCGACGTCCGCATCCAGCCCCTGCGGAAGTGGCCGGTACGCGTGACCGGAAACCGATGTAGGGAACACCCATTCGCCAGGGAAGATCCGCGATGAACACGGCACCGAATGTCTTTCGACTGCCGCGCCGGCAGCTCTTGCACTGGGCGGGACTGCCGTTGCTGGGATGGCCCGCAACCGCGCCGGCCACCGCCGCCAACCAACCCGCCCCGTTGAACCGGTTTCCGCGCATGGTCCATGCGTTTTTCGTGCGGCGGGTACGGCAACTGGAAGAGCAGAACGTGCGTGTCAAACAGGGACTACAGAACCAGGCCGACGCGGAGGCGTACATCCAACAGGTTCGCGAGAAGATCCGCGCGTGCTTCGGCCCCCTTCCCCCCCGCACGCCCCTGTGCGCCCGTACCACTGGAGTCCTTGAGCGAGCCACACACCGCATCGAAAAAATTATCTTTGACAGCCGGCCCGGGTTTCCGGTGACCGCCAATCTGTACCTCCCTCGGGAAATCAAACAACCTGTGCCAGGTATCGTGGGAACCTGTGGACATTCGACGAACGGCAAAGCCGAACCGGCCTATCAGTCGTTCGCACAAGGCCTGGCGCGGCAAGGCTACGCATGCCTGCTGTACGACCCCATCGGCCAAGGTGAACGTCTGCAATACGTCGGGGCGGACGGGCGGCCACGACTGAGACCGGGAACGCGAGAACACCTTTACGCCGGCAATCAGCAGTTCCTGGTCGGCCAATTCTTCGGGACCTGGCGGGCCTGGGACGGAATCCGTGCACTGGACTATCTGTTGACACGCAAGGAAATCGACTCGCGCCATCTGGGAGTCACCGGAAACTCAGGCGGTGGAACGATGACCACCTGGCTGTGCGGTCTGGAACCGCGTTGGACGATGGCAGCACCCTCCTGTTTTGTGACCACGTTCCGCCGCAATCTGGAAAATGAGTTGCCCGCAGACACCGAACAATGCCCCCCCCGTGTCTTGGCCCTCGGTCTTGATCACGATGACTTTTTGGCCGCGATGGCACCCAAACCAACGCTCATCCTCGCCAAGGAGCGTGACTTCTTTGATGTACGTGGCAGCGAAGAGGCCTTCGGACGGTTGCAACGACTGTACCGACTGCTCGGCGCCGAGGACCAAACCGGGCTGTTTGTGGGACCCACAACCCACGGTTTTTCAAAAGAAAACCGCACAGCCATGTACGGGTGGTTTCACCGTGCTACCGGTTCCAACCGCCTCCCTCGAGAGGACGACCTGACAATCGAACCGGACGACGCGTTGCGGTGCACCCCCACGGGTCAGGTGGCAGCGCTTCCCGGAACACGCACGGTTTTCGATTTTACACGCCAGACTTCCCGCAAGTTGACCGCCGCCCGCGGCCGGGTGGATGGCGATGCGCTCCGCCACGCTATCCAGACAGTACTCAAGCTTCCCACCGAACGTGGACCAGCACCCGAATTCCACATCTGGCGGCACCTCGGCTCACGCGGCTATCCGGCTCGCCACGCAATCTCCTACGGCGTGGAAACCGAACCGGGCATCGATGCGATCGTGTACCGACTCACGCGCGAGCGCTGGCACTCGCGACCGCCGCGAACAAACAAGCCAGCGCTGTTGTATGTCGCGCATCTTTCCAGCGATGAAGAGCTCCGAGAGGAATCGCTGATTCGGGAAGTCATCCAACAGTATTCTGACCACGCGTGCTACACGTGTGACGTGCGCGGAATCGGTGAATCCAAACCGGGCACCTGTAACCCGGGTTCCTTCCACGAGCCCTACGGAAGCGACTATTTTTACGCAATTCACAGCCTCATGCTGGACCGCCCCTACCTGGGTCAGAAGACGTTTGACGTACTACGAGTCCTCGACTGGTTGGTATCACTGGGCCACCGTGACGTGCACTTGCTCGGAAAGGGCTGGGGCGCTCTAGCGGCTACTTTCGCCGCGCTCCTATCGCCCTCGGTNAAACAAGTTACGNTAAAACACCCCCTAACGGCGTATTCGGATGTCGCCGAATNCGAGTACTACAACTGGCCGCTGGCGACATTACTGCCCGATGTATTGTCACACTTTGATCTACCCGACTGTTACCGCAACCTGAAAAACAAACAACTTCGCCTGATCGATCCATGGTCTGCTGAGGGCGGTCGCTGACCACGCCCAGCGCGGGTAGTCGCCGCGGTACTCGAATCACCGTCGTCGATCTCCTGCGAACTCCCCGGAACGAGGCGACTTGAATCCTCCCTGGCGTCACGACGAGACACGAACATGAAGCGTTGGCTAGTGATGTTGCTGCCGTTCCTGTTGTGTACCGGTGGGCTCACCTGGGTTGCGGGCGACATACGCCTGTTCTTGACAACCAGTCCGATCGCCGAGTTAGGCCTCGATCCGTCCGAAATCCACCGCAACGAAAAAGGGCAAGTTACCCGAATTGTCGTCACCAAGACGCGNGTCACCGACGGTCTTCTGAAGCGGCTCCCAAGATTGAGGTACCTACGCTATTTGTGGCTCGCTGGAAGCCCCGTCAGCGACCAGGGGATGCGATCGCTGAGTCGACTTCCCAACCTCCGTGACCTGTTCCTCAACCGTACCAACGTCACCGGAACGGGGGCCGTTCACCTGCAAGCACTGTCAGAATTAGAGCGGCTTGTACTCTCCGATGCGCCAGTGAACGACCGCGGACTAGCCTCCGTGGCAAGNCTTAAGCATCTCAGAATCTTGCAGTTGGACGGTACGCGTATTACCGATGCCGGCGCAAGTCACCTCCGCCACCTGACCACGTTAGTCGATCTTGACGTGAGCGGCACACAGCTAACCAATCNCGCTATCGCCGACCTGGCACAACTCGGAACCCTCAAGTCGCTTAGGCTGCGCAATACGGGGTTGGCGGGGACCCTCCGGTTCCCCAAACCAAGCGGACTGAGGTCGCTTGACCTGAGTGAAAATCCTGATTTGCTTGGGTTAAGTGTCGAGGGAATACCGGCGATCCAGATGCTGAACCTGCGCCGCACGGGTATTTCTGACGAGACATTCCAGCCAAGATCTGTGCTTCGGGAGCTAAGGGATCTCAACTTGAGCGAGACGAGTATCACCGGGGCTTCCCTGGGGTCACTCGCGTCCAGCCCCTCTCTCCAGTGGCTCGATCTCTCCGGCAGTCAGGCGGACGACCGCGGACTGAAACAGCTACAACCGTTGAAACAACTTCGAGTCCTGCTTCTCGGTCGTACGAGAATTTCCGATGGCGCCGGCCAATCCCTGGGACAATTGAGCGCCCTGGTCGATCTCGATCTGAGCCAAACATCGATCGGTGACACTTGCGTCGGTGCACTCACCTCCTTGAAATCACTGAAACGTCTAGTGTTGCAAAGAACCCGTGTCAGCGATCGGCGCAGCGACGAACTCAAGCGAGCACTTCCCCAACTGAGGATCATCACCGCTGTCGAAAACCCCCGGGAAGACCCGCCGGTCGCGCCGGGCAATCAAGCAACCTGATCCGCGATGAACAAACGAAGTCAACCGGATCCGGACATCGCAGCGCCAGGACGCCACAGACGATGTCCCGTCCACCGCGAACCGCGGGACGACACTAATTGAAACAGACTCCGCCACAGACGTTAAATGACTGCCCGTTGATGGCCGCCGCCTCGTCGCCGGATAGAAACACCGCCAANGCTGCGACTTCCTCCGGCAATAGCCGGCGCCCCAGCGGCGAGGCATCCGCTTCCAACTGTTCAAACGTCTTACCCGTGCGACCGGCGTCGTACTCCAACCGCTTGTCGTTCATCAACGTCGCCGTCACCCCAGGACAAACCGCATTCGCGGTGACACCCTTGTCCCCTACCTCTTTCGCAGTTGCCTTGGTAAGGCCTGCCAAAGCGTGCTTGCTGGCGATGTACGCGACGCCGTGAAGAGACGGAATCTTGGCGTTGATCGACGCCACATTGATGATCCGGCCCCAGCCACTTTGAATCATCTCTGGCAACACTAATTTGGTCAGCAAATAGGGCGCCGTAACATTCACCGAAAAGCTGAGATCCCAAAATTGATCATCGAAGTCAACCAGTGGTCTGGGATCTTGACTACTCCCAATTCCAGCGTTGTTGATGAGTATCTCCACCGATCCCCAGGTCTCGGTGACCCGGGCCACGATGTCGGCCGGAACCGCGCGATCAGATAAATCGGCGGTCAGGACGAGCGGNTGTCCCCCCTGGTTTTCGATCTCACCGGCCAGGCTCTCGAGTTCCCCGGTACTACGTGCCGTAATCGCCACCCGCATTCGCTGCGCGCCAAGCGACAACGCGATGGCGCGTCCAATTCCTCTACCCGCTCCGGTAACTAATGCAATGCGATCGCTCAACGTACTAATCCCCCCCCCGATAATGGCGCAAGTTCTGGAACCCCTAACTATTGTGCCGGTTTCAAAGCGAACGGGCAATTGTGGTAAAGCGNCAGACATCTACTGGNCGATGCTGTGNGGCGTCACATTGACACCCCGCGAACCGACGCCTAAGATCTCACGTCGCCCCGCAGCGACCTGTCGAATCAGGAGCGATGTGATGGAAATCTTTGGTGGTCTGGAGCATGTTGTTCGCACCCAAGAACCAATGGCTCCGCATACTGGTCTGCGGGTCGGTGGGACGTCCGACTTCTTCTCCGAACCGACATCGATCGACGAANTGGTATCGCTCGTTACGCGCTGCCGCGAACACGATATCTCCGTTCGATTGCTGGGAGGCGGATCGAACGTGCTCGTCCGTGACCAGGGGGTCGACGGCCTGGTGATTCATCTGTCGGCCCCGGAGTTTTCGGAAATCAAGACGCTCCCCGCAGGCCTGGTGGTAGGGGGGGGCGCCAAGCTCAGCCATGCGATAGCGACGGCCGTGCGCGAAGGGCTCGGCGGAATGGAACAGCTCGTAGGCATTCCCGGGACGATCGGTGGCGCGTTGCACGGGAACGCGGGAACTCCGGGAGGCGATGTGGGACGCCGCACAGTCACGGCCCGGGTGCTAACCCGCAGCGGCGAAATCCACACCCGCACTGAAACCGATCTGCGCTTCGCTTATCTCCAGAGCAGCCTCGACGAACTCGCCATTCTGGATGCGACATTTGCGCTCGAACCCGATGACTCAGAAGAACTTACGAAACGCATGCAGACACTCTGGATCGTCAAGAAAACGAGTCTCCCGCGCGGCGGCTTCAACACCGGTTGTGTGTTTCGAAACCCGCCTGGCGCCAACGCCACGGCCTTATTGGAGCAAGCCGGGCTGAAAGGAACGGTCATCGGTGACGCACAAGTCAGTGAGGAAAACGCCAANTATATCATCTCTTCAACCGCTTCAAGCAGCTCCGACCTGCTCCGCTTGATTGACCATATGAAAGCGCAAACGCTGGAACGACTCGGGGTTGAACTGGAAGTAGAACTCGAGATCTGGTAAACGGATTGTGGGTGGTGTGGCTCGCTAACGGTACGCAGTGATGAGCCAGAATGGGGGATTGTCGCACACCCGAAAACATCGTGGCGGGTCGTCAGGGAGGATGACGATGAGTGCATCGCGGCGCAATCGAAACAGTTGGTTTAGTCGGCAACACGATCTCCTGAAGACGCTCGTTCAACATGCGCGCAGTTCCGTTGGCAGCATAGGTCTACTGCTAGTGATCGCAACTGCGACCTTTGCCTGGGCGTGGGCTCGATGGGGCAGTGAGGTCGCTCGACATCCCCGCTTCTCCGTATCGATTGAAAAGATCCAGACCCCACCGCAACCGACATGGATTCAATCAAACGTCATAGAAGAAGTGGTTCGTGACGGAAACCTAGAGAACCTGTCCTTGCTCGATCATTCCACCGCGTTGAAAGTCGACCGCGCGTTCGCGTTGCACCGCTGGGTACGTCGTGTGGAACGTGTCGACAAGCAGTCATCGCGCCGTTTGATCGTACAACTTTTGTATCGCCGCCCGGCGATCATGGTCAAAGCCGACCCCGACGGATTTTGGCCCGTCGACACAGAGGGATACCTGCTGCCACCCAACGAGTTCTCTGAGCTACAAACACGAGAGTTTCTACACGTTCGCGGCGTCACACCGCAACCGGCTGGTGGTGTCGGTACGCCGTACGGCGACGAACGTGTTAACGCCGCAGCCCGCATCGCGCTGGCACTCGACGAGGTATGGAAGGACCTTGAACTCTATGCCATTGAACCCCGCGCAGCGAACCGCGCGGCGGTCTATTCCAGTGCGGTGACCTACGAGCTCGTGACACGCAAGGGAACTCGCATTGTCTGGGGAAATCCGCCCGAAAAGGAACGCCAGGCCGAAGCGTCCGCGGCGGACAAGGTGCAACGTCTGGTTGAGTACGCACAACGGCACGGGTCGTTAGATGGCCCCTCGGTCATTGACCTGACCGACTTCCGCGCCATGAGGATCACACCACGGATCGCCGGCAGCCTACCGGACAACGACTCTCAGCGGGAGAGTCGCGTACCAAAGTCCGCACAGCAGAGCGCATCGCAACAGCGATAAGGTCTGGGTGATCAGCGCACCCGTCCGCCCCTCATTTTCTAGTCGGCTGCCACGTTGTTTGAGGACTTCGCATCCGTAGCGTCACGTGGTTCTTGAAGCTCGTGACGTATTACGGGCATCTCGATCGGCGCTTCAATCCCAAGCCGTACACCACCGCCGGTGATCCGTACCACAGTGATGGCGACATCGTCACCGATCAACACCCGCTGACCCACCTTGCGACTGAGAACAAGCATGGCACCGCCCAAGAGATTCGGCTGGCCAACGCTGAGCCCGTACGGATCCGCTTGATTCGTACACGGCTACGAAGCGTCTCTGCAACCTCCGTGTCGAAGACTCCACAAACCGATCAAAACCGCAATCAACTGCGACCACTGTTGCGATCAAAAGGCGAACACCTGATATTTGTATCGCGCACCCGCTAGCAATGCAAGCTGAGCCTCCCGCCCAACTTCGCACCAACCGTGTCACTTCAATCCCAACTTCTTAGTTCGTTGAGATTTAGGTACATTCGCTGCGATTCTGTTCACCCGGGGAAAGGGATCGCGGACCGCCGGATCGTCCCCCACGACAGGTTCCCCGCGCAGCCAAGACCACTGCAAATGGGTCCCCTCGATCCCTCAGTTCGAGCTCGGGGCCTCTTCGCGAACGAGGCCGCTGACCTGTTTGAACTCGTCGGTTCCCGCAACTTGACACCACTCAAACAGCGCCGCCTCCGTCGATGTCAAGATGGCCCCCGAAGCGTCCATTCTGCGCAGCGCCACATCGTGATCAACCTGTCGGCGCGAGCCGACCGCATCGACCGCGAGATAGACGTGGAACCCATTTGCCAGCAAATCTAGGACTGTCTGTTGAACACAAATGTGGGACTCGATACCGGCCACGAGAATCTTGTAGATCCCGCGCTCCGTCCACTGCTCGAACAGCTCCGGACACCCTCCACAGCTGAAAGTCAACTTATCCGGAATCGGTCCCAAAAGGTGGGCCAGTTCCGACACCGTCGAGCCCAGACCACGAGGGTACTGCTCGGTAGCTGAAACCGCCACCTGTAATAACTGCGCGCCTCGCACCAAACGACCTACATTCCAAACGAGGCACTGATGACCAAGAATCAGATCAATCAACCTCTCTTGCACATCGACAACCAGCAGGCCTGTGTCCTCGCGACCCATCAACTCGGGACTGCGGGGTAAAGCATCGACCTTATCCATGGAGTCACTCATAGGTGTTTGTCACGATCTGAACGTAGATAACCGGCACTGGATTGGAAATATTTTCGGCGCCGGGCCTTGGTCGAAGTGGTCAATTCCGTTTGTTGTTGACTCAAGTCCTCCAGATTTGCGCGGCAGTAGGCGCAGCCCACTTGTTCCAGATGGAATTTCAGGTAGTCAGCGTGCTCGGTCGCCAACACTCCCAGCAAGTAGCTGCCCCACTGTTCACGAGTTGCACAACTTGCCCGCTGGCGCCGCCAGATGGCGCCGACGGTATGCAAACCGGCCTCGCGCCGGCCACTAACCTGTTTGATCTGTTGCAGCAAGTTCGGATCGGCGCGCAAATCTCGTTCGATCGACGCCATCTCTTCCGCCGGCAATGCCTCGTCCAGGTAGGCCTCGATTTCACTCTGTGAAAAGTCGCGCGCCATTGGGTAGGAATCTCCCGTTCAAGGCAGTTTTCTCCTCCGGAGTCTCACAGTTCTGGAAAGACGTCCGCCGACAACCCCTGTTTGCGAATCAGACTGCTGGTCCTGGAGACAAAATCGTGCTTAAAGTTAGCTACCTGTTGCTCGGACAAGTCCAACGCACCAGCTACTTGCTTGTTCGACCAGCCGCGCACAAACAACAACTCAATGCAGCGCAGCTTGGTCCAGTTACCTTGTTCCTGCCAATGCTGTACCTGCTCACAGACCGCCTCTGCAACCGCCCGCTCCTCGAGATCGCGCCGCTCGCCGCTGCGCATCATACTGCTCGCTGGCCGAGCATCCCCCGCAACCTGCCATTCACCACTCGATTCGTTCGAAACCGTCAAGGGAATCGTGGGACGTCGGCCTTCACGACGTAAGTGGTCGGTCAACTTGTACGCACAAATAGAAAACAGGTAACTCTCCAAAGATCGCCGTCCGTCAAAATTCGGCAAGCTGTTGAGAAAACCGATGAACGCCTCTTGAACGATGTCCTCACTCGGTGCACGCCTACCGAGCCGACTTTCGACGAACGCCAGCAACCGACCCTCGTAACGTGAAATCAAGTCCTCCCAGGCGTCATCGTCGCCGGACCGAATGCGTTTCACGAGCAGTTGATCGGTTTCCGAGGGACTGGACATGAACACGACCTGGTACGAAGCTTCAAGACGGATGTCGATCTAGACCCGTATCCATCTCACACCAACCATGCAACCACTCAATCAGCCGGCGATCGACCCTGCAGCGGAGCTGCGCCAACCGTGATGCAAAGGCGCAGCTCGGGCCCCTCACCTGTGGGGCGTGCGGTCGATTCGGTCAGAAAAGCCATCCCTTGAGTAGCCACACACTTACCATCAAAACCAGTATCGCCGCTGCTGTAACGAGCTGCAAGCTGGTCGAATGCTGACGGCGTGTCAGCGTGTCCAACTTGAGATATCCAAATACCAGCACCAACAGGCCGAGAACGCCGCTCGATCCCAAGGCGGTCCCCAATACGCGTCGCGTCTTGACAAACTTTGACCACTCTGACCGGATCGACTCTCGAAAATCAGCATCCAGTTCCAGCAACGCATGGCGCTCATACAGGGGCCCGTACTCCATTCCCGTTAATTGCTCTTCGTAGACCGGTTTGTGAACCAATTGATTCCGTATTGCCCCAACCTTCCAGGCCAGATTCCGCGATCCGGCGGCCCGTGAGTCCGTGATCACATGTGCGGAAATATAGTCACTGACTTCACGAACGAGTTCCCGGTCCAGACGTTGTGCGCAATCAGCGCGATTCCGAAATTGCCCCGACGACACCGTGATCTGGTAAACCGATCCAGACAACGCCTGTCGCGGTGCAGCGACCCAGTCCGGACGCGACGCTTCACCGACAATTCGAATCCGAGAAGCCAGGTCGGATCTCAGTCCCTCGGTTGACGACGATCCGGGAGCCAACTCGCTGCGATTCTCGGATCCCTCCTTCTCGTTGGCGCGCGTTCCGGCGACGTCCGCGTTCGTCGGCCGGTCGCGGTCAGTCCGGTTTGCCACAGTCAATATTTCACGCGCAGACCGGTTAGGAGTCTTGAGAGACTCGATCGAACCCGTGTCTGCCGAGGACGGCCCCTGCGAAATTCCATGCGATTGAACTACCCAGATACAGAGGAATCCCACCGCCACGCGGAGACCTGTTTCCCCTATCCGTGCTAGAGCGCAAGCCAAGATAAACCGCGCAGCGCGCAGCGCGCCTAACCGAGCCATTGTCATTTCCGGTGTGCAAAACATGAACATCTGGCTCCTTTCATTCGCTGGTTCCTTGACAGGTCGGCCACCGATTCGGTCGAGGCCAAATTCCAATCGATTTTCCAGCATGCTCAACACGAACCGTTGTCGCAACCATCAGCCCTGCAACGATCGGCGCCGCAATTCAAGTCGACGCTGCGCCGGAACCCACGAGGCAGACAATTGCACTGCCGCGGAAGTCGTGAGCGCAACCATCGGACCCCACGGTAGTGGTAGTGGAAGGAACGAGGCACCGATTGCAGTGAGCGCCGTTGCGAACAAACTAAATCGGTTTGGTCGCAGTGGATCTGCCTGCTTCCACCATCGTAAGATCGCAAGCAGACCTCCAAAGTACACGAGGTATGCTGCCAGCGTGGGACCCCCACCGACCAAAAAGAGGCTCTCCGGATAGACATGCTGCATCATCGAGGCAGACGTTAGCCCGTGCTGATCCCCCGACGGGCTAAAATGGACCGATAGAAAATCGCCGCCAAAATAGCCCCCGAATCCCCAGAGAAGACCCAATCCGAGCAGCAGAAACCGCCTCAACAACGGTTCGCCCGATTCACCTTCCCAGAACTTACAGCTCACTAACACGCCCCAACTGCCCACCATACTGACAATCGCAAGCCAGGCAAAGCGAGCGAACATGTCGATCGATCCGTCAATCGGTTGACCCGCGACGATCAGCATTACCAGGCTCAGAATTCCGACAACCAACGCAGAAATCAACAGACCACCTGACAATTCAGTGAAGCGCTCGACCATCGTCTTGGCGCGCAGATCTGCCCGCGCCAGTTGTTGCCAAGGGACGCGCGGTTTCCGCGCGACACGAGGTGGCTTGGGAGTCGCCGTATTTCCGGAAGCAGGTGTTCCACGCGGCTGCGATGCGCGACTCATCGCCTGTGCCGCGACGCGGATGACAAAATAGATTGCATACACGACACCAAACGACATACCGATATAGAACAACCACCGTCCTTGTAACCGCCATAACAGCAGCACTCCGCAGATCAGTGAACCGATCTGTAAGACCTGCGGCGCGTTACGCCACCACTCAAGAACCCGAGACCCACCGTCGCGCACCGCCTGAGCAACCGGCTCGGCGGTCACCGATTCGTTGTTTTTCTGCAACCGATGCCCCGCCACTGTCGCGTCTGCGGCGCTCGACGGGTGGGATCGATCGTCGGAGATGACCACTGTTCCCAGATGCTCGATGGGTGGTTTCACATCAACCGACCTAGGTGTGGCCACTTGGGCCTGTTCCGGTACAATCCCGACCGCCGCCTGCATCTCTGCCACCGTCGCGAAACGCTCGCGTGGATCCTTGCGCAGCGCCCGGCTGACGACAGAGCGGTAGGCGACAGGCAAGCCACTCACGTCGGGCTCATCCGTCAGGTGTTTCATGATGATCTCTTGACTCGACTCCCCTTCGAAAGGGACACGGCCGGAGAGCATTTCATACAACATAATTCCTAATGCGTAGACATCGATTTCTTTGCCATAGACTCCCTTACCAATCTCGGGTGCCATGTAGTGAAATGTCCCCACACTTTCCGTCTGGTCATGGCGGCGGCTACCTGAAATGAACTTTGAGAGGCCGTAGTCACCGACTTTCACGACACCGTCGTCGTCAAAAACGTTGCCGGGCTTCAAGTCTCGGTGGACAATCCCATGACGGTGGAGATAAGCAACCGCGGCAGCGATGCCAGCAAACCAGCGCTCCATCTCGGCCCGCGGCATTCCCTCGGGGTAGCGATCGATGACGTCCCGAAGGCTCTCGCCAGACACGAACTCCATCACGATCCAGCCCGCGCCGTCGTCGTCATACTTGATGTCGAAAAGCGCCACCAGGTTCAAGTGTTTGAAATTCAGACACTGAGTTGCCCCGCGCATTTCGATGTCCGCATTTCGTTGAACCCGCTTCAGCGCAACTTCCTTGCCCGCATCGGAGGTGGCAAAATAGACTTCTCCAAAGCCGCCGCTACCGACGCCCCTCTTAATCGTAAAGCCCTCGAGCGGGTGTGTTCCACTGGCGTAAGCGAACTTCATGGGACCGCCTCCCGGCGGACGAAGGTCATGTGACAAACGAGAAGTCTTACGGGCGAGCCAGGTCTCCGTTCCAGATTAGCGACTGCCTCAAGTGTTTGTCCAGTTTTCCTCAAGGTAGCTACTGAATCGATCTTTGGTGATGTTCCTTGATGGTTCGTTTTACGTGCACTTCACTCTCTATCCCCAGCTCACAACATCTCTAGCGACACCGAGAAATCATCCCCTTCGACGTGAGAATTCGGGCCCAGGCAAGCCTCCTCCTCAAACGTCTGCCCGTCGACGTGAATCGTCCCTGGTGTGCGGCACCATAGTTGGTTACCCCTCCGAAACAGGATCAGGTCATTGGCCCATTCGCGACAGATGACATGGTTATGCGCCTGCGGGCCCATAACCAACGACTCGCCCATCAACACGACGCCATCGGAGGCGGGTTGTGTGCTGTGGCGGCTACCGAATATCAGACGCGCGGTCGCGCTTAAAGCGTGCGGTTTTCTGAATTCAATTTCCATCGATTCTCCCAACGACAACCGGTCTCCATCTCGAAGTGGTGTCGGCTGCTTCACCTGGTGGCCGCGCAAGAACACCGGATGCCAAGGGTCAATCACGTACTCGTCCGATTGCCGCCGAATCGCCGCGTGCCGCCGCGAGACATCCGCGGAAAGCGGAATATCGACGTCGCTCGCAGGCAACGCCTGGCCCAACGTTGTCTCGGGGGAAAGACAGACCAGAAAGCCTCCCACGGCGTCGACCCAGAGTAGCATCCGTCGCTTGCTTTGCACTTGATTCGACACGTCGGTGCCTCTCTTTCCGTTCCCCAAGCGCCATCGCATCCGTAGCTCCCCGATTACATCCATCTCCAGGCCGTCCCGATTGCATTATCGCGACTCAAAAAAAGGGCCCAGGGAAAGCCCTGGGCCCTTCAAATAGCAGTCGTCTAATCACTCTGGGCAATCCGTTCTACCGTCTCACCTGTTCCCAGATACGTGGTAACCTGATCGACGATGTCGTCCTCGCTCTCATCTTCCAGGGGAATTCGATCGACATAGTGGCTACGCGTATCGAGTAATTCCTCGGCGACATCCAACCGCGTGCTGATTTCCTCGACCAACTCGCGGGTGCGAGACAGCTCACTGTCGTCGAGGCTCAACTCACTGGTAGTCTCGGCAACCTCGATCATCTTCATGCGTGCTTCGAGGTTCTCCACATCGACAACGAGTTGCCGACGGGCCACCTTCATCGCATCCAATTTATCGCGGGCTGCTCGCAGACGCTTGAAACGTGCCAGCCGCACTTTCTCAAGTTGGTCCAGCTTGCTCTCGGACGTCTTGAAGTGCTGGAACTCGCGTGTCAGCGACTCCTTCACCTCCTTGGGCTCGTAGGTCTTTCCCGCTAACACGATATTACCACTCTGGTCCGTCAACGCATCTCGCAGAGTCTTGAGGTAATTGCGATCCTTGGATAGTTGCCCCTCTGTCTTGGACAACTGCCGTTCGAGTTTGGCCACCGCAACTTCTTCTCGGGCAATCGTCTCCATCGCTTCTTCGATCGGACCCTCGAGATCCTTGATCGCTACGCGCGCTTGCTTGATCCGAGTTTCGACCGAGATCATGTCCTTGGCCGCCGCTCGTACCTCCCCGACAGTGGTAGTTACCAAGCTGACAGCGTCGNGCCCGTAAAGAAAGCCCAGAAACAACAAAACCGCAGCGGTTCCAATAATTCCTTTCTTAATCATCGCTCATTACCTCCGATTACAGAGAATCTGAAAATGGGTCTTAAACAGACTGATTCAACAAACAAAACGTTGAATCTGAGAGGTTATTCGCGAGCCGTGACGGAATATTTGCAGATTCCCGAATTATTTCCAAGAAAACGATTGGTCGAGAATGCGACCCGAAATCACCCAATCGACGCTGCAAACCGGCGACCGAAGTCTCGATTCCGTCAGGGTGAACTTGGGTTCTGTCACTCAGCGCCACACAGCCGACCACTTGGAAAACCGCGCGCCAAGGGGATCGAGATGCGTCTGAAGTCGAATCGAGTCCGTCAGCTCGTAAGACGATCCACGTCGCGTGTGGATGCTAGGACGGCAACTACTGTGGAGAGCGCCGGATGGACGCTCGTGGCCGCCGTTCCCGCTGCGCTTGGCGGCGCCGTTGTACGATCCCACCTGCCCCATTCCACAAACATGAGAATGCTGGCGGTCAACATACAGGCGAAGGAAATAATCAGCATCATGGTGTAGACGTCGATCCCACGCTTGGGCAACGATCGTTGACTACCCAGACCAATTGGTGCATCCGAAATTTGATCAGAGACTTGTGTAGACACGGTCGTTGGTCCTGATGATGCCTTGGCGGAAATCCTTCAAAATGATCGCTACCGAACGATCGGGTGACGTTTTCTGTACGCGGAGCTTTCCAAGATAGCTATTGTCGCGGGTGACGTGTAGTTCGTGACCGATTCGCAGACCGTCATCAGATCCAAGCGAAATCTCGACAAGATCGCGCTCACCGACCTTGGTCACCATCCCGTCAATTCCCTTGGGAACACGCGTGTCAATATCGGCCAAAGTGACATTCAGCACATCGGTTAAGCGCTTATACTCACTCAGATCTGCCAGCAGTTGTGATCGCCGTTCGCTCAAATTCTTGAGCATTCCCTGGGCCTCATTCAGTTTATCCTGCACTTCGACCAGACCCTCGAAAGACTTATCACGGGCCACGTGAGCAGCCATGATTTGCGTCCTCAGCAACTCAACCTCTTGCGTCACGCGATCTAGGTCATTCAGTTTCTGAACCGCTTTTTCGAGCTCGACGCGATGCGTGTTCTGAAGCTCCTCGAACTGTTGAGTGCGATCCGCGAGATCGCGTTCCATCACTGTCTGCTTGGTTTGCAGGTTTGCCAAAACGGCGCGGCGGGCCGCCTGCTCAAACTTTAGGTTGTTCAGGGCATTGTCGCGCAACTGGGAGATCTGGTCTGCTCTGATGTTGGCCGCGCTCAACGCTTTCGTCTGCTTTTCGGCTTCATCTTTCCAATTGCGGTGCGTCACAAAGACCGTTATCGAGAGCCCCAGAAACAGCACGCTCAGCACCAACACGAGCATGGTGAAAATCTTGCCCATCAACGTCATAATACCCGTCCCCTAACTCAAAGCGGGCTCCAGAATCCCGATCGGACACGCCGCTGGCGCCAAACCNCGCGGCCTAGACCGCAGTTACGGATTCCCTGAGGAACGCAAAAGACCGAAGTTCATATGTAGACAGGACATAAAGAAGATATCGAAGTTTCAGTATAATTCGGCGCGATCAAAATGCCAACGAACTTACGAAAAAATGGGATAAGTAAGGAAAATGCGGCGAGTTTGCGGCCTTTTGCCCGTGTTCCCTACGAGCAGGTTACAACACGGAACCTACTCGCTCAGCTCTTTTTTCGGAAATTCAGGTGCCGAAAGCCACACCGTAAGCCACTCGGCTCGTCGAGAATGCTCAAGTTTCTGCGGCACAGGAGTGCATTACCGGCATACCTTGACACCGCCGCCGATCCTCGACACCGCCGCCGATCCTCTGGTGATCGACCCCGGGCCCGCGCCGTCGATTAAACGCGAGACTTTCGCTCGGCGATCACCTGGGCGAGGCCCGCCAAGCCGACCAAACCCGTAAACACGAGACAACCTGCGGCTGGCCAATCACCTAACACATGTTGGTAGAGACTCCTGCGCGGATCCGCATGTACCTCAGCAACCAGGAGATCTTCACTGCGGCGTTGCCCCTTCTTTTGCACTCTCCCACTACCGTCGATCAATCCGGAAAAGCCCGTGTTCGCGGCGATCAAGAGAGGGCACCTATGCTCGATGGCCCGAAACACACTGCAATCGAAATGGAGATCCAGAATCGTCGAACCGTAAAACCAACCGTCGTTGGTCAGATTGACTAACAAATCCACATGCTGCTCTCGTTGCTCCAATTGCAGTGCTTGCCGTCGCAACAGGTGCGGAACGGTCGTCTCAAAACAGATGCTCGGCGACATCGTTAGACCGGCTACGGTCATCGCGGTCGGCGCCACACCGGCCGACAGCCCTTTGCCGATAGGAAATAGGTCGTATAAAGCGGGAAANGACGCTCCCCCGGGAATGTACTCGCCAAACAAAACTGGATGCATTTTTGTGTAACGGGAGACCACCCGACCGTGGTCATCGATGAGCAGCGCCGAGTTATAGACACGCTCTCGGCCCGACCGAAAGTCGTGCGTACTGGTGCCAACCAATAGGNACGTGCCACGACCCAATCTTCCACCTCCGGATTCGAGCGCAACAACCTGTCGTTTTTGTTCAAACTCGGCAGACCATCGCCTGAGNGCNTCGTCTGACTGGACCTGGCTTAACCCGGCAATGCGGGTCGTCGTGTCGTAGCGAACGTCGGGCAGGCCACCCTCAAACGCCGATTCAGGCCAGATCACCAGATCGAGCGTTTGGTCCCTCTGATACAACTGTCGATTCAGGTCGCGATACGATTCAAAGGCCTGCCCGTAGTAGTCGCTTCCCACATCAAAACGGGTGTCCACCGAACCCTGAACCAAACCGACACGTAGAGGTTGGTCCATTGCATTTGGTGATGCCTGCTGACCTAAACGCCAGTGCCCATAGACCAGCGTCATCAGTAGCAACGACAAAGCCCCCCCCAGAGGTAGATAACGCCCCCGGGTGGTCACCCGCGCTACATCGGTGGTCTCGTCGCTTTCCTGCGGCAACACGGTCGCGATGCCCGCTGCCGTCAATACGATCAGAAAGGACACGCCGTAGGCGCCGCACAAGTCTGAAATCTGCAGAAGCGCAGTCCATGTGACTTGTGTGTGGGCGAGTAAGGCGACCGAAAACCCAGTGGCCACATGACCGCGCGCCAGTTCCAGTCCCGTCCAGACGGCCGGAGCGGCAAGCCACAGCGGCACGCCAAATCGCCAATACGCGACCCTTGTCAATCCCACGAACAACGGAAAGTAACAGGCCAGGTACGCACCCAACACCAACAAGCCGAGGTAGTTCGCCGGGTGTGCCATTGTGATGCCATAAAGCAGGATCACCCAAAACACCAAACCGGTAAACCAGATGGTACGGTAAGGTCGCTTGCCCACGAGCTTGCGGTGGCGAATGAGTACCAGCCAGCCAACCGGAGCGAACCACGCCAACGGGGCCAAACTGCACGGCGGCAAGGCCGACCAATAGGCCNGACAGGATGCCGTAGACAGCGCANCGGTTAACCAACCAGTTTCACGTCGCGGCTCGGTCATAGGAGCTCACACGCCATCGCGTCACGCCGATGAAGTTGCACCCGCTGCTCCCGTAGTCCAGACGCCACGACAACGGCGGAGAGATACTGGCCAAGATGCTCGCCGGCCGACGTGCTCCATCACACCCTGCAGATGATCTGCAACTGGCAAAACCCCAGCCGCCGCACCCGATCACAACCGGAACGGATACTACCTGCCGAACCCAAAAAAGAAGCTAAAGTGCTCGATGTCGTCGTAGGGAGCACTGGCCACCGGAAACGCAAAATCAAACGCCAGTGGGGCCGGTCCGAGCGCCGGGATCGAAATCCGCAAACCAAAACCGGGCGACACACGGAAATTGTCTCCGTTGATCTCGACATTTTCTTCGACCGTCCCGGCATCGACAAAAAAGACCCCTTTGAGCATGTCATCGGCGGTCAAGGGAAACATGTACTCGACTGTTCCCAGCAGCATGAACTCCCCACCAACCGTGACACCACTGACTACGGGCGACGCGCCGCGATAATCAAATCCTCGCAAGGTCGACTGACCGCCCGCAAAAAAGTTCTCGAAAATCGGCGTTTGCGATCCGCTGACTCCGGTCCGGGTACTCACCGACAACGTATGGCGATTCGTACCGTCCGCTCGTTCGCGAATCAAGAAATACTGGCGGTAATCCACAATGCCACGTGGGTAATCAAAACTGCCGAACATCTGTTCGAAGCTCAGTTCCAAGAGATGTCCCTGTGTCGGCAGGAACGGAATGTCGCGTGTGTCGTGTGCCAGCGTCACCCGGCCGCCATAAAGATCGTGGTCTCCTACCATCGAGTCCAGTTCCGGAACGCCGTCTACGACCGGATTGTAGATATCTACTTCTGCCATCCGCAGCGACGCATTGACGGACAGGTCATGCGTGATCCGATAGCCTAAACCGACCCGCGCACCTTTGCGACGTTCACTCCAGTCTTCGTATCGCCGTTCGAACAAGAACCCACTGACGTTCAAACTGAATGGGGTCCAGAATAAGTACGGTTCGGTAAAATTGACCACATAACGCTCGAAAAACGTGCCCGGGACCGCCTCGATCCTCAAGCCCTGTCCCCCGCCGCGGAACGCCGTTCCATTCAGAAAGTCCTGAAAGCTCGTCGGAAACCGCATGATGTCAAAATTGCGCTCATCGATCACCACATGCCCCGTCAAACCGGCGTTGGAATTGACACCGGCCCCGAACATGAACCGCCCGGTACGAGCTTCTTCGACGAAAATGTCGAGATCGGCAGTACCCGGAGCGTCCAGAAACAGGTCGTCCAAGGGCATATCGGCGGCGTCATCAACCATCGGGCCGCGAGGTACCGGCTCGGGAATCACCGACGGATTGGCGGGAGCCGGTGGCGGCTCCCCTGCTGGGGATTGAAAACGCAACCAGCCATCCGCCGCCGACACACGCATCGGATAACGAGGATACTCGGGAAAAAACGAGCCTGTTCGCTTCCCTGGCGGGCGCCGCGGACTCTGACCACGAATTCTCAACGACCGAGAAGCCTGGCGTGGTTTTTCGAATTCGTCGGGGGAGGGTTGGGCCGCTGGCGACTGCACGGCGTCGGTGGATGAGACACCGGTCCGAGCGTCTCGGTCCGGCCACAGTTGACTGGCCGGGGGAAGACGGCGCGGGACACAACCCGTAACTGCGGCTGCTACACAAATCGTGACCGCAATCAGCGACCTGCCCAACTCGGCGCAACAGTGCGCCTGCGTCCGAGACGCACTGAACGTGGGCTCGCCGTCGCTGCGGGCAAGCCTCGAAGTGGTCGATCGATTTCCAATCATGAATCGCAGTTTGCTGGATGCTCGCTCGGGGTCGCCCTGGGTTGGGTCTCCAGGGCGACAGGGTCACGGGGATGGTCGGGATGGGCTCTGGCCACGGGCCGATTTTGTTCGTCTCGGTTGCGACCGGTTGTTCGCGACGTCGTCGGATGCGACGTCGAATTCCAGCGGACGGACATTGATCGCTGGCGGTCGTCCCTGTGAGGGATCGTTGACAAATAACTGGGAGGATTTGAGACGGCGTTCGCTCGACCGGACTTCACGGATGTCGATGATCTCGCCGGGGTACAGCGACAGGCGTTTGAGGATCACGCTCTGTCGTGTGTGCGGAAACTCACCCGCAATGTGGACATTGATCTGCCCGACGCGGTACTGCGCGCCTTCTTCGATCTTGTAAATCAGGTCGAGCTGTCCGGGCTCTTCCAGGAAACGCGGATCCGCCTTGATGTTCGCATACACGTAGCCTGAGCCACCGTACAAGTCACGCAACGTTCCCACGTCACGATTCATCGCCATCAGGTTGAAATAATCTCCNGCGGAGATCTTGAGTTGTTCTGTTAACGATGCACTCGTAAATCGCTCGTTCCCCAAAATCGAAACTGACCGAATCCGGAATCGTTGCCCTTCGTCAATAATGAACCTCAATGTCGCCCAGCTACCCGAATCGTCAAAACTCAGTTCACGGTCGATGCGGGCGCGAAAGTAACCCAGACTGCGGTAGTAACCGGTCAGCCGTTCTGTGTCTTCATCGATCTTACTGCGATCCAACTGCCCACGAATGAAATAACCCAAGATCGGAGTCTTCGTCGAAATCAGCGACTTCAGGCGTCCATCGCGAACGAGGTCCGGATCATTCCCAACAAATTCGATCCGGCGGACGCGGACAAGGGGCCCCTCATTCACTACGTAAATTACGCCACGATCACCCGGTTTGGCTCCCTCGAGAATGCTGATCGTCGCTTTGGGAAAACCCTTGTCTCGGTAGAACTGTTCNACCCGTCGACGNCCGTCTTCCACGTTAAACCGACTCTGTGCATCACCGACTTTCAAACCGGTTTGCTTGTCCAGCTTAGCGTCCTTGTAGTAGCGGTTTCCGATGTATTTCACGTACCGCACNGTCGGTTGTTCGAACACTCTAAACACAACGTAAACACCCCCCGGCTCGGAGCGAGTGAACGTCTTGATGTTCCGAAACAAACCGGTCTTGTAGAGTCGGCGCACGTCGGCTTTGGTGACTTCCGGGTCGAATTCACGATCGAGACGCGTCCTCAATTCGGCGCGAATCCGAGATTCTTTCACCGCTTGATTACCCTGAATGTCCACACCTAACACGATCCCGTGCGGCGCGACNTTGCCTTCGGCCGGAGGTACCAGGTCTTCGGCCGGAGGTACCAGCGAGCGGTTACCCGGCGATTGCGAAGCTGCGACCATGGGTGGCGACGCCGTCGTCTCCTGCGCGGAGAGCCGGCAACTAGGCGTCCAACCACAGACGATCACCACGATCATCATGACGCGTGCCACCAACAGGTCAAAGCGGTCAACCGACATAAGTTCGTTCCCGGTTAGCCGGGTGCGTTGATCGTGACAGACGACACCGGCACAGGATCCGACACAATAGGGTCTGACAAAACAAAGCCTGACAATTGCGCAACCCCTGTGCATGACGTCGTTCCCAACCATCGTGCAGACGACGCCGGCCG
This sequence comes from Planctomycetaceae bacterium, assembly GCA_002702965.1. Taxonomy (GTDB): domain Bacteria; phylum Planctomycetota; class Planctomycetia; order Pirellulales; family Pirellulaceae; genus UBA9264. The sequence goes on from PADE01000101.1 coordinate 88,109, forward strand.
TGGTCTTAACGCGTGCAGGTAAAATTTAGATTTCACGCAACCTGGCCTCGCGCTTAAACCGCACTTGTCACGATTGCGAACAANTTGGTGGAAACAGACATGTGGACAAACGACAACTCACCCGGTGCGCGACCGGGTGCCAACCCCCAGACGGGAGGTCCTGTCGTCGAGAAAGACGAGTAAAAGTGGCGTAGAAATAGCGAAACGGCCGGATGGCGGCAAGGTGAATTCGCGGCCCCTGGGGGTTTTTCTGCGAGCGGTTGCCCCGCCGAGAACAGGCCCAGACCAGTCCACAGGGGGAGCCAATCTCGGCCAATCGGTGCCAGGTCACGCGGCGGCGTGAGAAAACGCTACCCCGCAACCAAAGGGGACGTTATTCGCTCACACTGACATCGCCGATGCGCGGCGACAACACTGAGTAGGGCTGCGGCCGGGCCAACGCCAGCCGAGTCGTACGTCCGCTAGGCCCGTACGATCTCGGTAAGCTCACCGTCGCGCTCGCGATGGCCGCACTGGACAAGCCGGCTAACGGCAGCAGCGTCGATCACCGGGCGGACGCCTCATTCGGTGTCAATCCCACCACCAAGAATGCTGGGATTGGGGACTGGGTGTCGCCGTCACCTGTTCCGCCTGAAGCGCGCCGTAATCATCGACGGCAATCGCTTCGGCGCGAACCCACCGCCCCGTATCAACCGTGACCCCGCCACTAACGCCAGCGATAATCCGTTTCCCAGCGACACGATGATTCATGATCGTGTCCACCTGGCGAGGCGCCGCTCCCAACGCAACCCGGTAACGATCTGCAGCCCCCAGATGAGTCAGATGCCATCCGACTTGTCCGGCCAAATCCTCGGCCTGCACCAAACCGGCGACCAGCGCCAGATCAAACACATTTCGCAACTCGGCATAGATTGGGTACTTTTTCGCCAACGCCGCAAACTGTCGGGTGAACGACTGCGCAAACTCGGCGGTCGCCAAATCCGATTTNCCGGTGTGCACACGCTTCCCCTGTTGAGTCAGGAGCTCATTTTCACTGAGCACTTTGACGCCGGGTCCGTGAAACGAAAAAGCGCTTCGCTCGGGGGTCGCTTGAATCGCTTGGTAATTCAACGTAAACCACCAGCGAATCACGCTCATCGAACTCGGAGGCTCGCGGAGCATCGAGTCGAGCACACTTCGGACCCCCAGGACTCCCTCTTCCAAACCCATTCCAATCCGTTTCATGCGGTAGTCGGCCTCGACCAAGACGCGTGCCACCCGGGTGCGCGGGTCGATGCCATATACGGTGATATCCTGTCTCCCGAGAGATTCCTGGAGCTGAGACAGCCATCGCCGACGCTGACGATCTGAACGGAGTGGCCCCCCCCGGTTGTTCGACTCTTGGAATTTTTTGGCCGCGGCCAGACCTTTGCGGGTCGGGGTAATCGAGCAGCCAAACTTGCCTCTTCGGTACATTGCATTGCGCAGCACGACCACCAGATCGTCGAGCTGTAGTACAGGCCAACCACTGGCCGTATGAACCGAGCGGCCCACCCCATTTTCATGCCACGGGCCAGCGGGGCCGGCGAGCACGATTTCCCCTTGCAGGGGATAGACAAATACGTACTTGACTTTGAACATTCCCGCTAGATGTCGCATCGCTTCGTCGGGCTCCTGCCCATTGGCCCAACGTATCTGCAACTGTTTCTCGAGCCGAGTCAGTGAGATCTTTCGCANCGGNGAAGGCTGGCGAACATCGTCATTCGCCGAGCGCGCAAGNGCCGCCCGCCGGAGCTCCTGAAGCAGCACACCGTCATCTCGTGTCGGAATCCGCCGCAACAAACCGTCGGTATCCACGGTAACGCCACTGCCAAATTCCTGGATCGCACCGTTGCCACCCACTTCGTCCCACGAGTCGGGAGCGATCGTCGACGTGATCAACTCAATAAGCGAATCAAAATCCGCCATCGCCGCACCACCCCGTGCTCCTCCAGAACCGTGTGGAAATTCTCGGAGCTGTGTAAGTGACTCGCTGCGTGAGCGGTCGTCGGACATCGACGCGGCGGTATGTACCGCGGCGCGGCGCATGCCGGAACGGGCCTGGAACACTGCGATTTGTCCCAACAGCTGATCGCGATTCGGTCGGCCATCGGCCAATCTGCGAGCCGGTCCAAACTCTCCGGCCTCTAAATGAGCGTCGATCAAATCTCGAGTTGATGGTGGATCGGCTGCCAGCAATGCAGCGTCGCGGGCGGCNAACTGGATCCAACCAAGCACCGACAGCACGAATAGGATGCGCAACATTCGAGACTCCCTCGGTAAGAACGTCGAGTCTGACAGCCCCACTATCAGCATCGCTGATTATTTCGGTGGGGTCAAGAAAGCGCGGTTTGGAGTTACCCCGGCGACCCGCCGCCCCCCGTCGTCAAAGCGGCCGCCCGGGGATAGGTTGTAGGAATGGTCAACGCGTTTTCACCCAGAAACATCGCACCCGTGGCGTTCCTGTTTGAAGCCGCATTGGGATTTGTCGCAATCGGACTCGGCTACTGGTTGGACATCGCGCTCTGGGAGACCGTTTCCCTGCGGCCCGAATCCCTTCCGAATCAGGCGNTCGCGATCGGCTGGGGAGCACTCGCAACGCTGCCGTTGGTGGTCGGGCTGGTCCTGATGCGCAAAATCCATCGCGGACCACTAGGCGATCTCAATCGCCTGGTGGACGATCAGTTTGCACCGCTGTTCGTCGACACTCGCCTGTGGGAGTTTGCGTTGATTGCGTTGGCGGCTGGCTGGGGAGAAGAGATGTTGTTTCGCGGTTGGCTACAGGCACTTTTGACACGCAACGCCTCCGGAACCGTCGGCCTTGGGGTCGGTCTGGGACTCAGCGCAGCCGTGTTTGGTTTCTGCCACTGGATTTCGCTGACGTATGCACTCTTGGCGATGGCCGCCGGCGTTTATTTGGGTGGTTTGTTACTGGCTAGCGACCAGCTACTGGTTCCGATTACGACCCACGCACTGTACGACTTTGTGGCCCTGGTTTTCATCACGCGGACCATCCGCAGACCGGTCTCTGACGATCAGCCAGAAGACCCCGCGTCAACACCTGATCGACAGCCCCCTACTTGACCCACTCATCATCTGCGGTCAATTCAGGTCGGGCCACTTCCAGCCACCCAAGACGACTTCTTTGGGGTACCTCTTGCCCCCTCGAATCACAACCACTTCGGCTTGATCGGCCGCCTCGTATCGCTTCGTCAAGTCCGGCAACTGATGCACACTATCTCGATTCCAGGTGTAAATCCGATCCCCTACACGCAGCCCAGCCTCCGCCGCCGACGAACCCGCTATGACTTTCGTGATGAAAATCCCAATTCCGCGGGACTCGCCTTCGACGCCCAGCGCGTCTCCCTTGCGGGAAACAGTCAGCTGCACCGGTTCATAATCCCGCAACACCTCAAACCTGATTCGTCCACCCAAGCGGTTGGAGCCAATTTTCCCAATCAGTTCCTGAACCGTCGTGACGTATTGATCGGCAAATTTCAGAACGATATCGTCCTGCCGTAAATCCGCCTTGGCCGCGGCCGACTGGGGAACCACCCGTGAGACCTGACATGGCCCACTCAAGGCAACCCCCAGGAACCCGCCGGCACGGATATCGACGGTACCGCGATCCCCCAACGATTCCTCAAGTCGCAGCTTGCCTTTCGTCGTCACATCGGTCCCATACAACTTGACCTCATCCAACCGCGGTAACACCAGCAAGTGTTCGATCGCCGAGTCAGTGATCGGTGTATGGAAGACAAAGATCCAACGCAATCCCGACAGCTTTCGAACGTGTTCGATCCCACCATCGGTAATCACGGTGTTCTGAATCACCAACCGTTCCAGGTTGTCCAGGCGCGACAGCGCCTCGAGAAAACGGTTACCAAAACCCCGTCCTGCGAGATTGACTGTCGTGACATTAGTCACCCAGCGAAGATGCTGGAGATCCTTGATCTTCCCATGCCAGCGATCGCCGAACTCGATGCCCAAAGGCCCGTACTGCGCATCGTCCAGATGAACTCGAGCGCCGAGCTGGCGCAGCGCAGTGATCGCCCGGCCCTGTCGCGCCTCGGCCAACAGCCGCAGCGTGTTGCGGGCGCGGCCCGCCGATGCCTGAAACGATTCGGCGATCCGCTTCAGTGCGGTCTCGGCTTCGAGCGCTGTATCCAAGTCGGGCGACATCGACAGCTCCCGCAACACCAGAATCGCGCGTGTGGAAGCTTCGAGAGACGTATCTTCGAGGCTCGAGAGCAGCGGCCTGATGGCCGGCCGCCCCGCCGCAATCAGCTTTCCTGTTACCGATTCGCGCACTTCGAAACGGTCCGCATCCAATGAATTCACCCAGGACCGGAGGGTTTTCAAAGCAGGAACCGCTCGGTCGGGTGGCGGCTCCGGTGGGCGTTCCGCGGTAGCCAGAGCGAGGCCCAGCGGTGTCAGGCTGTACATCAGGAACACCGAGTATCTGATCATCGTCCTAGCGGTTCCCTTTGACCCTACTCGAAGGCGGAGATCGGACGCTCAAGGACCCACGACTGCCACCACTGGCGCTAGCCCAAAGCGATGGTCAGCGGGTCTCGCGGTACTCACCGCCCACGGGTATTCAATGAGCGCGAATCTGTTATACCAAGTTTCCGCTGGTGGGACTGTCCCCGACAGATGCCACGGTCGGGCAAAACGAGAGACCAAGCCCGGCCCCATGTTTTCGTCGCGCGTGTCGCGATCTACGGTCTGTGTGGTATCGGCTCGCGGCCACGGCCAAACGCGGAGGGAGTGATCTGATGTCGATGGAATTGCGTTCCCGGATTCTGGAGGAGCTTCACTCGCTCATCTTGATTGATCCGCACACGCACATCAGTGCATTGGCACCCGCGTCGACAACTTTGGCAGATATACTGGGCTATCACTATTACACCGAACTAGCGCACTCAGCGGGGATGCCCAGAGAACAGATTGAAGATCCCTCCATCACGCCACGCGAAAAAGTTCGGCGACTGATCGAGAATCTGGAACCGCTCGACAATACCGTCCAATACGGATGGTTTGTGGAAATCTGCCAAGCGCTGTTCGGATTCGCTGAGGACCGCATCACCAGTGAGAACTGGGAGCCTCTGTACGATCGGGCGGTGGAGCTCATGGCCCAAGACAATTGGGCGCAACAGGTGCTCAACAAAAGCCAACTTCAAGCCGTCTTCCTGACCAATGATTTCGACGACCCGTTGGAAGGTTTCGACACCGCGACCTATATCCCGTGTTTGCGCACAGACGACCTCGTCTTTCACCTCGCCCAAGCGGAAGTGCGCGAACGGCTGGAACGCGCCACGGATAGTTCGGTCACCGATCTGGCTTCGTTGCGGGCTGCCGTGACCAATCGGTTTGACCACTTTACTAATCGTGGTGCCCGGGCGTGCGCGATTTCCCTGCCTCCCGATTTCAGTCCACACAGAATCTCTGACGGGCGCGCAGAGCACGCCCTCGACGCCCTCCTCTCCGCAGGACCTGATGTCGACCCCAGCTCCAGCCAGGCCGTGGCCCAGTCGGTATTCTGGATCCTGGCCGAACATTGCGATGCCTACCAGCTACCGTTCGATCTGATGATCGGTGTCAACCGGAATGTCTACGAAGCGGGGGTATTCCAGGGCCAGGATCTGTACGACAGTCGAGTGTCTCTGATTCAATACGGTGATCTGTTCAACGCCTTCCCGCGTGTGACCTTTCCGATCTCGGTCCTGGCCAGTGTTACCAACCAGGAACTGACAAGCTATTCCTGGATTTTTCCGAACGTCGTAACACACGGACACTGGTGGTATTCGAACACCCCGACGTACATCGAACACGACGCCGCCGCGAGGTTGGAAGCCGTCCCTCGGACCAAACAGATCGGTTACTACAGCGACATGTACAAGCTCGAATTCGCGTTACCGAAGTTCAACATGTACAAACGCATTCTGGCCAAGATCCTCTCAGAGCGCTTTGTCATCGACCGCGGTTGGACCGAGGAGCGCGCGGTCGCTTTGGGCCGACAGGTTTTGCGGGGAAACGTCGAATCGGTATTCCAGATGCCGAGCTATGACGAACCGGCTTGACCCGGGACCGTGGCGACCGACCGGCAATCACCGCACCTCCATCGATCACGCACCTCGGCAACCTGATCGAGCCGCGCCGCGATTGTCTCGCTGCTGGCCTTCGCGATCGACGGTCTGTCACGTTACAATAAGCAGCAGCTTGTCTTGACGACGACGAACCGTTTGGGAAAGACTCTGTATGCACCCCATGGCCCAACCGTCCACCCCCCTCTCACGTCGTGAACTGCTGCGACTAGGGATGGTCGGCACCAGCGGGCTCACTCTTCCGGGGTTGCTGCGTTTGCGAGCCAGCGCGTCGCCGACGGGTGCCACCTCGCGAACCGCAATTATCGTGGTCTGGTTACCCGGCGGTGCAAGCCACATCGAGACGTATGACCCCAAGCCGCTAGCCGCGACGGAATACCGCGGCCCCTATGCGCCGATCGATACCGCCAGTCCGGGAATGCAAATCTGCGAGCTGTTGCCGCGCCACGCGCGCATGGCTAATCGATTCTCACTGTTGCGATCGATGGTTCATACGGGCTTCTGTCACCAACAGGGAACTCAGCAGCTGTTCACTGGCCATCCAGTACGCATCCTCAAACGCAAGCCCGACCATCCCGATTTTTTAACGATCGCGCACCACCTGCGTTTCGATGCGTCCCGTTCGATCCCCAACTATGTTGGGATTCCGCCAGCCAACTACACGGGTGCCGCCTACCTGGGATCAACCTACGACGCATTTCGCGTCACCGGTGATCCCAATGCGCCAGACTTTCACGTCCCCAACATCGGTCTCAGTAAACCGGCCATTGGTCAGCGCATCCGCGAACGTCGCGATCTGCGCACCAACCTCGATCGCCTGAGCCGCGACATCGACCTGCGGAACGAGATGCAGGCCTACGACAACTTTGAGTTGCAAGCCTGCAATCTGCTCACTAGTCCGGCCACGCGAAAGGCATTCGACATCGCGGCTGAACCGGAGCAGACGCGCGCCCGTTACGGTCGCAACCGCTGGGGGCAGCAATGTCTGCTGGCCCGTCGTCTGGTCGAAGCCGGCGTTGACCTGCTGACCGTTCAACTTGGTGGAAAACTGTGTGGTCGCGTAGGTAATTGGGACGATCACCCGGTCAACCACAATGTCTTCGCTGGAATGAAGTACCGCGCACCGTTCTATGATCAGGCGGTCAGCGCCCTAGTCGAGGATCTCTACGAGCGCGGCTTGGATCGCCGCGTAATGGTCGTGGTGACTGGTGAATTCGGTCGAACGCCCAAGATCTCATATGCCGCCAGTACCGGAGGAGGCATCGCAAGCGCCGCCAAAGGAACCGTGCAACCAGGTCGCGACCACTGGCCACGGGCCACCTCGATGCTGTTTGCCGGAGGTGGAATCACCCCGGGGCAAGTGATCGGAGCGACTGACATACGAGGTGAAGATGCCACCGAGGGGATCGTCGGTCGAGGAGACTTTCTGGCCACCATTTACCGACACCTGGGAGTCGATCCAGAAAACGTCGCGTTTGACGATTTCTCAGGGCGCCCGATCCCCATTCTGCAATCGGGTGCCCCCATCGAGGGCCTGACTCGCTGAGCCGCAAGGCGAGCACCCTCTGACGA
>PADE01000102.1 GCA_002702965.1 Planctomycetaceae bacterium
TTTGGGCATCTTTATTGGAACTGCCACGGTAATCTGGCTGGTGGCGATGGGAGAGGGTGTTAGTTACCAGGCCCAACAACAGATCAAAGAGTTGGGTGCCACAAATATCATCGTCCGCAGTATCAAGCCGACCAGTTCCAAGAGGGGCGGCAAGAAAACCGACGAGAGAGTCCAGCGATACGGTTTGTTGCGAGCGGACCTCGGTCGGATTACCTCCAATCTTCCGAATCTGACTCGTGTGGTTCCGATGCGCGAACTCAAACGCGAGATCCGTTATCAGGAGCACGCCGTCGACAGCAAGCTGGTGGGCTGCGATGACAGCTACCGGATTTTGAACACACTCGAAATGGCGCGCGGTCGCTGGTTCAACAAACGTGACGACGAAGAGAATGTAATTGTGCTGGCGGATGGCACTGCCAGGCGGCTGTTTCCTCATGAAAATCCGATCGGCAAGTCCGTTCGGGTGGGTGCCAGCTACGGCAGAGACATCTATACGGTGATTGGACAGACACAGCCACGTGCCGCTTCGGCGGCGATCGGCGGTAGCCTGGATGCCCGTGAATACAATTTGGATGCGTACATTCCGCTGAGTACACTGCGGCGACGGATCGGTGATTTCATCATGCGGCGAACGCGCGCGAGTATGAATGGTGAAATCGTGGAGCTTTCACAGATCACGGTGACCGTGGACCATATTGAACAGGTCGATGAAACAGCGGCGATCATTGAAGTGATGCTAGAGCAATTCCACGAGGAGGAAGATTACTCGGTGGTGGTCCCCAAGGAACTATTAAGGCAGGCCGAACGGACACGCATGATGTTTAATGTGTTATTGGTCGTGATCGCCGGGATTTCGTTGCTTGTCGGGGGCATCGGCATCATGAACATCATGTTGGCGACGGTCACAGAACGCACACGCGAAATTGGCATTCGGCGCGCCTTGGGTGCGACACGCACGCACATTATCGAACAGTTCTTGGTAGAGACCGTAGTGCTAACGGCCGGCGGTGGACTGTTGGGTGTNGGGTTTGGACTGATGTGCAAACCGATTTTCAACGGCGTGCGAGACCTGATCGCGGCATTCTCTACTGATATGCTTCCACCGATTGTAAACGCACTCGAACCTCGCGTCGCTCCTTGGTCGGTTGGATTGTCGCTCGGCATTTCCCTGGTCGTAGGATTACTGTCCGGTCTCTACCCGGCCTTCCAGGCTGCTCACTTGGATCCGATCGAAGCGCTCCGCCACGAGTAGATGTGCCGCCCGCGTCCCGATTTTCCGCGAGGCGGATGTGGTTGGTGCCCGGTGTTTTTCCGGTCCTGCTTGCCGCCGCGGCGACTAGTTTAGCGACGGAGTCTGCGCACATGTTACTGACGGTCGTCAGGCGTGCGAGAACGCTCGATCAACGATCGTGTGAAACGAGTCAATGGCCGGGACCTCGTATTCCTGTTGCTTGGCAAGGTCATCCCAGCGCCGAAGATCAACGGCCTGATCGAGAAAAGGCTCCTGTTGAAACGCAGCGAGTTCCGCTGCGGACAACGTCCCTCCCTGGACCGCGAGGCTCCGTTTGGAAGCCGCGGAGAGCTGGTCGTGGTAGCTTGCGTCGACCGTACAGAGGTATCGTTTTGCGGGTACGTGCAAGCGGATCGGCGAGGTGACCGCTTCGGGAAAATACGGTTTGAGGAAGTCGGCGCCGATGCACTCGTGGTCCAGGTCCTCGGCCAACATCTGCTTTGTGCCGTCATCCTCTCCCAGCAACATGTGCCCGAGATCGTGAAACAACGCTGCGGTAATCAATTCTGCCGATGCGCCCGACTCGCGAGCGAGGGTCGCCGCTTGTAGGGCGTGGGCCAATTGGGTTACCGCCTCGTCGTAATTCGCGGCACCGCGTTCCACCAGAAAAGTGAACAGAGCGGTGATTTGCTCGTCGCGGCCGGAAGCTTCCAGTTTGTCCTGTAGACTCTGTTGAGGGCGATTCATGTGAGGGGTCCTGGCCACTGAAACGGTCGTGTCAACGTTGAATTCTGAGCTGCGGTCGCCGCGCAAGACATCCCGGCGCCGCCGGTCAGATGTCAGCCGCAGAACGAGGGACGTTTGTCGACGGGAACAGTCGCCGACAACGGTGCTGTCGGAACAACGCACCTTACCAGAAAATCGTAGTCTTGGCCGACAGGGTCATGCCACTTTCTGGGACGATTCGATCGACGTACAACGGTGGTACCCCACGCGTGAGCGGACGATTTCGCGATCCCCGGCGTTCCGATGTCCGACCGGCGGCTCTCTGCGATCCGAGGCAGATACGCTATCCTAAAACGTGGTATGGTGCTGGACCCGGCTCGATCGATCGGGTGTTGTTGGGCGGAGCCGTCGGGCGACGTATTGGTTGGGACCCTGATGGGCGTGGGAATCGGTTGGGGGTACTTAGGGTTGCGGTTTGACGCGGTGCGTCAAACCGCATTGACCTGAATGAACTCGGGTGCTTTTGCCATCCGGGTCATTCGTGAGGAACGCAGGCCATGGCGAGACACCAACGCAAAGGCATCATTCTCGCCGGCGGTGCGGGCACGCGGCTTTATCCGATGACGCGCGCCGTTAGCAAACAGCTTCTGCCGATCTACGACAAACCGATGATTTACTACCCGTTGTCGGTATTGATGCTCGCAGGGATTCGCGAGTTCCTGATCATCTCGACTCCGGACGATGTCGGTGGGTTCGAGCGGTTGCTTGGTGACGGCAGCGATTTGGGATTGTCGCTCACGTACGCGGTACAACCCGAACCGGGCGGACTGGCGCAGGCGTTTCTCATCGGGCGCGAGTTTGTCGCTGATGGTCCAGTGAGTCTGATTCTGGGTGACAACATCTTTTACGGTCACGGTCTACAGGCATATCTACTGGAGGCCGCTCGCCAGCGCGATGGGGCGACCGTGTTCAGCTACGAGGTGCGAGACCCATCTCGCTATGGCGTTGTCGAGTTAGATGCCGAGGGCACCCCGATCGGGATTGTGGAAAAACCCCGGCAGCCGCGTTCCAACCTGGCCATTACCGGACTGTATTTTTATGACAACGCTGTTCTCGAAATCGCGGCGAACTTGCGTCCCTCGGCACGCGGTGAACTTGAGATCACCGATGTCAATCAGGTGTACCTTCAACGCGGACAATTGAAAGTGAAACGTCTCTCGCGAGGTTTTGCTTGGCTGGATACGGGTACCGAATCCGCGCTGATCGATGCGGGCAACTTCGTCAAGACCGTCGAGGATCGTCAGGGACTCAAGATTGCCTGTATCGAGGAGATTGCATTCCGCCAGGGTTTCATCGACCGCGACCAACTTCAGCGCCTCGCCGTCGATCTCAACAACCCTTACGGTGACTATCTGGCGCGTCTACTGCGAGGGTGACGTGGAGATTCGTCGAGTCGGTTGTGTCGCGTCGGCCTGGTCGGGACAGAGAAAACCCGGATCGCAGCCGGGTAGCATCGTCGGACGCGGACAGGGATGTGGTTTGTCGTTGCGTTCTCGAGTGATGACTGCGCTCGATGCAGACACCCAGTCGGCTCCGTTCATGCCTTTTGAGTGATCACGGGTTTTCGCCGGCCCGGATAACAGGCNCGGCAGATTTCACAAACGGTTCCGTTGCAGCCGCGAGCCGTGCAGTGCTCGCGGCCGTAGAAGATGAACTGCAGATGGAGCCGGTTCCAGGCATCCTGCGGGAACTGCTTCTTTAGGTCTCGTTCTGTTTGAACGACGTTCTTTCCGTTGGTCAAGCCCCACCGTTGCGCCAGGCGGTGGATGTGAGTATCGACGGGGAACGCCGCTTTGCCGAAGGCCTGAGCCATCACCACACTGGCCGTTTTATGGCCCACTCCCGGCAGGGTCTCGAGCGCCTCGAATGTATCCGGAACGTGTCCGTCGTATTGCTCGACGATGATCCTCGACAGCTCGCGAATCGCCTTCGCCTTTTGCGATGCCAGCCCGCACGTCTGGATGAACTTCCTGATTTGTGTTACCCGCAAGCCGGCCATCGCCGCCGGATGATCGGCTTTGGCAAACAAATCGGGGGTCACTTCATTGACGCGTTTGTCGGTGCACTGGGCGCTCAGAACGACCGCCACAAGCAAGGTGAACGGATCGCGATGCTTCAGCGGTACTTCGGTTTTCGGGTAAAGTTCTTCAAGTCGTCGGAGAATGAAATCCGCTCTCTCTTGCTTCTTCATTGGGCTGTACGAGTCGCATCAGCGCGAATGTCTGGACGGTGTAATCCTGCGGAGAGTGATGACCGTCAATCGGTCCAGCGGCGAAGTTCCCGATCTCCGTGCCGGCGTCGATTGTACCCGGTTTAGCAGCTGCCGGTTGGTGATTCCGATAGATTGCGGTGGCGGGGCAACGTGTGTCGCGACCACGCTCGCGGCGCGTGTAAAACGCGTTATGTAAGAATACGGCTGCGCTGCCTTTGGTACGTAACGAGTCGGTCCGTTAATGGCCCCGGAACCGGTCTGTTGAGTAGCGAGCGAGCTGTGTACAACCGCTCGGCTGTGAGGCGGCTGTGAATGACGTACCAACTGGTTTTCGATATCGGGTGCTCTGGAGGTCACCGTAGGGGATTGTGGGCTTGTATCGCTTTGCGGTTGGCAGTGGAGTCTTCACGCCTGCAACCGACCGCGATGCCTCGACGGCCACCGCGGGGTGATTTTCGGTAGGTGATGAATCCGGATCGCGTTATACTATCGTCTACTCGTGTGCGCCGCGCGTTGTGTCGGCGGCGGCGAAGATCTTCACAACCGGTTGGAATATCATGTTGAGAAGCCTCCCTACTCCCCGATTGCGAACGACTTGTCTGTTGTCCTGTTTGGTCGTGTTCGGCTGTTCCACCGAGTCGGCCACACTTCCTGTGCCAACTACTCCGACCGGAGCTGTACCCATGCAATCAGACAAATCATCGACAGTAAATACCGAGACGGAGAACACAGAGGCGGAGCAGATAGAAACGCAGAGTACAGAGGCGAACGAGCCGGTCGTCACGGAAACGCGCACGCAGTACAACGATCTGACGGCGGATGAAGCGCATGTCATCATCGACAAGGGTACCGAACGTCCATTTGTGGGTGAGTTCACTGATAACAAAGTAACGGGTACGTATATTTGTCGTCGCTGCAATGCCCCTCTCTATCGTTCCGCGGATAAGTTCGACAGTCAGTGTGGATGGCCCAGCTTTGACGATGAGATTGCGAATGCGGTCGATCGACATGTCGACGCCGATGGAAGCCGCACCGAGATCGTTTGTCATAATTGCAGTGGCCATCTGGGACATGTGTTTCTCGGTGAACGATTCACGGCCAAGAACACGCGGCACTGTGTCAACTCGATCTCGATGAAGTTCGTTCCCGAAAAGAGCGATCTGCCCGTCGTGATTAAACTGAAGAGTGAATGACCGTCGGTGCCTCTGAGAGGCGGCTGTAGGCATTCGCTCGCGACCCGCAGATGCGGAATTGGCGGGCGCACTCAGTTTGTCACTCGCCAGTGTAGGCGGCACTCCAGAGGCCAATCGGTACAGATGCCGTCGATCCGACTGGCCCGTGCACGGTCCCAGAGATCTGGCCTTTTCTGCCCGATCTGGAGGCTCAGCCAGACATGCTTCCCAAGGTGGTGCGCCTGATCGATTTCGTGGCGACTGGGGATGAAACCGACCCACAGACAATCGGCCAGCGGATCCTCCAAGGCTCGCGCAAAATGACTCGACTCGTTGATCTTGACGACCGTTGTTTTTAGTTTTGGATTGGCCCGCTTGAATCTGCGGCTCGATTCGGGTGGCTGCCCAAATGCAAACACCTGGGAAAGCAGTTTGTGTTTTTCCACCAACCGGACAATTTTCTCTTCGATTCCTGGAGAGAGCAATTTCATGTTCAGCGCGATCCATACGGGCCGCCGCTGTCGTTGACCGATGAGCTGCAGCACTTCATCGAGTGTCGGTACCTGAAGACCCGCAAAACGTGTATGAAACCACTGACCCGCGTCGAGTTTGCGAATCTCGGCGAGGGTCAGGTCGGAGACTCGGCCGCTGCCATTGGTGGTGCGATCGACCGTCGGATCGTGGATTACGATGAGGTGACCGTCGCGCGTCTGATAGACGTCGAGTTCGATCGCCATTTCCAGAGCGATGGCTGCGGCGAAAGCGGGGAGCGTATTCTCCGGTGCGTGTCGTGTCAGGCCGCGATGAGCGAGGAGGATCGGTTCAGTCCGCCGGGGGACCACGAGTTCTTGCACGGTGGTCACCTGGCCGATTGCCGGCATTGCGAGTGGGCCTAAACCTACAGCGAATGCCAGCGAGATCGGTTGCCACAAACCGGCGAAACGACTTCGGTTGACCATTTCCATCGAGGATCTCTCCATTTCTCTTGGGATGGTAGGTGGGTCACAGGATCGTAGTCGAGCGTCAGATGCTTGTCTATCGTCGGCACATCGCATTGAAGCATCGAGACCCAAACGAGCCCGTCATTGCCCCGTCCCCTGATTATTCCGGTGGGTTAAATCGGGGGCGACGAGAAAGCGGCCAGGGACTAGATTGTCTACTCCATCGGAGTGGACAGACGAGTCGTGCAAGGAACACAGCACTTGTGAGAAGTTGTTGAGACGTCCGGCGCAATCGGATAGAAACCGATGTCGTCAATCCGGTGTCCTGAAATAGATCCACACCGATACGGTAACCCGTGGGATATTCGAGATGAGTGATATTAGCTATAGCACGCTTGGTTTGAGTGATCGTGATTTGGCATCGGCCCTCGACGCAATCGCCGATGCCGGATTTTCGGGCGTTGAGATTCTGGGTCAAGCTCCACATCTTGAAGAACCGCCTGAGGGTCAAGCGCTGGTCGAGTTTCAAAGGCGACTCGAGAGCCGAGGCTTCCAGTCCTGGACAGTGCACGCACCGGCCAAACGCAACGTTCCAGGGGCCCCGGACGAGTCCTGGCGCCAACAGATCATCCCCTTGTTGCGACAGTATGTGCGGTTCAGTGGTGCCGTGGGTTCCCGAGGACTGGTAGTGCACCCGGTGCCGAATCCGATCTTTGTGTCTGATCCGCACGACAGTTCACTCCCTGAGCGGATGCAGCAGGCTGTGCGGAGATCGCTCGACGAACTGGTGCCCGAGGCATCCGCAGCTGGCACCCGTATCCTCCTGGAGAATCTCCCGTACGACTGTGAGTACCCGCTGTTGAGTATGCGTGAACTGCGGCCGCTCGTTGAAGAGTATCCGCCCGAGCAAGTTGCATTGGTTATCGACACCGGACACGCGTGGACGATTGGCAACGAACCGGTTGACGAAATCCGCGCTGCGGGCGACCGTTTGCGGGGTACTCATCTGCAGGACGTTGACCGCGATGCGCCCAACGACAACCACTGGATTCCGACGCACGGTGGCCTCGACTGGGATGCGATCAGGAAAGCGCTCGTGGAAATTGGGTACACGGATAATTGGACGTTTGAGACGGCGCAAGGACGCCATGGTGAGTCACCCGATCAGCTGGTAAAGCAGACCCGGCAAGTAGCGACTACCTGGGGGCGCTGACGGCGCGCGGTGCACTGGTTCGAAACTCGGGAAGCCGCCGGTGCGGAACAGGCGCATCCCAACGCTCTGACCTAGCTGATCGAAGCAGTCATCAGGTCAGCAGGCCGGCGCGACGCAGCGCCTCGCGGATCTGCTGAATGTCCTGGTCGTCGCCAGCCTGCGAAGGCGAACGGGGCAACCCGCTATCGAAACCGAGCAACGTTAACGCGACCTTCAGACCGGCGGCGCGGCGGGCCAGAATTTGCCAATCCAGTTCGAGCACTCGATCTTGAATGGTCTGCGCCTGCTTCAGTTCGCCCGCCATTGCGTGACGCACAATGTCGCAGCATTCCTGAGGCGCGACATTGCCTAGCATCATGCAGGCGCCATTTGCGCCGACCGCGACGCCCGCCAGTAGCAGGCTTCCATTACCAGCCCAAAACCGTTTGGCCGGTGTGATAAAGCTGCGGACGCGGGCTTCGAACCGCAAGTCGGCCGAGGCGATATATCCGAACACGTTGTCGCGCGCAACCCAGTCACCGATCTGCGTGGCTTCGGCACCAGCCGGTGCGGCGTGGCTCAGAAAGGTGCCGGGCGCCATTTGGTGAATGATGAGGACCGGCACGGCGATGCGTGGAATCACAGTGTCAAAATAGCCGTCGAGATTTGAGGTCAGCCGGGGGATTCGAATTCGGACGAGCTCCGCACCGGCGCTGACCAGCGAGTCGGCGATTCTCAAAGTCTCCCTGACCGATGGGTTATCGATGCCCGCGATGAGAAGCTTGCGGTTGTTATTTACGCGTTGGACAGTGCGCACGATCTCCAGTTGCTCGGACTCGGAGAGAAAGGCCTCTTCTCCATTTTCTGAGTTCAACACAAAACCCGAAAGAGGGGTTTTCAACCACCGCGCGACATTGTGTTCGATGGCCGCGAAGTCGAGCGTGTCATCGCGCCGGAATGGGGTGGGGCTGGGTGCGACAACGATCGGGTCTTGCGACGGGATGGCCACGGCATTTGTACGGGGGTAATTGGCCAACTGGCCAGTCAACACGGAGCGATTCAGAGCGTGTTCGCTATCACTTGGGAGTCTGGGAACATGATACGGCGTATTACGATCGCATAACATCAGGTGAAGCGCGTTGCGGGATGGGGAGTTTCTCAGAAGGCGAATGCGAAGATGCCCGCGTACGGATCTAGAGAGCCGCCCACCGCTGCCGTACACTGTTCTCAGTTGCCGTTTCCGTAACGGCGGCTGATCTGGATGTGGTGTACGGGCCGCGGCGTTGCAATCGCCCCAACGTTGGTTTGATAACAGGAGTGCAGAGTTGTGAATCGACTGTTCAAGGTGTTGTTAGTAATTTGCTCCCAGCCACTTCTATTTGATTGCGGTCTGCGGGCAGCATCGCCCCAGATTGTGTCAGTCCGGAAAATCTGGGATCACGGTCGGCACAATGCGTTTACCGACTTAATCCGTTTCCAAGACTGTTGGTGGGTGACGTTTCGAGAGGCGGAAAAGCACGGGAAAAGTAATGGAAAAGTGCGCGTCATCGTCTCTGAAGACGGATCAGCCTGGCGTTCGGCGGCGCTGCTCGAACAGTCGGGAGTGGATTTGCGCGATCCCAAGTTGTCGATCATGCCTGACGGCCGACTGATGCTCATCATGGGCGGTAGTGTCTACGACGCCAGTAAGTACGGCACGCGATCCCCTCGTGTTTCGTTTTCCAAGGACGGCCGTCAGTGGACGGATCCCACCAAACTGCTGGCGGAAGATCACTGGTTGTGGAGGGTGACATGGCATCAAGGTCAGGCTTGGAGTGTCAGCAAACTGGGCGAAGGGAGTGATCCTCGACGTGGGTTGTTGTACCGCAGTCTGAACGGACTCGATTGGGAGTGGGTCACCGAGTTTCGGCTACCGAATAATACTTGGAATGCCAGCGAAACGACATTGCGCTTCATGCCCGATGGTGAACTGATTGCGCTCACGCGGCCTCACTGGATCGGTACTAGTAAGTCTCCGTACAAGGAATGGTCTTGGACGAAAATCAACGAGAATCTGGGGGGGCCTAACTTTATTCGTTTGCCCAACGGACAACTCTGGGCGTCGGCTCGGCGTTACGGCGACAAGCGGGTGACGGTTCTGGCGCGAATGGATCGCGATCGGTATGAACCCGTACTGACGTTGCCCAGCGGCGGCGACAACAGTTATCCCGGAATGGTTTGGTACGATGATCTGTTGTGGATGAGCTACTACTCGTCGCACGAAGGTAAGACCAGTATCTACCTGGCGCAGATCAAGATGCCCTAGCGCCGGGCCCCGACAGGCGACCTGCAGATCATGCGAGTTTCTCAAATTGGCAAACCGCTGTGACTCGGCGCATGTGGTGGCAGCATCCGCTGCGCGACCAGAGCGCGCGGGCGCGCCGGTTGCGTAGACGACGCCTGTGCTTTGGTCCATTTGGTAATCGCCGCGGAAGCCGCCGCCAGTGGCGCCGTGCGCTCTCAACGCTGCGGGATGTGGGGCGCGACAGGGGACCGAGCTCTGGGCGGATTCCCCCCGTGGCTGAGCGTCGCAACCTGTCGTCGATCGGAACACAGGCTTCTACGAATTGATCACATGCTGTGCGGTTGTCCCCGGTTTAAGGCGCGCCGTCTCGAAGCGATCTGCCGCTACGTTCGATGACGCGTTGCTGGCACGCGATTTGCTTTGTCGAGCGGCTAGGTCGACAACTCGTAGCAACAAGGAGAGGAACGATGCAGCGCATTCTTGTGACGGCGGCCGTACTGTTGGTCTCAGTGAATCTGTCCATCGCATTCGCGGGTGATATCGACGCATTGCATAAGCGCGGTGCAGCCGGTTCGCGTTCCACGAGGACTAATTTGTTTGACCGCACTGGAAAACGGGTAGGGAGTAGCCGTACCGTCGGAAATCGTACGACTTACTATGATCGAACGGGTCGGGTGACTGGATTTCGTCGCGGTACTGACCGTCGTGCCACATTCTCGGACCGCAGTGGCCGCACAATCCAACGCAGCCGGACGTCTGGCAATCGTACCTCGTACTACGATCGAACCGGACGCAGCACCGGCTATAGTCGCGCACAAGGAAAACGGACAACCTACTACAATCGCAATGGTCAGCGAACGGGTCGTAGTCGTTCGTCCTCAGGGCGGACTACGTTTTATGATCGTTCAGGGCGGACTTCGGGATGGAGTTCCGGGCGTAAATAATCCGTCAGTGATACGTGCCTTCACCGCGTCGATCGATGCGACATCCGGAATATCGGGTTCACGATTTGATCTCTACGGTTTGGCGGTGTACGGACCCTTNTTTCGACAGACGATCTCGGTGGTGGCACAGCTGTTACGATGTCGGCGTTNNTATGGACGCCATGGCGTGCGTGCGCGACGTCAGATCGCGGTACGTTTGTGTGCGACTAAAGTCGATCACCGCTCGAATGCGTTTTCGTGTTCTCGGATGCGTCGAGACGAGATCTTCAAGGGAGTCGGGTGCCGGCTCACGGTTGGTTGCGATTCGCTGGACGAGCCGCTCCGCCTGTGTTGGATCCGGAACCTCCAGTCGCGCCAGCGCTCTGGCGGCGATCTGAGGATTAACACATGCCAATAAGCCGCCGCGGTCACACGTAAATTCGCACTTACGACTCCAGGCGCGGAAGAGCAGGTGGAAAATCAGGTATAGCTTGTGTCCTGCCATCGCGCTGCTAGTCGAGTGGGTAAGCGCTAACCAACTGGTGTGGCCGCACTTAATGTGCGCGAGTTCGTGTCCGATGATGAACTGCAGCTCCGCCGTAGTCATTTGATGGACGAGGCCCCGATAGAGAATCACACTACCTTCGCTCATGAACCCAAGTGCGTGTGCGTTGACCGCGTCGACTTCCATCAAGTAGATCGGCGGCAAATGCATCTCCAAACGTTTGGCGGCTTGGACCGATATCTGGTGCAGTTCTGGGAATGTTGTCGGCGTGACGGGTGTCGAAGTCTGCCTCTCACGGCGCTCCGTCGACTTGATTCGAATCACCGCCAGCACTAGCAACAACAACACCAGTCCCATCGTGAAGATCGATAGGACTGTGGCCAAGAACAACGCCAGTCCCAACAACTCGATTTCACCCCGTACGCGAAAACTGGCCGGGGTGACTGGCCGCGACGATGGATGTGGTGGTGCAGAGCGACGGCGCCCCTTTGCGCGTGGTCTAATCGCAGGCTGGTCCGTTTCCTCGGGCCGCTCGACGATGATGGGTGGCTTTTGTTGTGAGGACGTTTTTCTGCGAAGCAAACGCTTTGGACGGCGCGCTGGTTCGGGATTGTGGGGATAGCTGCTCGGTAAGCTGAGCTTTGTTCGGCACGCAGGGCATCGTACGACTTTTCCGAACAACTTGGCGGGAGCGCTAATGCGCCGCCCACAGTACGGGCAAAAAAACCAGAATTTTCCTTGTCTTGCCATCGTGCTTACGTTTGGCGATCGTTTGATCGGGCGATTTGTCTACGGATCCGGGACATCTGATACGCCGATTGTTTGGGGCGTGAAAGTGTGCCGCTAACGAGGGTTTGATGTTGGATCCTATCTTACCTGGATTCACAGAGCCTGACCGTCGTCGGTTCTCCTGTATCGGCTACAGAATCGTTTCGCGTTCTCAGTAATCGTTCGTAGCGTTGTCTCTCCCCCGAGTCGCACGAGAGCTCCGCGGATGAAAGGGGGCCNCCCCTCCCGAGGTGTTCTTTGTGTAGACAGGGCGAACACACCAAACGATCAGCGATCGGTGTGCCGCCGCAGTGGGTCGACGAGTTACTCATTACTCGCCTTGACTCTCAGTTCGCTACAGAGGTTTCGCAGAGGGTGGATGTTCGTTTGCACCTGAGCCTTGGGGGTCGATCAGGGCCTGGCACAGATCACGGATGCTTGGCAGTTGCAGCAGTTGTGTAATCAATGCCTCGGCCACGAACCGGTTTCCTTTTTCGTTGTAGTGCCCGGCCGCGCCCGCAAAGGGAAGGTGATTGCCGAGGTAAAGCGATTCGATTTCCTGCATCGGGAGTTCACGAAAGCTAGGTAACAAATCGATATAGGTCCACCCCTTCAGTTGTGATTGTTCCTTCAGAAACCGGCGCCAATTGTCAGGTCCCCTAAAGTAATCATCGCGCAGTGGCAGATGGACCAGAACCAGAGTACGGTTCTTCTGTCGGTGCTCAGTTTGCAACTGGTTGAACAAGAAGACGGCCAGTTTTCGAGCGTTTTCATCAGCGTTCGTGCGCCGCTGTGAAGTTGCCCGAAACCTGCGTAACAAACGCAACGTCCCGGAACGTCCCAGCCAGTTTCTGTTAATGTCCGCAGGTCGGGGGACCGGTACATTGGTGATTCTCAGCCGACCACTTTCGACCAGCAAGAGCGGTTTACCATAGCCCAGGAACTCTGACTTTGTGGCCCGCACGAAATCCAGCGAGATGAATGAGAACAGATGAACCTGGTGGTCGAGCTGATTCTTGATCCGTTGATACCAGAGGTACGCTTGACCCACGCCGTAGCCGCCTTGCCCCATGTTCACCGTTTGAACCCGCTCGTCGAGCGATTCCAGTTGCGCACACCAAGTATGCTGGTCGCCGACGCCGTAGCCGAGAGTAAATGAATCACCCGAACAGATCAGACGCAGCTTGTTTGCGGGGACCTCTTGGGTGAAATCATGCGAGGCGCGAAGACGTTGCGAATTGGTGGTCAAGTGTTTTTCTACGCCGTACAAGTTGGGTACGGAGAACTTGGACTTATTAATCCAACCGAGCTGTGCATCGTATTCGGTGTGCAGCTCTTCGGCGGTTATTTCTCTGCGTGTGTCATTAACGATCCAGCGCGACATGCATTCCACCACCAGGCAAATTCCACTCGTTACCAATAAACTGAACAAGAGCTTGCGGCGGATTGTCAGACGCGCCCTGGGAGGAGGGTGGGGAGAATGTGAGGGTGGCATACGGCGTCTTCCTCGTGTCGGTGGCAGTGCACCGAATGATCGTCTACCGTCGGTTGTCTATTTGAGCCGTTGTATCTTGGGCCATCGGATCCACACCCGTTTTATCGACCCTGCCCCGAGGACATCACCGTTTCGCTGTGTTGGGTGTCAGCGAGCGCCCATCGATTCTTGGACCATAGGGCTCGAGAAACCGATACAGATTGTGTTTCCTTGACTCCCGGCCGGGGAGCAACAGTAGTTCTTGATAGTGTCCTTGAGCCGCAGGAACCTGAAAATCAGCTTTCCAACGGAACGGTACGGGTGGTGCAACTCGGGAGTGGATATGGTCCTGTGTGACAGTCGCGATCCGTACAAACCAGCAGAGCATCACCGTCAGTAACAACAGCGAGACGACCGCGGCAGCCGGCGCAAACGAAGCCCCAACCCGTTCGATCCGCCAGCGATCGCTGCGCAATACAAGCACTCCGACAGCTCCCACGAGGACCGTGTACTGAACCAAACCCCAGCCGTTTTCGATCCAACCCCAGAGCAGAAAGTCGAGCGCTAAGGCCGGTGGTAGAATCCCAGCCAATTGGTAGGCGGATCGTTGAATGGATTGGGTCGCTCGAGAACGAACCTCTCGATTGGGAGGTGAAACCATGCCGAGTGATAGAGCCGCCACGACACCCGCAAAGCCGATAGTGGGCAACCGGCTCGATAACACGGTGGCTCGGATACTCGACCATTGAGACTCCAGGAGCGCGGCGTAGGAATAATAGGCCGAAGTCCCCTGGAGCATCAGCAGCCATGACCAGATGCAGCAGATCAACGTGGCTGCCCGCACAAGCAAACCGATACGTGATCGGAACGATTCCAGCTTGGTGTTGCTCGTCAATCTGGCAAGGTCCCCTCGCACAGGCGACTGGCTCGAGAGACGAATGATTGCCGCGATGGCCGGTATTCCGGCGGGCGTCATCCCGCGCATGCCGAAGGACCAATCGGCTGCCAGCCACCAGCAGTACCAGGCTGCTTGAATCAGGGCATGGAAACAGACAATCGCAATAACAGCGGCCCAGAGGATCCGCTCGCGAAGGTTGGGGGCCGTACCGACCAGTAGTACCGCAGCGGCCAATCCCAGCGCATACAAAGGGTGGTAAATGAACCAGCCGTGTAGTGGATGAAAGAGAACGGCGAGTATTTCGGGTGCAAGCAGATCGAGACTGCGGAAGTGCTGGTCTCCGAAGACATACGGAGAGTGGGTCCATGAACCAGTCATCCAGAAGTTCACTTGCCCTACCTGGACGCAGGAGCTGGCGACGGCGAACACCAGTACACTCCCATAGAGCACCCGCACTGGAATCCGCGGTTCGGTCCACAGGCGATACACGGTGACGGTCAGGGATGGCAGCGCGTAGAGTCCCAGATACGGTCGAATCATGATCAGGATTGCGGTGCAACTCCCGACCAGAACGACGCTAGCGAAGCGATTGCGCATCGGGCGAA
Organism: Planctomycetaceae bacterium; assembly: GCA_002702965.1. Lineage (GTDB taxonomy): Bacteria > Planctomycetota > Planctomycetia > Pirellulales > Pirellulaceae > UBA9264. The sequence continues at coordinate 14,992 of PADE01000102.1, forward strand.
CCAACTCGACCGCGAGTACCGCCACAGGGGCTAACGCCAACAGTTCGGAACCAGTGGTGATTGAATAGTATCCGAGATGTGTGCCGAGAAAAGCGGCGCACAAGGCATCGAGTACTCTGTTTCGATGCCCGCCCGAAATCGCGGACAACAGCTTCGCAAAGCTCCACCAGAAGACGAGTGACAACAGAGCGGATGTCAGAAACACACCGTGCCGGGCAATCAAGCCCGACGGGATCGCATCGCAGATCGCAACGAGTGTTGCGCTGACTAATCCCGGTCCCGCACACCATTGGAAAAATGGTACGCGCTGCGGAGATTCGACGAACGAGTCGAGTTGGAAGATGTCGCCGTAGACCGCCGCACGCGACCAGTCGAGGTACTGTTCAAAATCAGGGCCGCGTTGCACGCTGCTGATCAGGAACGCCGCCGCAACCACCCAGTAGAAATTTGGTTGCCGGATTCGATCTGCAGTCCTTTGCAGAAGTGATGGGTTTGAGCGGAGGGTCACAATGTCGGTAGTCGGCATTCTGTTTCGATTGGCAAGGTTAATAATGCCGTACCTGGATTCCTGGAATTCAGGGCACGTTGGGCGACCCATGTCGCGCGCGCAAAGATTCGAGCGTTTCTCCGATGTCCAGTCGGTGATCGGATCACAGTTCGGCAGCCATTTGCCGGGGCGTTTTCAAAGGATTTGAGATTGACCGATTCACCCGTGTGCCCTTTGGCAAGACCATAACATGATTGACGACCCAAGGGCACAGCGTTCTCGATGATCAGATCACCACAACGGGGCGGCGGTTTGGTTCCCCGAGATAGACAACAGACGGACGTGTCTACATGGCTGAGTGAATGTCCCGGGAAATTAAACCAACAACCACCGATACCGTGAACAAAAAGAAGACAAAGCCCGACGCGATGACCATGGAAATGGCCAAGCCCCCTTTCATCTGTCGTGTACGGCGCCATGCCACTAGGTAGAAGATCAATCCCACCAGTGGGCACGAGCAGAGGCCAACGGCGACCAAAGTCAAGAGAGATGCCAACGGTGTTCACGGCTGATGCCGTTCGGGAATCAGACTTTCTACCAGTCGTGGCGGGTCGATTGTTGCCAACTGTTCCAGGTTGATGTTGTGTACGCGGAACTGAACCTCACAGTTAGGGCAGGTGGCAATGGATTTCTGGAATGTCCAACCGGGAGCACGGGGAAGCGGATCTTATGGAACAGATTACCCGTGTCAAAGCAAGACTCGGGGGCGTGACATACTGGACACTCACCCATTACCGTTGGTCCAGAAGTGACCCGGGTGGTTCCCCAGAATCCAAGAGAGGTGAACTCCCGGTAAATGGGCTGCGGCGTTTGATCAGCTTGCAGCGGCATGTGCCTAGACGCGATCTCATTGTACGCAGAGGCTGCGGGAGCCAGCGGACGCCCGGTTGTCGGAGTCACCGGTGGGATCGCCTCTCGCCCGGAAACGTGATCCTCAAGGATTCATCTTTGCGCGATACGTGGGATTTGGCCCGCTTGACATCTTGTTCCTAGATGACGTTTGCTGCGCCGAGCGCTTCTCGGATAGCGGACTGCTGCGCGTCCGATGCGGCGGGCATTGGCGGCCGAGGTACGCCGCCCTCGCGTCCTTGCAGTTTCATGCAAGAGCGGACATTGGCAGGTAAGTTCTCGTCGAAAATCGCATTCCAAATCGGTAGCAAGAGCTCGTGTAATTCTCTTGCGCGGGCGTGATCGCCCGCCTGCACCGCGTTCCACAACGCGACGCACATTTGGGGAGCTGCCGTCAGGATGGCAGCGATCGCGCCCGCGGCGCCGAGCGCGAACGAGGGGAACAGCAGTGCGTCCACTGCCGTCATAATGCGTGCACCGGGATTTGCCGTGACCAGTAGATCAGCCAATAACTTCAGATCGCCCGCGCTTTGCTTGACACCGATTACGCCCTCCACTCGGTTGAGAATACGAACCAGCAAATGGGGCGAAAGGTATGACCAGGGTACGACATTGTAGATCATGACGGGCAACTCGGTGGCATCGGCAACTTCGGCAAAATGCCGTTCCAGCGAGTCATCGTCAGGACGAAACAGATAATGGGGAGGGGTCACTTGGAGCGCCGTGACGCCCAGATCTTTGACTGCTTTTCCACGTTCGATAACGGCCGCCGTGCTATTGGTGATGATGCCGGTGATCACGGGTACTCGTCCCGCCGCTTCGGCAACCACCATTTCGGTGATCGATCGCGTCTCGCCCGTCGAGAGGGTGTGTCCTTCTCCTGTACTGCCACAGACGGCCAATCCATGTACGCCCGCGGTGTCGATTAGATACGCGGTCTCTTGGCGAAGCGCTTTTTCATCGATGGTGCCGTCCGCGCGAAAGGGGGTCACCATAGGTGGAATAATTCCGGTAATGGGGTGGTTCATGGGCAGCGCCGGCAGAATCCGGGTCCTCTCTTTCACGAGTTAGGAACGCGAGTTGTATCAATCTGAAGACGTATTTCGGCCGTTTGGCAGGTTGGCGGTCGCGGCAGCCGTTGGTGCTTGCATGAGGGTCCGGCAAGGTGCGCCGAGCGGATTGAACCGTTTGGAAATCGTGACGTGTTCACGCCGCACCCGGTCAGTTGTGTGCTGGCGCGGAATTGTCATAAGATGTTTCGAGTCGCCGTGGGCTACGCGGCTGTGACCCTGGACGCAAGGAGATCGAATGCTATGTGCGATCGTTGTACTAAATGTCTCCGAGTCTTCGCCAGCGGTTTCTTGTTGTGCGCCGCGGCGAACACGGCTATCGCCGACTCGGATCATCCGTTGTTCTCGGCGATCCGCCGCAATCAAACAGATCTTTTGGCGAATTTGTTGCGTCAGGGTACACCGGTTAGTCTGCGGCTGGCGGACGGGACTAGCCCGCTGATGTTTGCAGCGTTACGCGGAAGTGAGGAGAGCGTCCGCCTACTTTTAGAACACGGCGCAGATCCGAATGCAACCAACAAATCAGGCGTGACGCCACTCGTTTGGGGCGCCCGGGATTTGGAGAAAGTGCGATTGTTGTTACAGGCGGAGGGCGATCCTAACTCCGCAACGAAGTTGGGGAACACGCCTTTGACTGTAGCCGCTGCACACGCCTCCTCAGCGGACGTGGTGAGACTCCTGTTGGAACATGGCGCCGACTTGCAAGCCACAAATCAACGCGGTAGTAGTGCGTTGCGGAATGCCGTGCGAGCGGGTGAATTGGAAACGGCCAAGTTGTTGCTCGATCGAGGTGCTCGACTGGACGCCGATGCCACCGGATCGTCAGATCTTTCGATTGCCGCTGGACAGGGTGACCAGGAAATGGTCGGTCTGCTGTTGGCGCATGGCGCAGATCCGAACTACGACAAGGGGCGCAGTGCTCTGACCGCCGCCTTGCTTGCGCAAAAACCACAGATTGTACGGAGGTTAATCGAAGCGGGAGCCCAGCTCGATCGTCGGCTGGACCCTGGTGACGTGCCACCGCTGGTACTGTCTGCTTACAGCGAAGTGGGTAACCGTGAAATCGCCGAGCTGATGATTTCCCAGGGAGTCGATGTGAGTGTTGCCAACGAGCGCGGCGAGACGGTGTTGACTTGGGCTCGCAAGCGAGGTTTTCCGCAGTTCGTAAAACTCTTGGAGGCGCAAGGTGCACGCGATTCGACAGAGAAGCAGGGCAAGACGATTCCCGTGCGAGCGATCACCGTCGACCCTTCAGACCTGCAGCCGCTGCTCACGGGCCGCCTGCAGCAGTCGATTTCATTGTTGCAACACAGTTCCGATGTGTTTCTTGCAAAACGGAAAAACTGTGTTTCATGTCACCACCAGAACTTGCCCTCGATAGCGATTGGATGGGCCCGAGATCGTGGCCTGTCGGTGGACGATGCCTCGATCAAACGCATGGTCCAGGGGCAATTGCGGTCGTGGAGACCCCGAATCGAGCGCGCCTACCAGATGGACCGACCGGTTCCCGTTGCACCACGGTTTATCGGCTACGGACTGTTGGGATTTGCAATGCTCGGCTATCCTCGCGACGAAGTGACCGATGCCTTGGTGTATTATTTGGCAAACATCCAACGCCCCGACGGACATTGGGTCCCCGGGATGTTGCGGCCGCCGCTGGGGGGGGCCGAGATCTTGGCGACCGTACTGGCGATGCGGTCGTTACAGCTCTATCCACTGGAGGGGCGTGAAGCAGAAATGTCCGAGCGCGTTACACGTGCGCGCCGTTGGTTGCACCGCGCCCAGCCCCGTTTTCATCAAGAACGAGCGCTGAAGTTACTGGGGCTCGGATGGGCGGGCGTTCCGCCCGAAGAACTGGTTGAGTTGGTGGACGAGTTGATTCGTGAACAGCGCACCGACGGTGGCTGGTCCCAATTGCCTGGTTTGGCGAGTGATGCCTGGGCCACCGGTCAAAATCTGGTAGCGCTGCGCGTCGCTGGTGGCGTATCGACGAAACACGCAGCCTATCAGCGCGGTCTGGAGTTCCTGTTTCGTACGCAGTTCCCAGACGGTTCATGGTATGTCGAGAGCCGTACCTGGCCATTTCAAACACACTTCGACAGTGAATTTCCACACGGCGAAGACCAGTGGGTTTCTGCGCCGGCAACAGCCTGGGCGTCGATGGCTCTGGTCCTCGCCATGAAACCGACCGGTTCGGTAGTCGGCGTCGACTATCGAGACGATCTGGCGAGCGGGTCACCACAGGCGCTTGGTACGTCTCCGTCGACTCGCGACCGTCCACCATCTGTCGACAGATCGCGGCCTGTGGACTTTGTCAAACAGATTCAGCCCATCTTGGAACGCTCCTGCGTGGGATGTCATGCTGGTAAACAACCTGAATCGGGATTTCGTGTTACTCGCCGCGAGTTATTGATTCAGGGCGGTGAGAGTGAGCTGGCGGCGATTGTACCGGGTCAGGGTGGAAAAAGTCGGCTGGTGCGGCAGGTGGCCGATCAGATCGACGATTTGGAGATGCCCCCGTTACGCAGTCGCGACAAGTTCCCAGCCTTGACCGAGCAACAGGTGCGGTTGTTGCGCGACTGGATCAGCCAAGGTGCGAAATGGCCTTCAGGCGTGTCGCTGAAGGCGCCTGAATAGAAATCGCAGTTTGCATTTCTGCCTCGAGGCTGTGGCGCGCGGCCCCGTCGGATCGTCTGGCAGACTTTCGCATTGTTACGGCATACTTACAGCCGCTGCGCAGTTGTCGACCCGCAATCAGGTGTGAAACGCCGCAGGCAGGGTGGTTGAACGACCATTGCCGGTCGTTTCGATGACCACCTCTTTACCGTCTCGTGTCGCGATTTGGTGGAGTTCCATAGCGTGTCCGCAAGCCGTCGTACCAGACTTGCGGTTGAGAGTTTCCCGTCGATCGACGCTGTCGATTGGCGTGTTGGGTGGGAGATCCGTAGAGCGGAAACGAATCGACCCGATCGATGCGGGAGAAAAAACCGGTTGCGTTGATCCTCGCTGAGCGGCGGTCTGCGGAGATTACCCCACCTGCCCGAAATATCGTCCCTTGTGGCAACCAGTTGATGATCGGAATGTAACCGATGTGGCGTGCCCGAGAATGGTGCGCCCATGCATGGTTGAGGCGGCGGCGCAGTATCTCGGCCTCAGCAGGCACCGCCGCGGCGCGTTCGCGTGGCCGTTTCTCTTGTTCCAACTTTCGTTCGTAGAAAAGGATCAGTGCGTCGATCTGCTGCGGTGACATTCGCTGGATCTTGGTCTGGATAACCTGACGCTGGCGTCGCGATGAAACGCGGGAGGAAAGCCGCTCTTCCAGCCACTGACGGCGCCCCATGTGTGATACGGGTGGCGCATCACGCGTCACCCGGGATGGTTGCATCTTGGGGTTTGGCGGCATTGGATCGCGTGCGTCGGTGAAGGGTAGCCAGTTTGCCATAAGCACGCATGACGCGAGAACTGCACTGCGAGTCATCACCATCGGATGGACCTTCTTCAAGGGAGGGTGGTTGGTGTCGTAGAACACAGAGCAGAATGCGTGCCATTGTCTCGGTGGCGGCCGCCGATTTGTGAAAATGGACGCGAAATATGGGCTCCCAACAGGAATCACTTCAGGACCGGATCGATCATGAACTGCTATCGATTTGAGAACACTCGGTGTCCGATCGATTGAAAACCGGGGCGATCGGTTTGCAGCTGGAACTTATCCGGGCAATAGGTTGGGGTAACCGGGAGTTTTTCCCTCCGCGATTNGGCGCCGTCAACAAGGGTGTGCTGCAACCGCGATGGTTAGTCGCGGGCGGGTGCTGATCCGGTGACGGTTTACAGAACGCGCGTTTCACGGTCCATTGCGGATCTCGGCGGGTGTCGACTGTTGGATGGGGGAAGTGGGGATAATTGATGGGTGGCCAATTGTTGGCCATCGAATCGTCACTCTGCCCAACCTATCTCAAGGAACCAAATTGTGCAGACTACCGACCAGCGCGGATCCCAAAGTGACCAGCAGGTTATGGCGGCCTTTCAATACAAGCAAGAACTACGGCGGACGATCCGCTTGTTTGGGTCGTTTGCGGTTGCCTTTTCTTTCATTTCGATCACGACCGGGATTTTCGTGAATTACTCGGATGTTCTCCAGAAGTCGGGGCCGGCCGGGTTCTGGACCTGGCCGATTGTGACGGTGGGCCAGTTGTTGGTAGCCCTCGTCTTTGCGGAACTTGCTGGGCGGATGCCGCTCACTGGATATTCCTATCAGTGGGTCACGCGTCTGGCAGGCCCCGGATGGGGATGGTTTACCGGCTGGGTGGCAATTTGTTTCCTGATTATTGTGGTCCCGTCTGTCGATCACGGTTTGGCTGAAGTCATCGGCCATATGGGAGGCTTTGAGAGGACTTCACCTTGGCTGACGTTTGTCGTCTGCGTCACCATGGTGATCCAGGCGCTGATCCATGTTTCGGGAGTTCGCCTAGCCAACCTCATCAACTCGGTGGCGGTATTTACCGAGGTCGTCGGGATGGTTGGGTTGGTGATTGTGTTTGCCGCGTTGACGATCCACAATCAACCGTCGTTGGAAGTTCTCTTTGAACGGGGTCCTGAGCCGCCCGCGCCCTACTGGCCGGCTTTCGTGATGGCCTGTCTGATGGGTGCCTACACGTTGGTTGGTTTTGAATCGGCCGCTAATCTGTCCGAAGAAACTGTCGACGCTGCGCGGACAGTTCCCAAGGCGGTGATCGGGTCAGTCGTCGTCAGTGGCGTTGTAGGGACATTGTTCCTGGTGTTGACGGCGTTGGGGATAGAGGACCTGGAGGCGGTGATGGGATCCACCTATCCGCTTCCCGCGATTATTGAAGGCAGCCTGGGGGCAACCGTTGCAACCGCGTTCTTTGTCTTGGTGGGGATCTCGATCTTTGCCTGTGGATTGGTCATCATGGCGTCGGGTTCACGCCTGATTTATGCGATGGCGCGGGACCGCGTTTTCGTGGCCAATCGCCTGTTCAAACAGGTCTCCCCACGGACTTCAGCTCCCGTACCGGCAGTCTTGCTGATGATGGTTCTGGGAATCGCGGCCGAACTTTTTTCGGACTCGCTGCGGCAATTGGTGCTGGCGGCCGCAGTCCTGCCCGCCGTGATCTATCTGGTCACGGTCTGCGCCTATGTTCTGCGCCGTCAAACGATGTCCGTTCGTTTCGGGACATTTTCACTCGGTCGTTGGGGTACACCGGTCGCCGTTGCCGCCATCTGCTGGTTGCTGGCCATTATCGCGATCCTCACCGTACCGTCAGACTTTCATCGCGCCGCATTGATTTCGTTGGCGCTTTGTCTGGCCGGACCAGTGCTATACTTCGTTTGGATTCGCCCGCGCATTCTCGACGGGCGGGCCGGAGCAGGGGCCGCCCAGCAACGGGAGGACTCGACTTGAGCGCCCAGCAGACGATGGGACTGCGCGCTCGCTACCTGGAGCCGGCATGGCGGCGGTGACCGATCAAGGCCCGATTGGGACTGCGGCTTGCTGTTCCCACTCTAGCAACGCGCATGCTGCCATCTCAATGTTTGGCAGTTGATCAGTTGCGAGATCAGATAGCAGCGGGAGCAACGGTCCCATCTGTGCGATGCCGCAGAGTTCGACAGCCCGGTGTAGTACACGCACCGGGTTGATCGAGTTCCGCAAGTCTTCCAGTGGACGGAACGTGTTTTGGATTGCGGCTGCGGTCTGGTAGTGGCCGGCTCGGAGCGCGCGCAACAACTCCATCGACCGCCCCGGGGCAATGCAAACGCAACCAGAGGTAAACCCGGCTAGTTGGAAGTCCCGACAGTGGATTAGGGCGGGTTGCTCACCGATGCCACTGATGACCCGGGCGGCATCGACATGGTCGACAAGCGCTCGCAGATAATCATCGTCGGCCGGATCATCCCGTACGATCGCGTACTTGATTCCGACGAGCAAATCGTCTTCCATCAAGCGGCGGACATCAGGAACGTCGATGTACCCTTCGTGCTTGATGTAAAGCAGCGCGGGTCGTTGAGATTTTTCCACGAACCGCCGCACCGCCACGGCGACACCGGTTGAAGTGGTCACGTCGCGCTGCGGGAGAACCATCGCGGTCGGAAACGGGAAATCGAGCAGGATGGAAGCCTGTTCCATCATCATTCCGTACGCTGGGCCAACCGAAGGAATCATCAGCGTGTTTTCACCAGCCGTAGCCGTCAGTAGTTCGAGCAATTCGGCGTACTCACCTAGCGCCACGTGGTAGAGAATGGCGTTCCCCCCGTAGAGAAGTGTCGTCACGCCTCCCGATTCGAGGTGTCGTATCTGCTTTTCGTTTTCAGTGCGGCTGAGTGTCTCATCCGGATTTCGAGCCAGTGGAGGAACGGCAATGACCGAGGAAGAGAGGGTGTCGGCGGTGATCGAGTTGGTTTGCATGGTATTTCACAGTGTGGCGTGGAGCGTACGAGTCACAACTACCTACTTAAACCAAACGCTCTCCAATTGGAATTGGTGCACAACAAAAATCCGCAGAGCGGGATCCGATGAACGTGAACCGATCGTCCCGGTGGGAAGTAGACGGGTATTCCTCGCGCCGGTTTCCTGATCCATCTTGAGCGCCGATCTTGGCGATCAACGTGACTCGGTTTCGTGAAAGAACAGGCTTTCAACCAGCCGCCAGCCAGCCAGCAAAAGCGCCATCAGGCCGAGAGAGATCACGAGCAACAAGGGAATAATCCAATCGAGTTCTTCAAAATAGGGGGCGGTCGCCGCCCAAACCCAACGCCAGCTGACTAGCAAGATGGTGGCAGATAAGCACAGATAGGGTCCGAAAGCGATCTCACGGTCACGGGTGAATAGCCACTGTCCAATCGAGATCACAGCGGCTGCAGCGGGAGCCAGAAAGAACACCAGCAGTGCGGTTTGCCAGCCGAGAAATGCGCCGATCATTGACATCAGGGTGACATCACCGAAGCCCATCGCCTCTTTTCCGAGAACGACGCCAGCGATGACACGAACAGACCAGACCAGGCTGCCACCGAAGGCAAGGCCAATCAGCGCGCTCATGAAGTTTGGCCAATTTGGGCCGCACATATGCCAGGCCAATGAAATGCCGACCAGCCCGGTCAGTAGTAGTCCCGACGCAACGCGATAACGGCCGCGTCGGAGCATACTTGCGATCAAGAAGATCCACGCGCGTTTCCACCCCTGGCGCAGAGTCCATGTCTTGGGTGCCAGAGCAAAGCACCAGCAGGCGAAGATGAGTAATCCCAGCAGCAGCCCAAGTGAACCGTTGAGCCAAGAACTCCAGCTGTTGGGTGTTGTGGTGAGTAGCGCGACGACACGGTTGCTGTCGGGGAGAGGGGCGACCGGCAGCGTTGACTCTCCTACGATCGCCGCAAACAGAAGCGCCAGCAACGTACCGGGCACGGTAATCGCGTCCGGAATAGTCTTCTCGTCAAAATCGATGAACGTTGCGACCGTCATCAAACAGAGCAACAGCGCGTGCGCCAAGAACTGTCCGTGTAATCCGAGTTCGGAACGACCGATCCAGGGACCCACGGGCGCCAAGCCGTCCGATAGGACTTCCCACCAGTACAATCCTGCCAGACCGAGACCTGTCAGAATTTCGATACAAAACGGTCTCACCCAGTACGCCGTCCCGTGAAGATCACTCTCCCGGCGCAATCTCAACCAACCCGCGATGGGGATATAATCTGCCCAACGGCGAATCGGAGCGTCAGCGTGTGGCGCTGACCAGGGACCGATTGCCCGCGGGATCCAGGCGAGGCGATAGATTCCGCGATTGATCTGGCCCCCCAGGAAAATGCCTACCAGGAGCAGCGCGGTCAATCGCCAAATCGGGGCGGTATCCAGAATCCAGTTCACGGTACTGCCTCGCGGTAGTTCTCCGGAGTGCTCACGCAAATAGGGACAATCCAGGCTGTCGCTTGCTAAGAACCGGTGAGGAAAAATCGCGAAATGTCATTTCGTCGAGATCACGGCCGGCATTCAGAGCATAGCGAAAACAAGCGCGGAAACGAACACCAAGCCGCGGGACATCATCACCGCTCGACGTTTGTCTCGGTCTGGCGAGTTCTCGTGAACAGGGTGGCTACTCGAAAGTCCCAGGAGGCGCTCTCTCCAAATCCAGTTGGCGCGCATTGGGGATTAGTTCCCTAGGATCTAGCGCAGAGTTTCGATGTTCTTCAGCCGCTCGATGATCTGGTCGGCAATCGCGTCGGCCGTTTTCTCATCGGTCGCTACGGTATGATCCGCGCATTGCTGGTAGAAGGGTGCGCGTTGTTCGAGCAACTCTCGGATTTCGTCGACCCCGCCACCGGGCGTCAGTTTTGGGCGCCGCTGCTTCGTGTTGGGATCTTGTGAGAGACGTGATCGGATTGTTTCGACCTCAGCGGTTAACCAAAACACGGGACTCGTTTGTGTGAGCGTGTGTCGGTTTTCAGGCCGCAAGATGACACCGCCACCCAACGCCAGAATCCATTCATCTCGCTTGATGAGATCGGTTAGGACGGTCGTTTCCAGGTCTCGGAACGCACTCTCCCCACGCTCCGAAAAAATATTCTTGATCGAGCTTCCGGCGAGCGTCTCGAGTGCTGCGTCGGCATCAACCCAGGGCATTTTCGTCTTTTCCGAAAGTCGTTCTGCGACGGTCGATTTCCCCGTTCCTCGATAACCGATGAGGACAACATTCATTACGGTACCCGTGCTTGACCCTAGGTCGCGCGGCGTCCAAAAGACGGCGTCCAAAAGGAGGGGTAGTTTGTGACCCGATCCGATGTGGTCTTGGACCGCTGGTCGCCCCGTACGGCGCGATCACGTGCTCGCGTTAATGGTACGCTGAACAGTCGCCTGTTTTCGACCATGGGTGGAAAATCGACAAGTGGCCTGATCTGAGGAATTTGGATCGCAACTCGCTGCCGTGGGGAAAACGCGTTAGGATGGGGCCCATGCAAACCGATGAACTTCAACCGGCTGGAGAACCGGAGTCGCCCGTAGAATCCTCCGTGGAAGATCTCGTTTCTCGTTTGGCGGGACACGTCACACAGCGGTCCTTTCCAGTGACGCTCGACTTGGATCGCGCGGCTCGTTGCGGATTTCCCGAGGCGGTTTTTGGGGAAGGTAAGCCATTTGAGGTGATTCGCGAGATTGTCGATCGATTGTTGCAGGCAGAGCAGGCGGTGCTCGTTACACGCATCGATGCCGGGCAAGCGGTAGGGTTGCAAAAGGCTTTCCCCCGCGGCCACTACAACGAGCTTGCGAACACCTTTCGGATTGCCGTTGCCGCGGGGCGAGGGACCGCCACTACCGGGAAGGTGGCTGTCATTACGGCCGGAACCACGGACCGCCCTGTTGCCGAGGAGACCCGCGAGACCTTGCAATGGATGGGGGTTGAAACGACGTTGATTCAAGACGTTGGCGTTGCTGGTCCGCACCGCCTTCCGCAGCGTTTGGACGAGATGCGCGGATCGGACGCGATAGTTGTCGTGGCCGGCTTAGAAGGCGCATTGCCGAGCGTGGTGGGAGGTTACGTTGATTGCCCGGTCATCGGGGTTCCAACAAGTGTCGGTTATGGCGCCAGTTTCGGTGGAGTGGCCGCCCTGCTGGCAATGCTCAACAGTTGCGCTGCCAACGTTACGGTTGTCAATATCGACGCCGGATTCAAGGCGGGTTATGTAGCCGGGCTGATCGCGTCCCGCAGCCATCGGTGAGATCGATCATGAGCGATACCTCCTCAACGCTGGGGATTTCGTTGCCCCGGCTATTGCCGCGCCGATCTGATAGCCACAAAGGGGACTATGGGCGGGCGTTGCTTGTCGGTGGTTCTCGAGGGATGAGCGGGGCGATTGCGCTGGCCGGAAAAGCGGCTTTGCGAGGCGGCGCCGGGCTGGTGACGGTGGCGGTTCCCGACCGCTGTCTGGAGACGGTCGCAGCCTATGAACCATGCTATATGACAATCCCNCTTGTCTCCGACAGCGAGGATCGCATTGCCGCTTCCAATCTGGACCGACTGGCAACGCTGGCCGCACAGGCGACGTGCGTAGCCTGCGGGCCAGGCCTCGGCCGCTCCCCAGAACTGATTTCGGTAGTCGGTGAGTTGTATCAGACACTAGGCAAACCGTTGGTGCTCGACGCTGATGGGTTGAACGCGTTGGCCGCCGTCGGCAACGGGCTCACCGATCCGGCCGGTGAGCGTGTGTTGACACCTCATCTGGGCGAATTCCGTAGATTGCAGGATCAGGCGGGTCTGGAATCGATGGCCGCGGAAGAAGCGGCGATGAAGCTCGCGCTGCGACACGGGATTGTGGTCGTTCTGAAAGGCCCACAGACGCTGGTGACCGATGGTCGCCGGTCGTCCCGGAACACGACGGGCAATCCAGGCATGGCAACGGCTGGAGCGGGAGACGTACTGACTGGGGTGATTACCGCTTTGATCTGTCAGGGATTGTCTGGCTGGGATGCAGCCCGTTTGGGTGTCCATGTTCACGGCCGCGCCGGTGACTTGGCCGCTGCGCAACATGGACAAGTGTCCATGATCGCCAGTGATCTGGTCGATTTCCTGGGAACGGCATTCAGCGAATCAGCATAGTTTTGATTTGACGTTCGCCGCCGTTGGATCCCCGCAAACCAGCCGAAGATCCCGCCCCGGTTTGGTTTGACCCGTCCATTTGGCACGACGATGCCCAAACGACCGCTGCCACGGAGGGTCTTTGCGGTACGGTTGAGTGACGCGTTTTCCCGAAAACGCGTCACTCCGATCTCGGGCTCCGGCGTCGACCGAGATCCTGATAGACATTAATCTGGCCGACGGTTGCTTGACGTGCTGGTTGTAATCCAGAACAGTAAGAGCGCTGGAGGTACCCGCTTTTCCGGTGAATCGACCAGGAGANGACCATGAAACCAATCGGAAGAACGTTGTCGATCACGCCGGCTCACCGGCTTTTGTTGCTGGCGGTGTTGGCCACCGTGACTTGTAGCCAGGCTGCTGGGCCGCGAGTCTTTCCCGAGGGAAAACTTCCCGCCGATCGCCGATTAGGTGAGCTCACACACCTGAACGGTTTTTTTCCCTTCTCGGTGCCCAAGACGCCGTCTGCCTGGGAGGACCGTGCAAGCCAGTTGCGACTTCAGGTTCAGGTCGCGACCGGGCTGTGGCCGTTCCCCGAACGAACACCGCTTAATGCCGTNGTGCATGGNCGCGTTCAGCGGGANGGTTTTTCGATCGAAAAAGTCTATTTCGAGAGTGTTCCTAATCACTTTGTCACGGGCTTGNTGTTTCGACCCCTGGAAAAGGCGGGCAAGCGACCCGCTGTACTCTGCCCGCATGGTCATGGGGGCCGGTTACAAGATCACGGAGCTGCGGGCATCCGTCAGTTTATTGCCCAGGGGCACGAGCGATTCGAAGGGAGCGGACGTTTTCCCAAGTTAGCGCGCTGCGGTCAGTTGGCGAGGATGGGTTGTGTGACATTCATTTACGACATGGTGGGATACGCGGACAGCGTCCAAATTCCACATCGTCTACGTCCCCAGCAGCGGCCCATTGTCGACACCAAGCAGCGGTGGGGTTTGTACAGCACCCAAGCCGAGTTGCGTCTGCAGAGCATGATGGCTTTACAAACGTGGAATTCAATTCGCGCGCTTGACTTTTTGTGCGGGCTCCCTGACGTCGATGCAAAGCGCGTGGGCGTAACTGGCGGCAGTGGAGGGGGCACACAGACCATCCTGTTGGGAGCGCTGGATCCTCGCCCGATNGTCTCGTTCCCACAGGGAATGGTTTCCACATCGATGCAGGGAGGATGTACGTGCGAAAACTGTTGCCTGTTGCGGATCGGAACTGGCAACGTGGAGCTTACCGCTCTGTTTGCGCCGAGGCCGCAAGCGATGACGGCGGCGGACGATTGGACGAAGGAGATGATGACCAGTGGGTACCCACAATTGCGCGCGTTGTACGGAATGCTTGGCGTGCAGGACAAGGTGCTGTGCAAACCCCTGCTGCACTTTCCGCACAATTACAACTACGTGACCAGAGGGGTGATGTACTCCTGGTTCAACAAATATTTGAAGTTGGGTTTGGCAGAACCAATTGTGGAAGAAGACTGGCCGCCGCTAACGGCAGAGGAACGGACCGTCTGGAACGCCCAACATCCGCAACCGACCGGCGGAGTCGAGTACGAATTAGCACTGATGCAATCTTTGGCGACCACGTCAGATCGGCAGTTGGAGGCTTTGGTTCCCTCCGATCCGGCCGGCGTCGATGAGTACCGCCGAGTGGTTGGCGGCGCCTTCCGCGCGATTCTCAACGACCAGCTCCTATCTGCTGGAACGGTCGAACGTGAAAAGATTGCCAAAACCGATCGCGGAGACTATTTGGAGTTCTCCGACGTGTTGCGGCAGCCCCTGCGAGGCTCGGAGTTACCGGTCGTTTCGCTGTTTCCCAAAGCGGTTGAATGGAACAAGCAGGTAGTGATTTGGATCGACGGCGATGGAAAGAGCGGCTTGTACGACAACGCGGACCAACCGCGAGCGGCAATCCGTACGTTGTTACGAGGCGGAATGGCGGTGATCGGGGCTGACTTGGTTTACCAAGGAGAGTTTCTAGCCGATGGCGAGGCACCACGGCAGTCCCGTGCGGTTTCTGATAGCCCCTACGCGGGTTTCACCCACGGTTACAACCACTCGGTCTTTGCGCAGCGCACTCACGATCTGTCGACGTTGATCTCCTGGGTGAGACACGACGATCACGGGACCGATCAGGTCCACCTGGTGGGTGTCAACGGNGCGGGTCCGGTGGTGGCGGCGGCCCGCAGCCAGGTAGGTGGTCAAGTTGATCGCGCGGCAATCGATACCCAGGGCTTTCGCTTCGTCGATTTGAAGTCATTTCGGGAGATGAACTTTTTGCCCGGTGCAGTAAAGTACGGTGACCTGCCCGGGCTGTTGGCGTTGTCGGTACCCCATCGTCTTTGGATCGCGGGGGAGAAACAGGTCCCTGGTCTGGGACGTCGTGTTTTTGAAGCGGCCGATGCCGCCGAGCGGATCACGTCTTTTGNGGGACCAAACGCCGAGATTCCGAACGCTGCGGCCGCCTGGTTACTGGCGGATTAACACGCGGAAGCGTGCGGTACTCGGAAAGGTACCGAACCCCCCGATCTTGACATCGCAGTCCTGCCATTTCCCGCAGCCAGGCACTCAGATGGAGTTTTCCTGCCTGGCGTGGTAAAATTTTGCATTGCATCAGGGTTCTTTGATTCGATAAACTCCACTGAGGTCTATCGATTCCGCGATCTCGGTTCTCACGGAGACAATCGCCATGCTGAACATTCTGGGAAGACGTCGTGCGATGTGTGATAGTGGCTCACGCCGCCACTTTCTCCGTATCGGTGGTCTCGCGCTGGGTGGAATGTCGTTGCCGCAGATTCTCCAGGCGGAGTCTCAAGGGGCTTCCCGCGGCAAGAAGATGTCTCACAAGGCGATCATCATGATCTACTTGTCCGGTGGCCCCTCGCACCAAGACATGTACGATCTCAAGATGCGGGCGCCCAAAGAAATCCGCGGGACTTTCAAACCGATTTCTACGAATCTCGCGGGTACCCAGATTTGTGAGCACATGCCACGGCTCGCAAAGATGATGGACAAGGTTGCTATTATTCGTTCCCTCCACGGCTGTCCGGATCAGCACGCAGCCGATCTCTGCATGAGCGGTTGGCCCATCGGTGCCGGTCAGCGCCAGTCCGGTCGCCCTTCTTTGGGAGCCGTCGTATCGAACAAGTTTGGTCCGATCGACCGGGCGATTCCGCCGTTTGTCGGGCTCAGCATCAAGAGTAAGCATAATCCCTATTCGAACCCCGGTTTTCCCGGTTTCCTCGGTCGGTCTGATGCGCCGTTTCAACCTAGTGGCGATGGAATGGCGAACATGCGGTTACAGGATATTTCGCTTGATCGATTAGGTGAACGGCAGAATCTGTTGACCAGTTTTGATGCGTTCCGCCGCGCTGCCGATCAAGCCTACGACGGCCTGAATGCGTTCTCCCAACGAGCCTTTGATGTACTGACCTCCAGTCGACTGGTAGAAGCGATGGATTTGGACCGCGAGGACAAAGCCTTGCGCGACCGCTACGGTCGGGGTGCACTGACACCCGCGTTTGGTGAGGACGCTGGTCCGCATTGTATGGATCAGTTTCTGATGGCTCGGCGACTGGTCGAAGCAGGCGTACGCTGTGTAACACTCTCTTTTGGGAGTTGGGATCGTCACGGTGCCAATTTCACGCGGTTGCCTGTACAACTTGCGCGGTTTGATCAGGGAATCACGGCGCTGGTTCAGGATCTCCACGATCGGGGGTTACAAGACGACGTCAGCGTGGTTGCTTGGGGTGAGTTCGGCCGAACGCCCCGGATCAACAAGGGCGGCGGGCGTGATCACTGGCCGCAGGTTTCTTGTGGCTTGCTTGCCGGAGGCGGCATGCGGGTTGGCCAGGTGATCGGTTCGACCAATCGACTGGGTGAAGTACCGAAAGATCGGCCAGTTCATTATCAGGAAGTCTTTGCCACCCTCTACCGTCAGCTTGGAATCGACAGCATGACAACCACGGTTCCCGATCTCTCCGGTCGACCGCGTTATTTGTTGGAACACCGTGAACCGATCAGTGAATTGATCTAGATTGCGTCGAATCAGGTTTCGTCTTGCCGATCTTACATCGATCAGCAGCCCGTCCGCCTCTTGGCAGACGGGCTGTTCTCGCTAGGAGTCAGCATGCGGGTTGTGCAGTTTGAAATTCCGGGGACTGGGCGCAGAGTTGGTGTTGTTCGGGAATCGGAGAATGACGTTTGTGACGTGACCTCGGTGTTTTCGGACTGGTTGCGGGTTACCGATGTGTTTCGAGAGTCGGAGCGCGCTGGATGTGGGATGCGCGATCTGCTGGCGGATGCGATGTCGCGGCCCGACGTCGAGCGGCTCGATTACCCGACGCTATTGAGCGCCGTCCCCGACAGCGACGCGCCATTTGTGCACCTGCCGGTGGATCACCCCGACCCTCACTGGACTCTCGTTTCGGGCACCGGTCTCACGCATCTGGGGAGCATGCAGTCCCGGGACGAAATGCACGCTGCAGAGGAATCGTCACAACAAGAGATGACCGATTCCAAGCGGATGTTCTCAATGGGGATCGCCGAAGGTAAACCGCCCGTGGGCGCCCGCGGGGTTGCACCAGAGTGGTTCTACAAGGGAAATGGTCAGGTATTGCGATCTCATCGCCAGACATTGGCACTCCCCGGTTATGCTCGTGATGGAGGCGAGGAGGCGGAACTTGCCGGATGCTATGTGATCGACGCCGCGGGCNGGCCGCGGCGTCTTGGTTTCACACTGGGCAACGAGTGGTCGGATCATGCGACCGAAAAGCTAAATTACCTGTATTTGGCACCGTCGAAGTTACGCCAATGCGCGGTCGGCCCTGAATTGGTCATCGATTCCGATTTTCAGGAGATTTCCCTTTGCTGCCAGGTGCGCCGTAATGGGGACATCATTTACGACAGCGGTAACTTGTGGAGTGGCGAACGCCANATGTGTCATTCCCTTTCGAATTGCGAAGATCATCACTTCAAGTTTGCCCAGCACCGGTACCCAGGCAATGTGCATGTCCATTTTTTCGGTACGAGCAAGTTGAGTTATGGGTTGCGTGAATGGACCTATCAGCCGGGCGATGAGATTTCGGTTTCGGCAGAGAGTTTCGGAGCCTCTCTGGTTAACACGGTGATTGCCGGAGACCCCTGCGAGTCGAGCCCCATTCGCGTCGTTCCGGTGTAAGCAGTTGCCGTCATTGAGTGCTTTCGGTTGTGGTTTACCCTGCTTGTTCCGGCGAACCGATCGCGGCTTGTTCCGAAAACGGTTTCTCGAGTCGAGGTGGACGGCACTTGGGTCGCGCCAGCGTACGGGCGGCAACGAGTACGCTATTTTACCGGTCCAGAAAACGGCGTATCTCTTGGTTCACGGCAACCGGATTTTCAAGGGGCGCGAGATGACCGGCGTGCGGGATCGTGACGTAGTGTGAGCTTGGCAACGCTGCCGCGAGGCGTTGCATTTCGCGAGCCGGTGTAATCACGTCGGAGGCACCGCAGAGGAGCAACGTCGGGATGTCGATGTCTGGGAGCCAGGTGGAAGTGTCTCGCCGGTTTGCCATTCCGTGAAGCGCGGCGGCGATGGTGGCGGGGTGTGTCCGCAGAATGACTTGACGCGTGGCGTCGACCGCCGGGGCCCCTGTTTGCAGAGTTTCGGTGGCGAACAATCGCGGGATCATCATCTTCGCGAGTAGAGCAGATCCTTCGCGCAACACGCGCTTTGCCGTTGCTACGCGAGTTTGGCGCGTCTTGTGATCGTCTGCTTCGGCGCGCGTGTCACACAGGATCAGATGTTTGAGGCGCCGGGGATGGCGACGCCAAAATTCCCAGGCGACGTAGCCCCCCATCGAAAGGCCACCCAAGCTGACAGGGTCATCGATATCGAGGGCCTCAAGGAGGTTTGCCAAGTCGTCAGCCAATCGCTGCATTGAGACTGATGGTTCGACGGTAGAGCTGGTACCAAATCCGCGGAGATCGGGAGCGATCACGCGAAAATCACTGGACAGATCGTCGATCTGTGGTCGCCACATACTGTGGTCCAAAGGAAAACCGTGAATCAGCAACAGTACAGTGCCCGCGCCCTCATCGACCACGTTGAGTTGTTGGGTGCCGATTGCGACTTTTTTCAACTTCAGCTCCAGGCGAAAAGAACCCGGAAGACCCACTGGCCGACCAGCAAAATCGAAAACAGTAACACAAACCACTTTGCCAGATGATCGAAGNACCACTCGGATAGACCGCGCCGAATCCGATGGAGTTGTAACAACCGATAGGGGATTTGGACGACGACGCAAAAATAGAGAACCAATCCGGCCGGATTCAGGCTCAGCGCTGCGAGCAACTGGCCCCGGGACAGGAAAACGAACGAACGTGTCAAGCCGCATCCCGGACAACCAAACCCCANAATCCGCTTGAACGTACACGTTTCCGGTAACGTTGTTCCCAGAAATGTAACGGCCTGACGGTCATCCGTGACCCGTAGTACCAGGGAGCCTAGCAGGATGAGGATNGACACGATGAGCCATACTATGTGCAAACCCGTCGTGGCAGCTGCGAGTGGTCTCCACTGGTCTGAGACCGGCTTGCGTGTCGGTTGGGAGGGTATGTCCATTCTGGAAGTCACTAGCGCGTTCTGAACGAATAAGAAACCGTTTGCTGCGACCGTTGGGTGTGCAGCGCGATATGGGAAGGATGCCGTGTCGTCACCGAGTGGGGCACAACAGCCCTCCCTGGCATNCCCGGATGGATGGCCGAGTCACGTTTTGCGAAGTGGACGGCTCCATAGTTGGAAGAACGGTCCGGTCTGGGCCCTCTACGGGTGGGCAAGCTCGGAAACTGCTGCTGGGCCCGCACCGACAACTGGGCTCGAGAGCTGTCCGCTAATTCGATTTGGTTGGCGAACCGGCCGGCATGCCGTCGGCTTGGGCTTGCTTGAATTGCGTCAGTTGTTTTTGAATCATCCCGGAGTGCGGTTCGAGCTTCGCTGCGCGGGATTGGAACTTGATCGCATTGGACAGATCACCCTTGGCGAAATAGCAACGNCCCAAGGTATCGTAAAAACCGGCTGAATCGGGGCGGATTTCAAGCGAACGCTGCGAGCAGTGCAAGGCTTCGTCAAAATCTCCTTCGGTATTGCTTACCAACCAGGCNAGNAAGTTGTTGGCGGATGCGAGACGCCCCTCCAGAAATGTCCGCAGCTGTCCGGCCGATCCCTGACGGTCGAATTCGCGTTGGTATTTTTCAATTTCTAGGCGGAACTCGGTAGAGGCTTTTCGGATCAACGTCATAACTCTGTTGCGTTCCGCCGCGGATTTTTCAGGGATTCGGTAGAGCGCGATCAGNACATCCGCGTCCGTTGGGTCTGCGGCCAGNGCCTGATCCAACCGTTCTCTCTCTTCAGCGAATTTGCCGAGCGCATGAAGATGTTGAGCGAAAAAATAATGGCAGCGTGAGTGGAACCCGGCTGCCTGTCGAAAGAATCCATTCATACGTTTGTTGACGGTCGCGTCTTTACTTGCGATGTCAATCACTCCTTGGAGGACCAGCGCGGCGGCTCGATCATCTCCACGGTCGTGGAGCATTTCAGAAAGAAAATACCGCGCGCGGATGTCTTCAAANGACCCGGGATGCGCGTGTGCGAGGGAATAGCGATATTCTTGTTCGGCCCAGTCGAAGAGCCCTCGATCCTGCAGCCCGTAGGCGACTTCGGTATGAACCTTAGGTTGCTGGGGATCGAGCTGCAAAGCGCGCTTTGCAGTTGTGCCGGCACGCGCCGATTGCTTTCGCATCCGTTGCGATTCCGCCAGACGATAAGTTAAGACNGCGTTTGCAGAAAAACGCTCCTTGAAGCGGGCTTGTAGCTCGTCTACCAATTCGGGCCACTTTTGGTTCAACAACCAACCGGCGGTATCGATCAATTGACGGTTCGTGTTGTCATGCAAATCGAAAGTGCGGCGCACGATGTTCCATGAATCGTCCAGCCGCTCGAGGTCGAATAGTAACTCGGCGTACCAACGTAGTAGGTCGCGGGCGATTTCCCGATTGGCGTATTCGGGTTGCTCACCTACGTCTTGCAACTCCTGCTGTGTCAGTCGGTCCCAGGTTTCCAGTGAGTCAATCGGGGCGTCCAGAGTGCGTGCAAACGCGCGGATCCAAGCCGCTGCGGTTCGTCTGCTGTTCCCGGCACCACGCGCAATGCGATCAGCCAATGCGGATCTCTCGCTACGTCTGCTAGGGCGAGTTTGCCGCAGTATCCCCAAGGCCGCGTACTTCGAAAGGTGGGGGCTGGTCTCAAATCGGGCTAGGCGACAAAGCGCCCCAATCCCGGCGTGGTCTTCGAGACGTGATAATCGGCCAAGGCGACTCCGCCGACTGGCTTCGTTCTGATCGTTGTAGTTTTGCAGGATTTCGGCGACCGCGGGCGAGTCCGTTGCATCTGACCAAGATACCCGCATCGAGCGAATCAGGAAGCGCGCCCGCATTCCGATCTCGATATCGTCATGATGGCGGGCCTCGAACAAAGCGTCGAACGCGGCGAGTCCAAGTCGTTGGAGTTCAACTTGCGCTTTTTCGCGGTTTTCATACAGGCCGGATCCCAGCTGTGTGATCAACCCTGCAAGTTGCCTCTCTTGGTAGGCATCTGCTGTGGATGCAGCAGGGGATGGGGGGACTTCCGCTCGCGCTGTAACAGCCCCAGCCAGCATCAGACAAATACCCGCTGTATTTGTCCATCGCTTGCGGCTGGAATGCGGTTCCATATCCACAACTCCCATCAGAAATTGTCTACCACTCACCCAGAATACCGCAGTCCCGCGCACCAGAGCAAGAGAATCATGTGTCGANGTCGCGATTTCTGGTGCATCGGGCTAGGTCGGTTCCCGAGGTAGGCCTTCGATCAAGGTGATATTCGGTCGCAAACATCACTCAGTCGAGCGCGTCGGGAGGAGTATCTTCCATGCGCTGGATGTATTGTCTCAATCGCTCATTTTCGTCGCGAACCCCTTTGAGTTCCAACATGTTTTTGACGCGCTGCAGTAACTCGATCCGCTCGATCGGTTTGGAGAGGAAGTCATCGGTTCCTGAGTCGACCGCTCGTTCGATATCCCCCCGCTCGTTGAGCGCCGTCACCATCAAGATCATGATGTGTTTCGTCGTCGCGTCATTCTTGACTTGCGAACAAACCTCGAACCCGCTTCGCTTGGGCATCATGATATCCAACAAGATCAAGTCGGGCTGAAACGAGCTGACGAGATCAAGTGTCTCCTGCCCATCGGCCGCGGTACGGACTTCACATTCGACGTCCGACAGATAGGCTTCGAGGAGCTCGCGATTTGCTTGATTATCGTCGGCGATCAGAATGCGGTGTGTCATGGGAGTGTATCCGGCTGAATACAAAAAGCCCCGTCCATATACGGGCCGGGCCTGCGATGCTCATCGCGGCGTTTGCAACCCCTCGGCATTAGCGCGCGCGTGGCGAAGGTCATTCGCTGCTTGTCGGAGTCGACAATTGTATCGATTCGGGTTGGGCGCCGGGAACCGGAAAATCTCGGCTGAGTTCGGTAATTGCCTGTTGGATCTGTAATAGACGTGCGTCGTCGTCGATGTGCTTNAGCGCTTCGAGAATCCAATTTCCGATTTTTCGGAATTCGGCGGCGCCCAGCCCGCGTGTGGTCAGTGCCGGAGTACCGATTCGAATTCCCGACGGGTCTGCCGGCTTGCGTTCATCAAAAGGAATCATATTCTTGTTGACCGTGATGCCACATTGGTCGAGTGTCTCCTCGGCGATTTTGCCCCCAATCGCCAACGGGGTTACGTCCACCAGCATCAGATGATTATCAGTACCACCGCTGATCAAGCGCAGGCCTCCAGCTGTCAGTGTGTCTGCCAGAATCTGGGCATTGGCGATCACGGCTCGCGCGTAACGTTTGAACTCATCGGTCATCGCTTCGGCAAAACAAACAGCCTTGGCGGCCACGATGTGCATCAGCGGTCCGCCTTGGAGACCAGGAAAGACGCTACGGTTAATGTCTTTGCCGAATTCGGCCCGGCAGAGGACGAGGCCAGCCCGTGGCCCGCGGAGCGTCTTGTGAGTCGTGGTGGTGACGAAGTCAGCCACTTCCACCGGGTTGTGATGCAGTCCGGCTGCCACAAGGCCCGCATAGTGCGCCATGTCGACAAACAGCCGTGCGCCGACATCGTGGGCGATTTCTGCAAACCTCTCGTGTTCGATCTGTCGCGGGTAGGCGCTGGCGCCTGCCACGATCAACTTGGGGCGATGCTCGCGCGCGAGCCGAGCAACTTGATCGAAATCGATCAGGTGCGTGTCGCGAGCGACTCCGTAGTGGTGGAAATGGTACAAACGTCCACTGACGTTTAGCTTCATTCCGTGTGTCAAATGTCCCCCGTGCGCCAGGTCGAGACCGAGCACATGATCACCGGGGTCTAGTACCGTAAGGTAGACGGCCTGATTCGCTTGCGATCCGGAATGCGGTTGCACGTTCGCGAATTGCGCACCGAATAGCCGTTTGGCGCGTTCCCTGGCAAGGGATTCCACCGTATCCACGTGTTCACAGCCGCCGTAGTAGCGCCGCCCAGGATACCCTTCCGCGTACTTATTGGTGAGTACACTTCCGGCTGCCTGCATGACTGCCGGACTGGTGTAGTTTTCACTCGCGATCATCTCCAGACTGTCTTGCTGCCGGCGTGCTTCGGCTTGCATCGCCGCCCAAACATCGGGATCTTGTTGCTGGATCGAGTTCATGAGATTACACATTCGTGTGTGAATGAAGGTAACCAATGATCAAACGGAAAGGGCCACAAAGCGTCGGTTTGTGACGAATTTCTCAGCCGATTGGGCGCAAAGAGAGCTTCGCTGATCCAGTCTTATTTTCCGGTGAACACACGGTTCGAACGATTGGCTAATCGGTCAATTCCAGACCCGACACGGTCTTCTTTTTCGTACCCCATTGACGTTCGGGATGGAAACAGGTCGAGTCACCGGTCCGCGCGTACCAATCTCCGCGGCAATATATCCCATTGGTCGGGTTGTCGGTAGGGGCAGATATTTGCGCTCTGCCGGACTGGTCGCGGTTGCTGAGTCCTTGTCGGCAGCCGCTGCTCTCGACGGCAACTCCTGCGAACCGTGAAAACGAGCGGGGGACCGTTTGTGACGGGTCTTGACGACCAGGTACCACGGGATGCGCAGTGTTCTGAGCGTACTGTTTGCCCCGATTTGGGCGTTGTGCCCACGGCGCGACGCGTCATAGATTGGGGAGGACTCTGCGTCGACCGCGTTGAGCAAACACTGTGCCGTCTTTATAGTTGTTGGATTATGGAGGTCTTCACCTGACCTCTGCATGTTTCCCCCACAACCAATTGCGACAATCGCATTCTCGCCAATGACGACAAACTATAGTCTCACGCATCTCAAAGAGCTGGAAGCCGAGAGTATCCACATCATTCGTGAGGTGGCTGCCGAATTCCAAAACCCGGTAATGCTCTATTCAATCGGCAAGGACTCATCGGTGATGGTCCGGTTAGCCCAAAAAGCGTTTTATCCTGCCAAACCACCGTTTCCGCTCCTCCACGTCGACACCACTTGGAAGTTCCGAGAGATGATTGAATTCCGTGAAAACTATGCGCGGAAGGAACTCGGCTTGGAGGTTCTGGTGTACACCAACGAAGAGGGACGGAATTTCAATATTCTGCCACTCGATGATAGCGAAAAGCACACCGAGTTGATGAAAACAGATGCCCTGAAACAGGCGTTGGACAAGTGGGGCTTTGACGCGGCCTTTGGCGGGGCTCGGCGCGATGAGGAAAAATCGCGCGCCAAAGAACGTGTCTTTTCATTTCGAGATCGCTTTCATCGCTGGGATCCAAAAAATCAACGCCCTGAATTATGGAATCTCTTTAACACCAAGGTGAACAAGGGTGAGAGCATTCGTGTTTTTCCCCTCTCCAATTGGACAGAACTTGACGTGTGGCAGTACATTCACCTTGAGCAGATCCCGATCGTCCCCCTGTATTTGTCCGAGCCGCGACCGATCGTGCACCGTGATGGGACGATGATCCTCGTCGACGATGACCGTCTGCAGCTGCGGCCTGACGAAAAACCTGAGATTCGACGGGTGCGATTTCGAACTCTGGGGTGTTATCCCTTGTCCGGAGCGGTCGATTCTGACGCCACAACGCTCCCGATGATCATCCAAGAGATGCTGCTTTGTAAAACCTCGGAGCGACAGGGACGTTTGATCGATAAGGATGAGGGCGGCGCGGGGATGGAAGAGAAAAAGAAACGGGGCTATTTCTAGTCACATGTTGAACCCACAATTGCATCTCGAGCAAGCGACACTATGTCTCACCAATCCGAGCTGATCGCCAGCGACATCGACGCCTATCTGGCGCAGCACGAGCAGAAAGAGCTACTGCGATTTCTGACATGCGGCAGTGTGGACGATGGCAAGAGTACGCTTATTGGCCGTTTGTTCTACGATGCGAAGCTGATCTATGAAGACACGCTCAGGTCTCTGGAAGCCGATTCGGTTACGCACGGGACGACCGGGGGTAGTCTGGATCCGGCTCTCTTGACGGACGGCCTCAAAGCCGAGCGTGAACAGGGAATCACCATCGATGTCGCGTATCGGTATTTTTCGACCGCTCGGCGCAAATTTATCATTGCCGACACGCCGGGGCACGAGCAGTACACCCGTAACATGGCGACAGGCGCTTCGAATTGTGACTTGGCGGTGATCCTGATAGACGCCCGAAGCGGCGTTGTCACGCAAACCAAACGGCACAGCTTTATCGTATCGTTGTTGGGGATCAAACACGTTCTGGTGGCGATCAATAAGATGGACCTGGTCGACTATCGACAGGAGGTATTCGAGGAAATTCGCGACGCATACAAAGGCTTTTCCGCGCGTTTGGACGTACCCGACCTTCACTTCATCCCGATTTCAGCTCTGTTTGGTGACAACATTGTCGATCCCAGCGAGAACATGCCGTGGTACCGTGGTACGACATTGATGAACTTTCTCGATTCGGTCTACATCGGGTCCGATGGCAATCTGGAGGACTTTCGTTTTCCGGTTCAATACGTCAATCGCCCTGACGCCGATTTTCGTGGTTATTGTGGCACATTGGCATCCGGGATCGTGCGCCGCGGTGATGAGATTATGGTTTTGCCGTCGCGAAAAACGAGTCGTATCGAATCGATCATCACATTTGATGGTGAGGTGTCAGAAGCATTCTCTCCTCAAGCGGTAACGCTCAGTTTTACGGACGAAATTGATGCCAGTCGCGGNGATATCATCGTCCGTCCGGGAAATGTCCCGCGCGTCGAACAGTCATTTGACGCGATGATAATCTGGATGCACGACGAACCATTGGTGCCAGGAAAGACCTATCTGTTCAAGCATGCGGCCAAGGTTGTCACGGGTACGGTAGAAACGTTGCGCTACCAGGTGGACGTTAACACGCTCCATCGTGCCGATACGCCGACTCTTCGACTCAACGAGATTGGTCGATGTCGGATCGTGCTCAATGAACCCGTCTGCTATGACGGTTATCGCCGCAACCGTTCGACCGGTGGTTTAATTATCGTCGATCGGATCAACAATGTTACGGTAGGAGCGGGGATGATTCTGGATCGCGTCACTGGAGATCAGCGACACGATCATTGGGACGAAGAGCCACAAAGCACGCGTTTGCAAGAAGAGCGCAGCAATGTCTCGCACGAAGAACGCCAAGC
Source organism: Planctomycetaceae bacterium (assembly GCA_002702965.1). Taxonomy (GTDB): domain Bacteria; phylum Planctomycetota; class Planctomycetia; order Pirellulales; family Pirellulaceae; genus UBA9264. The sequence goes on from PADE01000102.1 coordinate 41,820, forward strand.
CCGTTTCGGTCAGCGCCCGGTGACCGTTTTGTTAACCGGCCTGACGGGCGCCGGCAAGAGCACACTCGCCTACGCGCTAGAACGCCATTTGTTCGACCAGGGCAGATCGGTAACGGTGTTGGATGGTCAGAATATGAGACTGAGAATGAGTCGCGATTTGGGATTCTCTGACGAGGATCGAAGCGAGAATTTACGCCGCACCGCGGAAGTCGCTAGATTAGTGAATGATGCGGGTCTGATCTGCCTGGCCGCTTTTGTTGCGCCCAACGCGGCAATTCGACAGCGGGCTGCGGATACCATTGGCAGGGAACGTTTCTTGCTTGTCCATCTGTCGACTCCATTGGAAACGTGCCGCCAACGAGCGCCCGAATCGTATCGATTGGCCGACGAAGGTGAGATCGCCAGTTTCCCAGGGGTGTCGACGCCCTATGAAGTTCCCGAGGCACCCGATCTCACGCTGCTGTCCGGTGAGTTGTCAGTCGCGGAATGTGTCGATCGGATGCTCGAGTTGTTTCAGGATCACGGCGTCATCACGTGACGCTGAAAGCCGTGTCCGAAAGTGCTCTCCAACAATGTCGCGTTTCGCGTGCCGTTGGCGCTTGTGATAGAATCTGTCTGGTTACCTGCGCTGACGCGTGTGGTGTTTTCGTTGTGCGACATCGGAGCCGATTTCATGCTCGGTCTGTCGGGGCATCCCAGGCGGTCGTGGCGAGGATTTTCACGCCGCCAGCTTCTTCAATTGGGAAGCCTGGGTTGGTGTGGCGCCGGGTTGCCAGAGTTGCTCGCCAGCGATGCGATCCGTAGTGAATTGTCGAACCGGGCGCCGACGTTTGGCAAAGCCAAGTCGTGCATATGTCTGTTCTTGTATGGCGCGTGGAGTCAGTTGGACACGCTCGANATGAAACCGACCGCGCCGAGCGAGGTCCGCGGTGAGTTCCAGCCGGTTTCCACATCGTTGCCCGGCGTGCAGATTAGCGAACACCTTCCGCGGTTATCACGCTGGATGGATCGCGTGACTTTGGTCCGGTCGTTGACCCACGCGTATCCGACCCATTGCGTCGCCTATGCGCTATCAGGAATTCCCCAAAACCCGCTTCGCGATCCGCGCGACTATTGGCCGTTTTACTCGTCGACGCTGGATTACCTGTGGGACAGGAATCCCTCGCGGCCACAACCGCGCGGGATACCGCGCCAAATGTGTTTACCGTTCGCGTTAAATAGCCACAGTACCAATCGTAGTCACCGCGGCTTGACGCCCGCCTGGTTGGGTGCGCAATACGCCCCACTGTTTGGCGAGTTTCAAGGCCGAGCCACTCGAGAACACGGATTTCCGTCGGCGGATGGTGGCCGCGCGATTCACAGCCGGTTCGACCCTTTTGATGGAATTGCACGCGACAGTACGTTTCGCTTGTCGTCGAATTCGGTTACCTCGATGGCGCCCAAGGTGGGGTTGGCGCACAAGATCGCGAAGACCCGAATTCGACTTCCTGACGATATCCCTCCCCAGCGGTTTCGGGACCGCCGTGGTCTGCTGAAGCAACTGGCCAATTTTCGAAGAGGCCTCGGTCGTGTGCCGGCGGCTCACGATCTAGATCGATTTCAGCAGATGGCGTACGACATGATTTCATCGGGCGATTGTGAGCGGGCGCTCGACGTGGCTCAGGAGCCAGCCGGGATTCGCGAGAAATACGGTTTTACGCTATTCGGGCAGTCGACGCTGGCGGCTCGGCGACTGGTCGAGTCCGGTGTGCGGATTGTCACGGTGTATTGGGACGAATACGGACCGGCGAATACCTCCTGGGACACTCATGTCAATAACTTCCCACGGCTCAAGCGCGGACTTTGTCCGACTCTTGATCAGGTCTATTGCACATTGTTAGAAGATCTCGAACAGCGCGGGTTGTTAGATGAAACGTTGGTACTATTGATGAGTGAACACGGACGTACCCCGCAGATTGGCAGCAAGCCAGGCGGAGCGAGAGAACACTGGTCGGGTGCGTACTGTGGGATGTTCGCAGGTGCAGGTATTCGACGAGGACAAGTGGTTGGCGCCACCGACCGTCAAGCGGGCTACGCGGTCGAACGACCGTTGGACCCCAAGGACATCTTGGCGACCGTATACCATTTGATGGGTGTCGATTCCGAAACAGCTCGGACCTATGACTCGTTCAACCGTCCGCATCCGTTATTGCCGTTCGGTGGAGTGGTTCCCGAGATGCTGGCCTAGCGCCGGATGACCCGCTGGCCGCTGAGACGTTCTACCAGTTGACGAATCTCGAGAGCGCCGATCGTGGAGAGCACGCGGTGCGCCGGTAACTGACTTTGGGTGACGATTGTGTCGAGATAGGTGGGACTTGTGCCGATGGCGTTCAATACCGCTTGTTCTTGCTGGTTGAGACGCAGTTCGGCGGGGTGGCGGATTACGCGTCCATCAGATTGTGGCACTTCGGCGACGAGTGGTCCGAGTTCGTCCAGCACGTCGCTTGCGGATTCGACAAGGCGGGCGCCCTCACGCAACAACCGGTGGCATCCGCGCGAGGTTCGGTGGTCGACCGGACCCGGCATAGCGAACACCTCGCGACCTTGTTCTATGCCGTGACGCGCTGAAATCAAGGCACCGCTTTGCTCGGCGGCCTCGATTACCACGACTCCTAAACAGAGTCCCGTGATGATGCGATTGCGTTGTGGGAACATCCCACGCGAGGGTTTGTGATATGGCGGGAGTTCACTGATGAGCGCCCCAGACTCTCGTATTTCACTGGCCAGTGTCCGGTGTTCGGGTGGATAGATGTTCAGCAGGCCCGATCCCAGGACAGCAATCGTTCTGCCTTTTGCTTCGAGAGCGCCACGGTGAGCCGCCGCATCGATGCCGCGCGCCAGACCACTGACGATGGTCATTCCGGCGGTTGCCAGTTCNCCCGCGAGACGATGCGCCTGGCGGCGTCCATAGCCGGTTAGCTGACGAGTTCCGACGATGGCGATTGCCAGGTTGTCGCGTGGGTCCCATCGACCGTGGAGGTATAGCACACACGGCGGATCCGGGATCTCGCGCAGCAGCCGCGGATAATTGGGGTTTTNCGCGAGGACGATTTGGATTGCACGTCGTTGACAGAGCGCGACGGTCTCTTCGGCGAGTCGGTCACCGCGGGCTGCAACGATTGCNCGGCTTGTCTGAACGCCAATGCTGTCGACGCGGAGGAGTTCTTCCTGCGAGGCCCTGAGCACGGCTTGCGATGAGCCGAAGTGGCTCAGCAGTTTTTGCCGCAGGCGCGGCCCGATCCCAGGCACCAGTGCCAGGCGAAGCTCGGGGGTCGGTACGCTGGCTGGAAAGAGCGTGTTCACGTNGACCCGATACTAGCTATTAAGGAGGGNTNTNNNATACCCTATTATAGCTANTNNTGTGNTTTCTCTGTCAACCGTTTTGCCGTCGGTGGGATTGCCTGGGAGCGTGCGTCGCGGTTCTTCGCAGGCGGTCCGGAAGGGCGCGTTGATCGCTGCTTGAGCCGCCGGGATCGACGGGATTCGCGGGGAGCACCAGGCTTCGAGGCGGTGTCCCGCCGACCATCATCAACAACCCAGATGGTGCAGCGCGTTCAACTTGTTGATTAGGAACTCTGCAAGACTTGTCGCGCCAGCGCCGGGTCGATGGAATCGACGAGCTCAACCTGGCCTAGGCGAGAGGGGAGGACGAATCTCAACTCGCCGCGGACCACTTTCTTGTCCCGCTGCATGGCCGCCANGACTTCGTCGTGGTCGACATCGGGTACCCGTATCGGCAATCCGATCGATACCAACAGGTTTTGTTGTCTATCGGTCAATTCCCGGTCGATACGCCCGACGCGCTCGGCCAGCCGAGAAGCGCACAGCATTCCGATCGAAACGGCTTCGCCGTGCAACAGTTGGTTGTACCCGGTAACGTATTCGAACGCGTGGCAGAAGGTGTGACCGTAATTGAGCACGGCCCGCAGACCGGTTTCTTCGCGTTCGTCCTGAGCGACGACGTCTGCTTTCAATTCACAGCAGCGTGTGATGATTGAACGCAGAACGTGCGGATCGCGACGATTTACCTGATCGACGTGTTCTTCGAGGAACTCGAAGAAGGGGGCATCGAGAATCACCCCGTACTTGACGACTTCAGCCAGACCTGCGCGATATTCACGGGGCGGCAGCGTCTCCAGAACGCGTACGTCGATGATGACTCCACGTGGTTGCCAGAAAGCGCCGACCATGTTTTTTGCTCGTGGGAGGTTGATCCCGACTTTTCCACCGACACTGCTATCGACCTGGGCAAGCAAACTGGTGGGAACTTGTACAAAACTGAGGCCCCGGGCAAATGTCGCAGCGACAAATCCTGCCAGGTCGCCAATTACGCCACCCCCAACGGCAACGATCACCGATTTGCGGTCGGTTTTCAGTTCTAGCAACTCAGTCCAGAGTCGACGCGCCTGTTCGATTGACTTGCTTTGTTCACCGGGCTCTACGGCGACGAGATCGACCCGTTGGCAGTGCGTTTGAAGACTCGTCACGACGTGATTGGCGTGGAGCGATTGNAGATGATCGTCGGTGACTACGACGGCGTGCGAAAGGGCGCCCCGGCTGGCGACGAAAGTCCCCGTCTCCGACAGGTTCCCGACCCCGATCTCAATATCGTAAGCCCGTTCTTGCAGGCGAACCCGAACGAGATTTGGTGATTCGTTAACCGTCATGCGGTACCTTGTCGGGAAAAGAAATCGAATCGCGCGGTAGAAANGTCAGCTGAAAACGGGGCCTTGCCCACTCGGTGCAATCTCTTCTCTCGAGGTGTCCGATGCCAGACCCTCTGGGGTGGCTTCACTCGGTTTCCCGCTGTCAGATGNACTTGGTCGCGGGCGGTGGTGGCGGAAACGCCGCGGTTGATCGCATCATCCGCCCGGGCAGCCANGAAATCACGAGCATCCACCAACTTGACGGTTGCGAAGAAGGGATTGCGTAGTTCCGCGACCGCCATGCTCAATGGCCGATACGATCGATGTCGTCGTCGGTGACGGTTACCTGGCGACAGAAACCTGTGTGCATGCGCACGTATTCCAAGTGGGAGCAGTTTTCGGGGTCCGCATGCAGCGCATCGGCAATCCGCGTTCTCTCCTGGGAGTCCAGGTCTCCGTATTCTTCCGACCAGATGGTATTTTTCTCGACGATCAAAGACTCGCGATAGGGGTCGAACTGATCAGGCACCTGATCCGTCTCCTGAGTTGATCTACGAGGTCGGTGAAATCGGTAAGGGCGATCGGCGCTGGTCAACTCGCATTGCGATGCCGTTTGAGCCGATGGCGAAATGGACGCTGTTACCAAGTATACTGATGCCCGCGCAACCGGGAAACTACCGTGGGCCGCGATGGCAGAGAATGGGAAGTAAATGAATGGCGTAAGTCGAGGTAAGTTGGCAATTTTGTCGATGTTTGCGTTGGGCTGTCTGTTAGGTGGCTTTGCCGTTTGGCACCACTACCGGCAGGGCCGGAGGGTCCTGGCGGCCTGGGGGCCTGATGTGGCGACATTGGTACGTCACGCGTCTAGGGTCGAGGTATGGCGATTGGGGCCGTCAGGAGGCCGCGATGCTCCGCGGTTGCAGGTTGGCGACCAGCCTCGGGACGTTCTGGAACGGGTAGAAATCAGTCGCCTTCCGGGCCTGGTGCACGCCCGTCACGCGCTGATTATCGACCGCAACTACGATTGGCTCACAAAACCGTCGGCCCAGGCTGCTCGGTGGAATCTGGCGCTTCATTTTCGCGACGGGGACGATGTGGCGACCCTGGTTTTCGCCACCCAAAGCCGGCTAGCCTACGTCGCCGGTAACCGGCAGCCGATATGTACGACCGCGATGCTGGATCGCGTTGTCGAGTTTGTGAGTCCCCATCTTTCCGGCCGCATTGAAGACTCCTCGGGTACCGGTGGAGAACTGTCGCCAGCCGGCGGTTGAGATCCGGAAACCGGCGCGTCCATCGACTCGGGAAAAACCGCCCAGCAGTCGCCGACTAGGACGTTTTTCGTCGGGATAAAGCGAGGTATGCGCCGCCCATGCCAGCCAGCAGCCCGGCGAAGTGCGCGGAATTGGCGACGCCGGGGAAGAGTGGGGTCAGACACAAGAACGCCCAAGCGATCATGAACATCACCGTGTTGGGATGGAGAAACATGCCGCTGGTAGGGTCGAGTCGGGTGGTCACCCAGATATATCCCAGTAATCCGTAAACGACGCCCGAAGAACCAACGAAGTCCGGGCCTCCATGGAACGGGACCAATAATGTGGGCAGCTGGCTCGCGTCCGGCATGTTCGCCTGCACCAGGTTCGACAAAAGTGCTGTCAGCAGGCCAACCCAGGCCAGCGTTAGCCGGCCGCGACGGGATTCGATGATACCCCCCAGCTGCCAGAGCCAGTACATGTTGAACAGGAGATGAATGGGGCTACCGTGCAGTAGAATGGGGGTGAACAGTCGCCACACTTGGCCCTGGAGGATGCTGGCCTGGGGATTGCGAGTCTCCTCGTATTCCACTCCACTGCAAAACAAGAGGCTCTCGAATATCGGGCGACTCTCGGTGCTCACGAAGAATATAGCGACGCACAGGATCACGACGGATAGCGTTAGCGGGCGTCGCTGACTGCCAGACCGATTCCATTGACCGCCCAGGTCGCGCACATTCTTGCGGGTTTGTTTTTCCGCTTCGCGTGCTTTGCGGAGNATCTCCTCGGCCGNTCTTTGGGCCTGCTGATAGATCTCGGCGTCTGGATCNCGGCGAAAATTTTCAAGCGCTTCTCGACTACGCGTGACAGTGTTTTCGTCATGTACCCAGATTATCCAGTCTTCCGCATCTTGCTCCGGGGTTGCTGAAATGTCGTGCGTAAGGAGATAGGCGGCAAAACGCTGCGCCGCGCTCTCGTCCGGCAATCTACCAATCTGCCTCATGAACCGATCCCGATCCCAAATATGCTCCGAACCAAGGCCCCTGTTGTAGCCCATTTTGGGATCGTCACCAACGCCCGGCAGCGGACTAAGCTAGGATCGCAGCGTCATAAGCCGCTATAATTCGCTCACTTCGGCGGTCCCATGCGGCCAGCCGACGAGACGTGTGTGCCCGGCCAGCGGGAAAGGAATTCCGATGCGTTCGATTGCCGTCATCAATCAAAAGGGAGGTGTGGGCAAGACAACGACCGCCGTGAATTTGGCCGCTTCCCTGGCGGATTCCGGTCAACGTGTCTGTCTGATCGACCTGGATCCTCAGGCGCACGCATCGCTTCATCTGGGTGTCACCGTCCCCGAGAGCGTCGATTCGGTGTACGGTGTGCTCACCGGGCGTCGTGCACTGGCTGACATCCGCCAGATGGTCGCGGAGAAGTTCTGGTTGGTCCCCTCGCATCTTGATCTGGCGGCGGCCGAGTTGGAGTTGGCAACGGAAGTCGGCCGCGAGACGATCTTGAGTGATTGCATCGCACAAGACCCCGAGCCATTCGACATCTTGATTGTCGACTGTCCTCCGTCTCTGGGTATTTTAACACTCAATGCGCTTACCGCCGTGGGCGAAGTGCTGCTCCCATTACAGCCTCACTTCCTGGCGCTGCATGGTCTCAGCAAGTTACTACAGACCGTTCAGGTTGTCTCCGAGCGTCTCAATCCGGATCTGCGGTTGACGGGGGTCGTGTTGTGTATGTTTGATGCGGGGACACGACTTGCGAACGAGGTCGCGAACGATGTGTGCGCGTTCTTTGAGCAGCATCGAGAATCGAGTGGCCCTTGGTGCGAAACGGACATTTTTGCGACGCGCATTCGACGAAATATTCGCCTGGCCGAAGCGCCCAGTTTCGGTCAGTCAATTTTCCAGTACGCACCGCATTCCCACGGCGCCGAGGATTACCGTCGATTGGCGGGTGAACTCACCGCCCGAGCAGGGTCTTCTGGACAACGCGTTTCCTCTGCCGCTTGAGAGCGAGGTCGGTTTTCGATTAACCGTGAGCGTGTCGACGAGTTCTTGACACCGATACGACTTTTGGTCGTTGTCAAACGCGCGATGTGAGGGGTTGCTGTCGGCAGCGGGGAATCTGCGCGGTACCAATTTTCGCTCCCAGCGAAACCTTTCGAGCGGCCCGTGGTTCTATCTATATGGCCGCGCCTTGCCCATAATGCAAAGCNGACGAGAAAGTGTGACTCACCGGGAGAACTGCTATGCGACTTGCAGGATTTGTATGCTCAGTCGTTGTGTTGGGAAGTGCTTACTGGACGTGGGGCCAGGACAGTGATCGACCTGCGAAAGGCCGTGGGCAGAGAGNGAATCAAGAGGAGCTGATCAAGCGGTTCGACAAGAATGGCGATGGCCGCCTCGATGAGCAGGAGCGGACGGCTGCCCGTCGTGTGCGTGGGAAAAAAGGGAAAGGTCGTTACGCGGAGATTCTCAAGCGGTTCGACAAGGATGGCGATGGCAGACTCAGCGAGGAGGAACGCGGCCAAGCTCGTAGAGCCCGCGGGGAAGGAAATCCACAACGGGCAGGTGCGCAGCGTCGTCAGGATCCGCCACGCGNAAATGTACAGAGTTTGCTGCGCCGTTTTGACAAGGACGGGGACCAAAAACTGAATCAGGAAGAACTGTCTGCGCTACTTCGATCAATGCGGCGGCAGCGCGGCGAATCCAATCGCCCCGCAGGAGTCGATCGCCGGCCAGCCGGGCGGGACGCCCAGAACCGAGCTCGGCGCGATCAGAACAGGCCTCGTCGTGACCGGCCACAAGACGCCCCGCGGCCGCGGCGTCCACGCGTCGATCGAGAGAAGTTGATCGAGCGCTTTGATAAAGATGGAGATGGGCGTCTCGACGACCAGGAGCGATCTCAAGCCCGGGAAGCGTTGCGAAAGCAGGGGCGTCGTCGTGGCAAGAAAGCGACAAACTAGAAACAGAGTACGTTCACCAGTTGATCTTCAGGCGACACGTCGATCTTCGATCGGCGTGTTTTTTCGTAAGTGTCGACATGTTGGGCACGGGCAGCGCGGCGCCGATCCTCGCGTCGCCGCATTCGCCTCCGACGGAAATTCGGCTCTGGGAACCAGCGCCGCTGGCGGCGTGGATCGGTGACCAGCTGGTCTCATACGGAGGATCAGTTGTCGTAGAAAAGTGATGGTTGACTTCAACCGATTTTCCATGGTGGGGTGGCTGGTTCTGGTGAGTTTTAGGGCGGGCGAATGCATGGGGACGAATGTCCGGTCATGCCGANTGGCCCCCGCAGGTCGCCGTCATTCCACCTGTCGATAGTATCGACCCGGTCGAGGCGAATCATTAAGACGGCTCTGGTATTCGTTGGACTCGTACAACAGTTCCACCGGCTGCGGCGTCGATGCCGACGCGCTGTGTGGTGGGAAAGCTGTGTGGTGGGACATTGGACCTGGAAGGGTGGCTAGGTCGCGCTAGTCACTTTCCTTCCGAGGGTTGACTGGAGACGCAGCTGGATTACTGCGGGTTGACATTTGTTGTGGCGAGCGGCCACATCCGTTCGGGGTCAACAGAGATCACTGCGGGTGCTCTCGAATCGCGCACACGATGAGATCGAATCGACCTCCCTGCGGTGCTGTCCGAAGATCCGCTTTAATGACGCGCTTCGATCGGCACGAAGTTCCGATCGAGACTGCCAGTGTAGATTTGTCGTGGACGACAGATGCGGAACGTTGGCGAACGGTGCATTTCCATCCAATGNGCGATCCAACCGGGCAGGCGCCCCATTGCAAACAAGACCGTGAACATCTGTACCGGGATCCCGATCGCACGGTACACGACACCGGAGTAGAAGTCGACGTTGGGGTAGAGTTTCTTTTCCACGAAGTAGGGGTCGTTCAACGCGACCTCTTCGAGTTGCTGGGCAACGTCAAAAAGCGGGTCGTCGATATTCAGCTTATCGAGTAGTTTGTCGCAGGCGACTTTGATGATGCGAGCGCGCGGATCGTAGTTCTTGTAAACACGGTGACCAAACCCCATCAAGCGAAAATCACTTGATTTATCCTTAGCCATGTCGACGTATTTCTTGACATTCGCGCCATCGGCGATAATCTGCTCGAGCATGTTCACAACAGCTTCGTTGGCACCGCCGTGCAACGGTCCCCACAACGCGCAAATCCCCGCCGCAATCGATGCAAACAGGTTGGCGTTCGAGGACCCCACCATGCGTACGGTCGAGGTACTGCAATTCTGTTCATGGTCTGCGTGTACGATTAACAGCAGGTTCAAGGCATCCACAAAGTCAGGATCGAATTCATAGGGTTCACTGGGCACCGAGAACATCATCTGCAGGAAGTTTTCGACGTAGCTGAGGTCGTTTTGGGGGTAAATGAAAGGCTGTCCAAAAGACTTCTTATAGCTATAAGCGGCAATGGTGGGCAGCTTCGCGAGCAAGCGAAAGACGGAACTTTCCACCTGTTCTTCGTTGTGAGGATCCAGCGAATCCTGGTAGAAGGTCGAGAGGCAGCTCACCGTTGAAGACAGAATGGCCATCGGGTGAGCGTCGCGAGGAAATCCGTTATAGAAGGACCGCATATCTTCATGCAGCATGGTGTGCCGACGGATGTCGTTGCGGAAATTCTGCAGTTGTTCCGCGGTCGGCAATTCACCGTAAATCAACAAATAGCAGACTTCAACAAAATCACAATGAGCCGCAAGAGCTTCAATCGGATACCCGCGATAACGGAGAATTCCCTGTTCACCATTGAGAAAGGTGACGCTACTGGTGGTCGACCCGGTGTTTACGTAGCCTTCGTCGAGCGTGACCAGACCCGTTTGTGCGCGCAACTTGGAGATGTCCAAACTGCGTTCGCGCTCCGTTCCTTCGACGACCGGTAGATCGATCACAGTGTCATCGATAGTTAGTCTTGCGACGTCAGACATAACAGCCTCTCTTGTCGAGGGGACAACCAGCGGAGCGGTAAGGCTTGCGAACTCCGGCTTGCCGGCCCGTTAGCGACCCCAACGGCGACGGAAAGGGGTTGACGCACATTTCCGTGTAGTGAGAGTTCGCCGTGGTAGACACGGGAGTCAACGAGTCGTCGCAGTGTAACGACCTTCTGGAGCTTCTACAATTAGTCGGGTATCGCTGGCCACAATGCGCGGTTTCCCGTGGTAGATTTTCGATCGCCAGCTTGGTACGATAGTCGATCACTGGTTGGGGCGATCCGTCTTTTCTTACCGGAAGAAATCGCCTTCAGATTTCCCGTTTTTCTGTTTTCCAATTTTATTCTGATTTGCTATGCCTCTGGTCAAGTTCATCAAAGAAAACAAAGAGATCGAGGTACCCGAGGGCGCCAATCTCCGTGACGAGGCCAATAAGGCGGGAATCAATCTGAACTGTGCTCTGAGTGGGATCAGTGATGGCGTGGATCAATTGGTTCACGCCATCTCGAAATTCACGCATTGTCCAGGGTGGGGGCTTTGCGGTACCTGCCGGGTTCTTGTCAAAAAGGGGATGGAGAATACGAATCCTCTGACGACAAAAGAACAGGTAAAATTCAAGTGGTTACCGGTACCCGATCCGATTCCAAGCCTGGCCTTTATCGGTCACGAAGACGAGATGCGTTTGGCCTGTCAAACTAGGGTAATGGGTGACATTGAGGTCGAGTCGGCGCCTCCCTTGAACGTGTTCGGCGAGAATTTCTTCAGTTGATTGTCGAGATTCTGGTGCGTTTGTTCCACGTGCAGCCTTGGCGCACGATCCGTCTCGCGTCGGTGGTGCCGAACGAAGGAAACAGGGGGTCCCCGTTCCCTGGAGAGCGAGCTGATGAAGCAAGTCGTTGCGGTCATCAAGCCGTATTTGGCCGAACGCGTTCTGGAGGCATTGCGGAGGGCTCCTCTCGAGGCTCTCACCGTACGCGAAGTGAAGGGTTACGGTCGCCAGAAAAACTATCTCGACCAATACGGCGACAACGAATACTCTCAGGCATTTCTACCAAAAGTCGAGATCAACTTATGGGTAGATGACCAACGTACGGATGAAGTCATCAGTAAACTGATTGAGGTTGCCGGCACTGGCCGCATGGGCGATGGCAAGGTGTTTGTGTTACCCGCGCCTGCCTTTGTTGAGAATCATGTCCCGGTCGGAAAACAACCCTCTGGATAGATGTACGGGGCACCATCGGTGAGATCTCCGCTCACCGCCTAGCCGATTTCCCAGAGGCAGACGCGCTGGTCGTAACCCGCGGATGCAAGCCAACGACCATCGGGAGAAAACGCGACCGTGCGTACGACATCGATATGGTTTTTGAGCGTCATCAATTCAACGCCGCGACGCAGGTCCCATAGCTTGACGGTTCCGTCCCATCCCCCCGTCGCCAGTCTCTGGGCGTCGGCTGAAAATGCTACCGAGTAGATCCAGTTGCGGTGGCCCTTCATCGTCTGTACCAGGCGGTTGTCTCGTAGATGCCAGATGCGCGCCATTCCTTGTGGGCGTCGACTTCCGGGTGGCCGATGACCGTAGCCGACTGCGAACATCGAGAGAGTGCTCGAGAACGCCAAGGCGTGCGCCCATGGGAGTACCGCCGGATACTCGTGGATTAATTTGCCAGTTTGCACGTCCCAGCGTCTCGCGATCGTGTCCGCCGACGCCGAACACAGAGCCGTACCATCGGACGTGAATGCGACGGCTTCGACTTGTCGTCGGTGTCCCTGTAACACCACTCTCTCGCGCTGATTCTGCCAGTCCCAGAGCCGCACCGTCTTGTCATAAGAAACCGAAGCAATCAACTTTTCGTCGGGAGAAAAGGCGATGTCGTGAACGACATTGTTGTGACCGAGCAGCGTACCGACCGGCGTACCGCTGGACACGTCCCAGAGGCGGACGCCACTGTCGTTATTGGCACTTCCCGATGCCAGAGTCTCGCCGCTGGGTGAGAAGGCTAGACAATAGACTTCTGTACTGTGACCTCTGAGTGTCGTGTTTAACTGGCCCGACATAGGGTCCCAGAGCCGGATCGTGTGGTCCCAACCGGCGGTTGCCAGTCGGCTGCTATCGGGCGAAAAGGTGACATCGTAGACCCAGTTGGTATGGCCCCGAAGAACGAATTTCGGTTTGGACAAGGTGGTTGTCATAGTGCTAAACGTGCTGACCGCTTATCCCGTTTGCGAAGCACCCGAACACGCCAATTTGATCTTGAAAGAATAAGGATTTGGTGTGCAGCAGATATCCCGCATCCATCGTACGGACATGTGGGTGCTCGCGATGCGCACCATTTTGTTCCTAGTTAAAGCAGTTGTGCGATCGGTTTTCCTTGACAAATTTGATGCGGTCGCCCTGTCTGGTCGTAGAGTTTTCTGTTGATATCGACACCCAGCAGATGGAGGATCGTCGCCCCCAGGTCGTGGGGTGAAATGGGGTACTCTCTCGGATAGGCTCCTTCGCGATCTGATGCCCCGATGGTCGCGCCCCGCGGCAGTCCAGCTCCTGCCACCACCGCTGAGTATACCTGTGGCCAGTGATTCCGCCCGCCGTTGTCGTCGATGTGGGGGCTGCGTCCAAATTCTCCCATCCAGACAACAAGCGTGTCATCGAGCATGCCGCGCGTCTCCAAGTCATCGAGCAATGCCGAAAAGGCGCGATCCAAGGGGGGCAGTTGCCAGTTTTTGAGATTCGGGAAATTGTTGATGTGGTTGTCCCAGCCGATGTCCGTACGGACAGGCCCGTTGCGCCAGTAAACAGTGACCAGCGGAACTCCGGCTTCTACCAATCGCCTCGCAAACAGCAACTCTTGGCCGAATGTGTGGCGGCCATAGCGGTCACGTACACGGGGCTCTTCGTTCGACAAGTCGAAGGCTTGCCGAGATTGTGGGGAACAGAGCAGCGAGAGCGCTGTCTGTTGAATGCTGTTGAGACTCTCCGCGGCGCGAGTGCGGTCGAGTTTCCGCAGTCGTTGATCCAATTGATTGGCAATGCGTCCGATTCCCTTGAGCCGCAACGGCGTCATACCCTCATGCAAGCGGACCTCCCGCGGGACGAACTGTTCGAATGTCGGGTCCTCGATCGGTGATTTGTTGGGTACCGCATTGACGATGAACGGATCGTAACGGATGCCGAGGAATCCTCCGTACTGCCCGGGAATCACTTTGCCGGAATTGCTTTGCAGCAAACAGGGTAGCTGGACGTAACCGGGAAGTCCGTTGTCGCGTGGTTGCTGCCGAGACAACACTGCGCCGAAGTGCGGATGATCGCTCCGTCGCGCTGTGATCAGCGGCGACACCCTGGGATAAGCGTTCCCCGTCAACATGTCATGGCTGGCAGAGATGTGGTCGCCATCGCGATGGTTGAGTGAACGCAGAATCGTGTACTTGTCCGCTTGTTCGGCAAGCAGCGGAAGATGATCTGAAATCTCGATCCCCGGAACGTTTGTCGGGATCGGATAGAATTCACCACGAATGTCGCTGGGCGCATTCGGCTTGAGGTCAAAGGTGTCATGATGAGGCGGACCACCCCACATGTACAACAGGATACATCGCTTGGCGCGCCCAAAGGAGGGAGGCTGCCCTGGCGTTACGGCTGCGGTTTGAGCTGACAGCAACTGCGGCAGCGTCAGACCCAGCGCGCCCAAGCTGCCTAGCCGCATCGCTTCTCGGCGAGAAACGCGATCGCACAAGCGTAGATTGCCGCTTTGCAACGATAACATCATGGATCCCTTGGAAGAATAGAAACTTGTTTCGCAGGTTGTTGCTGAGACCCGGTGCCCGCAGTTTCGACAAAGTGAACCTGGAACTGTGTCTCNGCCATTACNGGCGNTTGCCCCCGCTTCATCAACTCGATCAGTTGCGGGTCAAGTGGACTGACGCCAGCGTCTACAATGGTAGGGAACAGCGTACTGTGCTCACTCGAGATCGCCCGAACTGAGAACTTGTGATTTCCGCGCAAACCCGACACGCGGAGAGTTTGGACGTGAAGCACCGCACTCGATTGGCCGGCAGACACGGTGACTGACTGCGCGGATACGAGGTGATTGAGGTGGGTGGGCGCGATGAGCTGAAGATGCACAGGGACCGTTAACTTCGGCGACCGGGACACCCGCAACGGAAGAGTGAACGACTCTCCTGAGGGAATCGTCAACGTGCCTTCCCGATGACTAAGCCTGAGCAACGCCCCCTCGATCGTAATCCCAAAGGACGTGTTGGGAGGGAACCGCGTTACCAGCTGTCGTAGATGTCCCTGGTGATCGCGGACGGTAGCCACGGCGTTGAGCCTACCACGATACGCGTCGAGGGTCTCCAACCATTCGGGGAGAAAACAAGGGAAATAGAGATGCGAGGCTCCCGCTGGTAACAACACGTCGGGTCCTCCAAACCCTTGACGAAACTTGGCTTCTTGACTGCCGGAGAGGGTCACGAGTACTTCATCCTGATAGCCTTCCAGGCGTTCGAACAAGACACCACCCAGATGTGTCGAGCCACGGTGGACCGTCCGTTCGTCCGACTCTTCGGGTTTGATCTTGATTCGCGGCTTGAGGGTCCGTACCAACATCACCGAGGAGGTAAATTCGGGCTGTTGGGCCGCCAGATTGCTGTCATCTGGAGCCCACACCGGCTGACGGATCTGTGCGCCATCGACTAGGGCGGTTGCGGTGAACGTGATCATCGCCGCATGGGAGGCACTCTCGGGTCCACACTCTACCACGACTTTCAATGAATCGCTGCCAGCGGCTATCTCGATAGGATTTCCCTGCTGGAATACCACATCGTCAGGCGCTCCCTCGATTTCGACGCGAATCGCGTCGCGGAACCCACCTCTGCGTTGGACCTGCAATTCCATTTCAGTTTTTCCACCGACCGGCACTTGCACTTGTTGGGATTGGAGTTGCAAGCGAAAGCCGGGGCGAGTTCGTCGGATTTCAAGATGATAATAGGCGCTCGGTCNGCGCTGTCCCGAGAGGTTGCGGACCGCCACCCGGAACGGACCCGCGCTCGGTGCTTGGAAATGGATCGCCGCGTCGGTGGTTCCCGGAACGTCATCGTTTTCGACAATCGTCTTGCCTTTCGGATCGCGAATAGACAACGCCAGATCTACCGGTGAACCAAACGCACGCGCGGTCGCTCGCAGCGTCCAGTACGATTCATTTTCGGGATGAAATGAATAGACGTGCTCGTCTGTGTCTCTTTCGAATGCATTCGTGATCCCGATGTTGGAGCGAATCGGTTTGAAGCCATCGACGGTAAGGGTCAGATGGGATTCTTGCTCGACGTTGTCTAACNGAATCCTGTGAGAGGTTTCACCAAACTCAGTTTTCAACGGAAATTGGAAATCTGCCATCTCTGGATCGTTAGGAAATTGAACCGTTCGGACGACACTCTCCAGTTTCATTCCACTGGTTTGTAGGCCGTAACCGANAAATCGAACACGGCGCTCGGTTCCTCGACAGCCGACGAGCGGGTTGGTTGCGATTACACGGGGTCCGGGTTGAATTTCCAGGCCGTAGACAAACGAACGGTGTCCGTGAAAATCTAGGTCGCGCACACTCACGGTGTACAACCGGTTCGCTTGGCCAGCGAAAGTGAGTGTTGGGTCCAGNCCAGTGGTAGCGGCCACGTCGGCTAGGAGTGTTCCNTCGAGATCCCGAACTTCTAGCAGACCGTGAAAGGGTGAACCCAATTGTCTGGCCANCAGTTCCACGGTTACCGGGCATGTTGCATNTGTCTGAAACGTGTAGCGATCGACCTCTTCATGTCGAGTCAGGCATCCCAGAACAGTCGTGGGCAGCGCCGGTAACCGTTGCGGTAGACCCGTGTTGTCGGGAACTTCGTGGACCGGTCGCTGGGGACTGATCAGGAACCGGTGAATCCGGCTGGCACCGTTGGCATTGGCGATTTGCATCCGCAGAACACGGTTCTCTGAAACCACAGGCAACTGGAGCCGAGCTGGGCGCTCGCGGGGCATCGGCAGGGGTCGGTACCCCTTGGGACCGGAAAAGAACGGGGCCCCATGCATCAACAATCGTCCCGCCGGACCCCGCAGTTCGAGACTCGCATTCCCCGCATCAGCGAACAGAAAAAACTGCAAATCGGCGGTTGGGTCGTAAAGACCCAGCATCAGATCGACCGTTTCTCCTCCGCGGTGTATCGGAGGGAACACATAACCCAATTCTGGAATGACCACCGTTTGGGCAGTGAGCCGGTAGTTCCAGGCAGCNACCGTCAGCGCGGCAATCAGCAAGATCACGCATCGGGGCATTGGATCTTGTCCTGTTGAGCGTGCGGGGAATGTGAGATCAGCTGCCGGCGGTGTCTGCAGGGGGCCGCGCTCACGACGCGAGACCGGTGACGAAACGGCCGCCATTGACTAGTGGCACGGGACGTCCCAATGGCGTGTCGTAAATTTTCTTGGGATTGATTCCCATCAACGTGAATATGGTAAACATCAGGTCCTCGACTCCGAACGGCTCGGTCGTTGGATAGGCCGCGTGTTGATCACTTGCTCCAATTACCTGGCCCCGTTTCACACCGCCGCCGGCAAACAAAACACTCTGGCACATCGACCAATGGTCGCGACCTGCCCGTGCATTGATGCGCGGGGTTCGCCCCATCTCACCCATCATGACAACCAGCGTGGTGTCCAGAAGTCCGCGTTGATCCAGATCATTAACCAATGCACTAAAGGCCATGTCTGCGTGTGGAAAAAGGTCTTTATTCTGGGTAGGAAAGCAGTCGAAATGGGTATCCCAGCTTCCGTGATCGACACCGATGAACCGACAGCCGGCTTCGACCAGTCGCCGAGCCAACAGGCTGCATTGTCCGAGAGACGTGTATCCGTACTCGGCGCGCAGCGACTCTTTTTCAGCATTCAAGTCGAATGCCCGTTGGGCCGCCGGTGAAGTGATCAGGTCGTATGCTTTTTCGTAGTACTCGGCCATGATCTGTGATCGAGCCTTGGAACCCACTGCTGAATCGAGTTGTTCGATATCTCGCAACATGGCCCGGCGACGTGAAAATCGGTCTCGGTTGACCCCGACCACTGGTCGCAGGTCACGGACTTCAAAATCGGGTTGTACTGGATCGGTTTCAATGACAAACGGGGCATTCTCAACGCCATAAAAACCAGGACCCCCAGCGGCCATCGGATTGGGCATGTTGATGTAGGAGGGCAGCGCGGACTGCGGGGCCAGCTCACGCGATACGATCGACCCAATCGATGGGTACAGTTCATTGTTGGGAATGCGCAGATTGCCGTCGGGGAAATTCGCTTTGTAGCCGGTCAAGCAATAGTGGTAACCGGTCGAATGACCATTGTCCTTGTGACTGTGACTGCGCAGGAGTGTGACCTTATCCATGACATTGGCGCAGCGCGGCAACTTCTCGCCGATCGACAAACCGGGAAGAGCGGTTGGAATCGGATCATAGGGTCCGCGAATTTCCGCCGGAGCTTGCGGCTTGAGATCCCACAGATCGATCGTACTGGGCCCACCTTCCAGGAATAACAGAATGCACGCGTGAGCTTTGGGCGCGCTGGTTGTCGCTGCCTCGGCTTGTAGCCGTAGCAACTGCGGTAGGCCCAGCCCAGCCATCATGGCCGAGCCACCGACCGAGAGAGCTCGTCGCCTCGTGATGCCGTCACAAACCGTTTGCCGGCACTTGTCAAACTCGAAACGCAACATGGCAGGCCTCGCGATGGGTGGTCGTAGTTGTAACCCGAGCCGCTCTTGATCGGGATCACAGCGGGAATCACCCTCTTATGATTCTCGGAACAGATGGACCAATCACGCTAGTGGTTGTAGAGGAATTCCTTCGTATTTAGCAGCACCCAGAGGATGTCCTCGGTCGCCGTCTTGGCATCGGTTTGGGTGAACACGGTCAGCAATCGCGATCGTTCGTTGCTTGTTGGGGGTCGCGAAAGAGTTGCCATGAAGAGTTGGTCGATGATCTGAGTGGGCGATAAGCCCGCCTCAAGTAACGTGCGAACGCGCCCTAGCGGAGATTCGATCTTCTCGGCGATCTCGGGCGAATTGATCAAATGGATGGCTTGCGCCATGCTTGGTTCGTTACTCCGTTCACACTCGCAGACACTCGCCCGAACCGGCCTCCCAAAAATTCGGAAAAAATAGGAGGGCATTCGGTTGTCCCAGATTTGCACAGCGCGATAGCCCAAGGGCCAGCCTTCAAATTTCTCGGGTGTCCCGGTCGCTTGACAGATCATGTCTAGCAGCACTTCGGCTGGTAAGGGCTTGGGACGCGCGTGAGAAAAATTTTGCAGATCGTCGATGTTGGAGTCGTTGGGTTGCGAGGCGAGGCGATAGACGTTGCTCGCCAGTAGTGTTTGCGTCAATGCCTTCAGGTCGTAGCCGACTTCGATAAAATGCTCGGCCAGCGCATCGAGAAGCGGTTCGTTCACAGGTGGATTGGTGGCCCGCATGTCGTCAATGGGTTCGACCAGGCCGCGGCCGAAATAGTGCGCCCAGAGCCGATTGACAAGCACCTTGGAAAAATAGGGGTTGTCGCGGTCGGTAATCCAGTTGGCGAGTACTTCGCGTCGATCGAAAACGGTGCTGAGGTCGACCGGCTCGCTGCCCAGCGCTTTGGTAGGTAGTACGCGGCCGTTGCGGGGGTGTTTGAAATCGGTGCCCGGGACAACGAGCAACGCTTCTCCTCCACCGGGAACGGATTTACGTTTCAGTCCAGTGAAGAATCCGGCGAAAGCGTAGTAGTCCTCCTGTCCCCACTTTTCAAACGGGTGATGATGGCATTGGGCACAGGCAATGCGAACACCTAGAAAAGCCTGACTGATCGAGCGACTCAGTACTTCGGCCGTGTCCATGACCCGGAAAAAAGCGGCTGGCCCTTGTTCCTGCAAGTGNCCCTTGGCCGTTACGATCGACCGCACGATCTCGGCGTAGCTACGGTTCTCGCGAAACTGCTGACGTAACCAACGTGTGATCGCGATCGCNCCTTGTGGCGTCATCTTGTCGCGGTCGACACGCAGGATGTCCGACCATCTCATCGTCCAGTAGTCTGCGTATGCCGGTCGATTCAGCAGGTCGGCGACGACCAACGCACGTTTTTGCGGCCGCGCGTCGTCCAGAAAGTTCTGTATTTCAGCGGGGTCGGGCAAGGTCCCTGTGGTGTCGAGGAACGCTCTTCTCAAGAACGTCGCATCGTCGGCCACCGGGCTCGGTTGTATTCCGAGTTGTTCGAGTTTGTTCCAGACCAGGCGATCGACGAAATTAGCTTCGGGTAGCCGTTGGAAAACGACCTGGGGTTGGGGCACGGTAATCCGGCAGACCGCGACCTGACCGAGGTAACGAACCAGGATTGCCGCTTCGCCGGGAAGTCCGCTAGAAACCGCGAGGCCGCGCTTGCCGATCTGGATAATTTCTTCGGCATTCGATAGGTACTCGGCCTCCACGGTGACGCATCGCTGGTGGCCTGACGAATCGATGGCGGTAACTTGCAGCTGTTGCGTGGTTTCAGCGGTGAGAATCTGTCGTTCCGGTCGAATTTGCAGCGAACGGATGTGAGGAGGATCGTCGTCGAAGGCTGCACCTTCGGCCACCCAACGAACGAGTCGCTGATAGCGCCGCCCTGCGGGCTGAATTTTCAAACCGCCACCGTGCGGCACAAGGGCAGCTGCCTTTCGCAGCAATACGCTCCGCTCCGGGGCTCCCGGAAAAACGCGACGTCCGCGGCTTTCGCGTACCAACGCATCGTGATCGGCCTGTGGGTCGAAGCCGAACACGCTGAGTTTGAAACCGTTTTGGCCTTCGGCTTTGCCGTGGCATCCTCCAGCATTGCAACCCGATTTTGTCAGAATGGGAATCACATCATTATGGAATGAGACGGGAGCTGGATTGCGAAGGTCGGCCACGCGAATGCGGGCTTCGACTTGCTCATCTCCGACCACAATCCGCAGCACCGTGGTCCCACCGCTCAACGGGTGTATCAGCCCCGCGGCGCTGATGGCCGCGATAGACGGGTCCTGAATGTGGTAGCGCGCCTCGCGTGTGAGATCGAGCGACGTTCTGTCGCTGCCAACGTCGAGTACGAGCAATTGTTGGCTGGATTCGGGACTAGCTAGTTCGACGTCGGCTGGCAACACACGGATGTCGGCAACACCCTGCGCAGCGAACGGTCCCCAGATGAGCAGGCTGAGCAGCCAGGACATCGATCGAACGGGCAGGAACTTTCCCATCGCCTTCTCTCGGCAGGTTCTACAGCTGGCACAGCCTTCATCATACTTGACTCTGCGAGCTGGCGACAATCGCAGCCTCAGCGGTCTGTGTTTGTCGCATCGGGTCACCGATCTTGGGGATTCAGTCGCCTGCGAGCTACCGTCCGTGAGCCGGCAAGAAACCGTGTTAGTCGTCAACAGACGGGTTGCAGCGAAGTCGCGTAGCGGCGAGTCTGCGCTCTCTCCAATGATGGTGTTTTCCGATCACGGTTACGGTGCAGCGTTATCGAGCTTTCGCACCAATTGCCTCAAGAAATGGGCCGCTAGTCGGCCGATCCCCGGGTGTGAACTTTCGCGTGGGCCGGCGACATTTAACACCTCGATGCCGTGCGTGGCGATCCAGTGGAGGGCCGGTTCGGGACGGTCGCCCGAGATCAGATCTGTCACTTGGTACGGTTTGCCGTACTCTTCAGCCAGCTGCCAGGTCAGCTCGCTGCCCCGGTCGAGTTGGCCCAAGTGCAGGATTAAGGTGCCGTCGGAATCGAGGATGTTTTGGCGCGTGCGAACGGGATAGCTGGGCGAGTTCGTTTCCGTCAGGTCGTAGCAGTCGGGGATGCGACCGTCTTCGGCGCGTCGATCTTGTGGGCACCAGCCGCCGTGCTCGATCTGGAACGCGATCGCCGTGTCGAGCGCTGCGCGATCGACGCCGGTCTGGCCCCCCGACACAATCCGACGGACTCGCGGAACCGTTGACGGGGCCGACATGATTGAGAACTCCCGGTGACGTTGAACGACCGTTGCGCCGCGGCACAGCTGCTCTGCACTTGCCTCGTTTCCCAAATACAGTACCGTTTTCGATGATCCGGTCAGAGAGACTCCTCGTAATGGATCAGAGTACCATGGATATTCCTAGGGATAAGTCAGGCGATCTTTCAGAACCGATCGAATCCCATGTGCTGACACCTGAATTAGATTGTGGCGCGACGGCGGCTCACACGCTGAAAACGCGGTCGCTTCCACCGATCGATTGTCGCCACGGGCAACCGGGTGATCTAAGCGTCGGGCTCTGCTGGACCGGAGTGCGCCGAGACACGTAATCGAGGGTATCGGACCATTGGAAGAGCGACCGATAGAGACGGGGTCACGGAAATTCATTGCGGGCGAAGTGCTGCTCATTCTGGTCGTGTTTTTTCTGTTCGCCGGCGGTATGGCGCCCGACGTCAACGAAGCTCATTATCTATCCAAGGCGAAGCACTACTGGAATCCGGAATGGTGCCAAGGCGATCACTTTCTTGAATCCGACGACGCGCATACGGTCTTCTTTTGGGCCTTTGGTTGGGTGACGCTCTTTCTTTCGCTCCCCGCGACCGCTTGGTTGGGACGAGTGCTGACTTGGTTCTTGCTGGCTTGGAGTTGGTGGCGACTCAGTGATGGAGTCATTCCGCAGCGATGGATGCCCGTACTGACGGCGTCCGTGTTCGTCTGCCTGATGCACTACGGCCACTTTGCGGGTGAGTGGGTTGTGGGTGGTGTGGAAGCGAAGGGCATTTCTTTCGCTTTGATGCTGTTTGCCTTGGGTTACGTTGTGCGCGATCGTTGGACCCCAGCCTGGTTGCTCGCGGGGATCAGCACCTCTTTTCATGTGTTAGTTGGCGGATGGTCGCTGTGCGCACTACTCGCGGCCTCGGTGGCAGTTCGTGGGCTGGGGCGTACCTGTCGGTCGTGGTGGGCTGTTTTAGGAGCCGCGTTGTTGACCTTGCCGGGCCTCTGGCCAGCACTGCAACTCGCCGCTGACACGACGTCCGCGGAAGTCACCTTGGCCAACGAGATCTATGTTTTTCACCGGTTGTCACACCATTTGGTATTTCATCGGATCTTCTACAGCCACGGGGGGCTGTACGCACTACGATTCGGTGTGCTGTTAATGGGATGGGGTTGGTTGGTATGGCACCTCAGACGGCAACCGAGAATCTGCACCCTCCAGAAAGTTGTCGCAGCAGCGGTCGCGATTGCGTCGGTGGGGGTTGTCATCGACCAAGCGACACTCTGGGATCGCGTCCTGGCAGCCGCTTGGCTGCGGTTCTACTGGTTCCGATTATCGGATGTAATGGTGCCACTGGGGATTGCGCTCGGGACCGGATATTGGTGGCGCGTGGAGCGTTCGCAGCGCCCGGTGCTGGCGCGCGGTTTGTTGATCGTTCTGATCGTGTTTTCCGGGGTCGGGTTGTCGGTTCGTGCGCTACGGCGGCGCGTCGAGCGACGTCCGGCTGCCGTCGTCCAGGCTAACCCGATTCTTCGTGATCAGACGGAATTGGCTCGCGACCGGTACCTAGACTGGGTACGCGTTTGTCAGTGGATTAGGGTGAACACGCGCCGGGATGCCAGTTTCCTTACCCCGTTGCGCCAACAGACGTTCAAATGGTATGCGCACCGAAGTGAAGTCGCGACGCGAAAGGACGTCCCGCAGAATGCGCGGTCACTCGTACAGTGGCAACAGCGAATGCAGGACTTACGGCCTCTACAATTGAACGGCGTCGATCAACTGAATAGTGCCGACCAAGGAAATAGTGCCGACCAAGGAGAGATACAAAAGCTGCTCGCGGTGTGTCGCTCCTACGGTGTGACACACGTATTGATCGATCGCTTGGACAGCGAGGGGAGCTTGCCGCTGACTCGAGTTTACCCGCGCGGCCCCGAGCAGAACCGACATTTTTCCGTCTTTCGTTTGCGTTCTCAGACGATCGTTTTGCCGGCGCCCCGCACCAGATCGAGTCGCTAGGGAACCGCTCAGGAAGATCCCATTGCTGGGTAGGCGCAACGTACGGAAGATCGCGTCGGTCGCCCGCTGATCGGAACCACATCCCGCTGGAGTATCGAGCCGACAGGTTTGGTGTACGTGGGCCAGATTAGCCTGGAATCGCGCAGCGGTATGGCTGACCATAACCGGAACCCGGATGCGATCACAGCGCCCAGAACGATTAGCGCAAGGCCGGTGAGCGCGATCAATAGCCGGGCCTGTGACCGGCCTAATCTGCGGTCCAGCCAGCGCGCTTTGCGCAAACGAAAGAGCCACTTGACATCGGTCGCACCGGTAACCAGTAACCAAGTACCCACCACGATCGACACGCCGCCGACGAAGAGAGGTTGTGTGTCGGATGGTTGCATTCGCGGCGTCTTACGCGGGTTTGACTTTCACGGCTCACTGCGGTCGGGAGAAATACGCGTCATGTCCCGCTCCGGCCTTATGGCTGATTGGGCTTGGGTGTTGTTGTCGTGCGTAATGACCAGGCGGCGATCCAGGATTCGCGAGATCGTTTCAAGTCGAAATCCTCAATTAGGCGGCGTTCCATATCAGCTAAGTGACCGGCCCCGTAGAAGATACCTAATCTCTTCTTGCCGTTCTTGATTTCCCTCTTGAGAACCTCGAGCGCCCGTTTGTTGCGTTCGGTGATGATCGTCGACCCCTGAGGACCTCCCAAAACCGTCAGTTGGCCTTCGAGATCTTCAAACTGCTGAGCCAACGCCTGCTTGAGTTTCAGAGCGCGGTTTTTCGAAAAGAATGCAAACAGCAACGCGGCGTTGGCATCACCGGAGTTCTTGGACTGTGTCGCGAGTGATTGGCCAAGCATACGAAACAACATCTGGGAGAAACTCTCACCGCGGTCCTTCATCGATTGGCTGAATTCTTGCGGGGAAAAATCCGCATGGATTAGATTTTTCTTCGAGTAGTCAATTCGTTCGAGTTGAAAATCAAGTTCCAGCATTCGTTTCATGGTGAGTTGTAGTCCACTGATGGCGTTGCGAGCTTCCACTTTGGTGCCTTTGGGAATACGTGTCCCGGAAGGAGCCACAAGTTCATACAAGACCGCATCGTACTGGGAAAATTTCTTGTTCAACTGCTCGTAGTAGCTTGTATCGGCCACATGAATGGCGCCGATTAAATCCACGACCAATTCACCGGCGCTACGGTCGCGCGGAACGTAACGAACAATCGATGTTTCCAAGGCAATGGGTTGTCCTCGATCATCGCGACGCAGTCGTACGAAGGCGGGTGTTTGTTTTGATTTCGTGGTTTCCCGCGACGCTGCCGGTTTAGTGTTGTCGGCCAGCACCGCGGGGAAGTCGGCTGTCGGAACGATCGTCACTAGCGATAAAGCGAGCGGGTAGATGATGCGCATCGGCGAGTGGATCCCTTGGGAAGTCGGTTCGATTGGAGTACCGCGCAGCCGAACGCCGCGAACAGCGAATATAGGTCAGCGGGCGAACAGAAACAACGCGTTTGATGCCCGCAGCAGCGCCGCCCGGTCGTCGGAGGCCCCGGTTGCCGTATCTTCCTCGATCGCCGACGCGGCTCGATCGGCGTTTTCCGCCGCCCTGGGGGA
>PADE01000103.1 GCA_002702965.1 Planctomycetaceae bacterium
GGGCTGCGGATGGGTCAAGTAGTGGGACGCTCCTCTTCCAAAGGTGAGTATCCGGCAGCCAGCCCGGTCGAACCGAAAGACCTGATGGCTACGCTGTTTCACGTGCTGGGAGTGAACCCGCAGCTGCAATTCCCGGACTACGGCGGCCGACCGCACTACCTGTTACCCGAAGGCGCACGCCCGATCGCCGACCTAATCTGACAGCCCCACCGCGGTGGGTCGCGGAGGGCCAGCGTTGCCATGCCGAAGCGCTCGTCCAACCGCCGCCGAGGCGATCGGCGCCGACCTCGCTCAGCGGCTCGCGGTCGCCACCGACTCGAGTCCGACACTATTGATGGACCGCACCGTGTAGAGCGGCGTTTCGCCAGCCGCGACGTCTCGATCGAGATACCCCATCGCCGCCAGCGGCGCTTGCGGAGTGTCGTGATACGTCATGCCCTGAAAGAGCGGCCGACCGAACGGGTTCGTCGGTTGTTCGGGCACCTGAGCGAGGCGCTCCCCAGCCCGCGTGAGTACAAACGCTCGGATCCCGCTCTCCAGATCCGCATCCGCTTCCCAGCGGATCATCACATGGCCCTCGGCGGTGCGGCGGGCCACCACCCGTCGAGGCGCCGGGGGAGGCGTCGTGTCCGAGACGGATCCGGTCTGGATGTACTCGGCAAGCTTCGGCGCCAGTCGCTTTTCCCAAGCGGCTAGCGCCGGCGCGGCCGGACGCAACTTCCCCTCCGCGGCACCGGACGGGGGCAGACGATGCTCAAGCCAGAAATCGAAATAGGGAATCGCCATGTAACGTGAATCACCACACTGGTGGCGCGTCCGCGGGTCGGGAGCGAAGGCGAAGAAGGTCGCACCCCGTGACAGATAGGCGGCACGCATCGCCTGCAGCCCATCCCACGCGCCGCGGAATCGCGTATCCCCTTTCTCCTGGACCCCAGGGTTGCCGACCATCGGCACCGCGTACACCGCGTCGGTCAGCCGAGGGGGTTCGATCTCCCCCCGATCCCAGTAACCAAACGCGGTGCCCGACCGGAACCAGATCGCCACAATCCGATCGGGATGCTGGGCCTGCATCAGGCTGGCCCAGAAACCACCACCCGAATGTCCCCACAGACACCAGGGAACGCGCGTCACTTCGGGGCGCTCACTGCTCTTTGCCAGTCGATCCAACGCGTCCAAGAACCGCGCATCCGAACCGTTGCGAGCGTCGCACCAGAGGCGACAATTGATCGATTTGCGCGGCTCATACATCGAACCGAGCAGCGCGCAATTCCACTTGCGAGCCAGCGCTTGCCAGTGCAGGTCATCGGCGGCCGTACGGCCTCCGATCGACGCCCCGACACCGCATCCGTGCTGGTGAACGATGATGCCGCGGAGCGGCTTTGCGCCAGCGGGAATCCAAAGGTAGTAGTCGACTGCGATCCGCAACCGACCGCCACCGAGCTGCGCCGGGTAATGCACCTGATGCACCTCACCGCCGGTCGACGCGCGGCGGGAAACCGTCGCCTCCCGCAGCTGCCCGATCAACGGCTGTGCCTGGTCGAGCAATCGCTCCGACTGGCGACTCGCCTCGGCCACCGGCAGGCCCTGTTTCACCCCGGGCCGTTTGTGTCCGATCGCGGACAACCACGCGTCGCGGACAACCGCCATCCGACGTTCCATCAGTTCCCGCAACGTGTCCCCCGGTTCGGTCACCGAGGGCACGCCCCAGGCCTGCAGAATCGTCTCGCCAATGATCCGTTGCCCGAGCGGGTTGGGGTGCACCCCGTCTGGTGAGAGCGTGTACTTGGGATCGCGGCGCCGCTGTTCGGCGAGATGATCGGTGAGTGGTGTGTACAAGTCGACGACCATTGCCACCCGCTCGCTCTGTTGTCGGATCCAGGCGGCGTAGCGCGCAATCACGTCTCGATCGTAATGCTCGTAAATCGCAAAATAGGCATATTTTTTCTCACCCGCCGGTTTCAACTTTCCCTCCCGACCCATTAGGGGTACCGCGTCGAACGGCGGCGGCGTCATCAGGACAAGTTGGGCGCCCGTCGCGTGTACTTCGTCGATCAAACGATTGATGCCCTCCTGATAGGCAACAAATCGAGATTCACTAAACGGGTAATAGATGCCGTCATTCATCCCGTAACAGGCGACCACGACGTCGGGCCGGAGACGTTTCAAAGCGCGCTTCAGACGCTCGTGAACATCGGGCCTTGGAAACGGGTGGTCGGGTTCCGTCAACCCCGTACAGGTCTCGCTACTGAGGCCGATATTGATGAACTCCGGGAGTGGGGAAACTCCCTGCAGCCGGTACTGGGTCTCGATCCAGGCGACGAACCCACCGCTGTGGGTAATCGAGTCGCCCACGAACAACACGCGTTTGGCAGAGAGGGGGATCTCCGTTTTGCCACCGGCCGCAAAGGGGGAGAGAGTCGCACAGGTCACCAGCGCCAGGAACACAGCGCAGGCCCGTTTTCGGCGGCAGCGGAGGGTCTCGGACATAGACGCACCTTTTCTCGGAGCGGAGGTTCTCGGAACGGAGGTTCTCGGAGCGGAGGGAATTCTCAAAGCGACCAGAAATGAGACAATCGAGTGCGCCACATCCGCCGCCGATGCGCTCTAGGCCACAATCTCGCGGGCCACCTCACCGTGCACATTGGTCAAACGTCGTCTGATTCCGTTGTGATAGAAAGTCAATCGTTCATGGTCGATTCCAAACAAGTGCAAAACAGTGGCGTGAAAATCGTGCCACGGCATCGGATTCTCGACCGCCTTCCAGCCGATCTCATCGGTGGCACCGTAGGACGTACCCGGGTTGAGACCCGCGCCCGCCATCCAACAAGAGAAGCCGTATCGATTATGGTCGCGTCCTGGACCGACCTGATCGGCGGCAGATTGTGCAAACGGGGTGCGCCCGAACTCGGTCGTGAACAACACCAGTGTTTCCGCCAACATGCCGCGCTGTTTCAAGTCCCGCAACAGCGCCGCCACGGGCTGGTCGATGCGGCCGGCCTCGAATGAGTGGTTTTGTTTGACGCTTTCGTGTGCATCCCAGCTGGCGCGAGGATTCCCGGCGATCGGCCCCCCCGAGAAAATCTGCACGAACCGGACGCCCCGTTCGAGCAGGCGCCGGCCGAGTAAACACCGTCGACCGGCATCGCCCGTCTGCGGGTCATCGAGACCGTACAGCTGACGCGTCGCGGCCGTTTCCGCCGTCAGATCACTTACTTCGGGAACCGACAGTTGCATCTGAGCCGCCAGTTCGTAACTTCGGATTCGCGCTGACAATGCTTCGTCGTCACCGGCGCGCTCGAGGTGTTTTTGATTCACCCGTTTCAGAAAGGCGCGGGTAGCCGCATCCGCGCCAGTCTCGATCGCCCGCGCTGGAAACAGGTCGCGTACGGGTTGCGCGCCACCCCGCAACACCACACCCTGGTGGCGAGCCGGCAGGAAACCGTTCGTCCAATTTGAAGCGCCGCCGTTCGGACCGCCGCGTGAGTCGGGCAACACCACGTACGCCGGAAGCGACTCGGTCTCAGTGCCCATCCCGTAGGAAAGCCAGCTGCCGAGCGACGGAAATCCGTTGAACTGAAAGCCGCTGTTTTGCACGAAGAGGGCGGGAGTGTGGTTCGCCGAATCGGAGACCATCGACCTCAGTAACGTCAGGTCATCGGCCTGCGCGGCGATCCGGGGCCACATCTCGGAGATCCAGAGACCGCTTTGACCCCGCTGTCGAAATTCCCAGTCGTGTTGACGCAGCAGGCCGACTTTCCCAAAAAAGATGTCCGGTTTTTCGCTGGCGCCAAGCGGTTTGCCGTGGTACTTGACCAGTTGGGGCTTGTAATCAAACGAGTCGACGTGGCTCATCCCACCGACCAGACAGATATGAACCGCCCGTTTGGCCCGCACCGGCAACTCGGGAGTGTCCGCCTGCAGCAAACCATCCCGCTGCAATAGCGAGAGCAGCGCCGTGGCACCCAGACCGCGGGCGCCCCAGTGAAAGAGATCGCGTCGCTGGCAATCGAACATCGCTCGTTCCTCGCGTATCGGATTCCCGCGGTCGGTGCCCCTCCGCGCCCCGATCACTTTGGGAGACCGGCGCCCGTCATGGGGTGCCTCGGATTATTGGGTGATCACAAACTCATTACTATTGAACAGCGCCCGGGCCAATGCTGCCATGCCGTGCTGATCGGCGAGCCCTTCGGCGAGCCGCCGTTCTTCGTCATCGGGCCCCCGTCCGAGCGTCAACTGGTAGGCGCGTTCCACCTGGTCGGCAATGTCTCCACCCGCCTCCCGCGCGACCCGCGCGGAAAAATGGCCCGCCATCCGCAGCACAAAACTGTTGTTCAGCAAACTCAAGGCCTGCAGCGGCGTGGTAGTCACCGTACGCCGGGGCGCCGTGGACGACGGATCGGGGCAATCGAANGTGTCGAGCAGCGCGCTGCGCCCTCCCCGTGGCCAAAATCGGTACACCGTCCGCCGATGGAGTTGATCGTCCTCTTTATCGATCGGTTCGTAGTACGTGGTACCGTTGTTGGGCGTGATCGAGACGTCGACGAAGCCGGGACCGCCCGCCTGAAGGTTGAGCTTTCCCGAAACCGCCAAGATCGAGTCGCGTAACACCTCGGCCTCAATCCGCTGCGGCGTCTTGCGCCACAGCAGCCGATTGTCGGCATCTCGTTTCTGCGCCTGCGCCCGGAAACGCGACGATTGACGGTACGCCGATGACGTGACGATCACCCGATGCACGGCCTTGAGCCGATAGTCGGCCTGGCGCAGCGTCACCGCCAACCAATCGAGTAGTTCTGGGTGGCTCGGGCGTCCACCGTTGAAACCAAAATCGTTGGGGGTCTCGACGATCCCGGTGCCGAAGTGATAGTGCCACAGCCTGTTGACCATCACCCGGGGAAACAGCGGATTGTGCTCGCTGGAGACCCAATCGGCCAGCTTCCTGCGGCGTTCGCCATCGCTGGCATCCGGTTTCAGGTCAAACTCCGCCTGCACNCCGCGGACCGAACCAACCGCGCCCGCCGTCATCACCTCTCCGCGATTCATCACATCGCCCCGAGGAAGAAAATAGGTCGTACCCGGGTTTCCCGGATTCACCGTGTAGATCTTAACTTTGGTCTTGGCCTGCAGCGTGGCCCGTTGTTGGGTCAAGGTGTCACGTCGCGTTCGCAGCGCCTCCCATTCCTTCCGCTCCGGAGGTGCGAGCGCGGCGGCCAGTTCGGCNTCCGCGACATAATCCGTTTCCACACCCGCCGAAGCCGCCACCGCCTGCGGAGTGAGCGCCGTTAGATGCAACTGCGCTTTCAGGACACGACCGACCAGATTGCGGCGGGGGCCCCCTGCCGGATTGTGACGCAAACCGAACAGGACCGTACTCTGTCCCGCTTTGTACCCCTGTAACCCACCACTCTTGTAACCGCGCCCGTAAGCAACTCCATTGCGATATCCCGTGATCGTTCCGTCCGCCGCGTAGACGATCGCAAAGTGGACCGGTTCACGACTCGCAGCGGACTCCGCAGGGCCCGCGAACGACTGCGTGCGCACGAAGCCGTTGCTGCCCGCCATCCACTGCTGCGACTCCCGCTCGGCAAACACGATGGCATCGAAAATGATGCCGTTGCTAGTCTGGAGNGTGATCGCCGAACCGCCACNCTGCTCCAGATTCGCGAGCAGCACCCAGGCCTCGAGCGTCTTCTCGTTGACGTCAACCGGCAAAGCAGCGGTCTCCACATAACTCGCCTCATCGAGTAGCAGGCTGCCGTTGTCGACGCGTGCCGTACCGGCCGCCACGCCATGGAGCTTGCCCAAGCTGTCTTGGAGGTCGTCGTCAAACTCCCAGCGGGCAAACGGTCGCGGGGGTACGGGTTTCTTTCGTTTGTCCTTGCGGCGCGCCGCAAGGACAATCTTGCGTGCCTTGGAATCCAGCACGTCGATCCTCGGCTGCAACCCCTCGAGTTGTTTTCCGAGGACTTCGATCTGTTGCTGATGACGGGTTTCAACGGCCTCCTTTTCGCCGTGCCGGACACCCGCGATAGCGGCCGTCAATCGGTAGTACTCACGCTGCCGGATAGGGTCGAACTTATGGTCGTGACAGCGACTACAATGGACCGTCAGGCCTACAAATGTCTGACCGAGTGCGCCGACCATCTCCTCGAGTTCGTCTTCCCGCGCCACTCGTTTCATGAACTCGCTACCGCCGACGACCGTGTTGTGCACACCGGCCACCAGAAACCCCGCCGCGGCCAGGCCCTCCGGTGCATTATTGCGGAGCACGTCTCCGGCAATCTGCAGCCGCGCAAAGTCGTCGTACGGCATATCTGCATTGAACGCGCCAATCACCCAATCGCGGTAATGCCAGAGCGAATTGCGCGGGCCGTTGCGCTCAAACCCGTCGCTTTCGCCGAACCGCACCACGTCGAGCCAGTGGCGTCCCCAACGCTCGCCGTAGTGGGGCGATTTCAGCAATCGGTCGACGATCGCCGCATACGCCGCATCGCTCGGGTCGTCCAGAAAGCGGGCCACTTCTTCGGGCGTGGGTGGCAGCCCCACCAAGTCCAAATAGAGGCGCCGGATCAGTTCNCGCGGTGCCGCGTCCTGCGACAACCCCAGCTGNTGGTCCTGGAGCTTGGCCAACACGAAGGCGTCCACCGGATTGCGAACCCGCTGCACGTCGCGAACAACCGGTACCTCGGGGTCCCGGATCGGTTGCAGCGACCACCAATCGAGTCCCGCACGGCGATCGGTGGTAATTCGGAAGGGATCGATCGGATCGGTGCCCCACCCGGCCCCCTCGGTAATCCACCGACGCAGTTCCTCCTTGGCGGCGGCCGGCAACGGCTCTTCGGGGGGCATCTCACCCGCGGCGACCCGCTCCCAAAGCAGACTCGCTGCGGCATCGCCAGGCCGTATCGCGACCCCGCTCTCGCCCCCCCGCAGAGCGCCCGTCCGCTGTGACAGATCCAAGCCTCCCTTCGGTTTCGAGCCGCTATGGCAATCGAGACAATAGCTCGCCAAGACCGGCGCCACACGCCGGTCGAAGCGGGCCGCGGACTGCGCCGTGGCCGTGGCCGCCGTGGCCAGTCCAATCAGCAGTGTGATGAGCGGGGTCCTGCACGTGGATCGCATGGCGGAGTTGGGGGTTGGTGGCTGAGGGGGGAACAACCGCGCCAGTATACTCAAAACTCGGGGTTGCGCGGCAGCCCCTCGGCGCCACCGCGGCCCGACTCGTCAGGGATCCACCACGTTGTCGGCAATGGCTCACTGGCGTCGCGCCAGCTGAAAAAGAGCTCCGCCCCGCGTTACGTCAACGCTGCCGGTCCGGTGCTGTCGGCGAAGCGCTCGATCGGGCAGTCCATGGCTCGCGCGATCGCCAACCATAAGTTCCCCACCGGTGTCCCGTTCGCGGCCCGCAGATGGTGGTTCGTTTTCATCGCGCCATGCCCGCCGCCGGCGATCACGATCGGCAAGTCCGAATAGACATGCCGCTTGCCACTGCTGAGGCCGGATCCAAAGGTAAACAGCAGGCTGTCGAGGAGCGTCCCCTGCCCCTCCTCGACGGCGTCCATTTTCGCAACCAGCTGCGCAAATTGCTCGACGTGGTACCGATCGAGCTGCGCCAACTTGCGCTTGACCTCGAGATTCCCTTGTTCGTGTGTCATGCTGTGATGCACGATCGGTTGATCGAACAAACCGTGGACCGTTTGCGGCGTCCCCCAACGCTCGGGCGCTACCATCAACGATGCCACACGCGTCAGATCAGTGCGCAGCGCCAAGATCATCAGATCACCCATCAATTGGATATACTCGTCGCGCCGCAACTCGGTCCACGGTATCTGGGGCGCTTGGGCACCGAGACGCTCGACCGCCGGACGGCGGTCTCGCAGGCGAGAGATCTGTTTTTCTACGGTCCGCACCGACTCCATGTACTCCTCAAGTTTTCTGCGGTCGATTCGCCCCAGGCGAGGGCCTAGCGTCTGGGCATCGGCCAGCACCAGGTCTAACACACTACGGCTCTGTGCCTCGGGTTTGATCACGAACAGACGCTGAAACACGCGCATGGGGTCGCGCATCGAACGCGCGACGTGCCCCTGGCCGTACCACGAGATGTTGTCAAAGTAGACCGATTCCTTGTTGTCGCGATAGGGATTACAACTCAGTTCAAGCGAACGGAACGGCGTATGCCGGCAGGTCGTATCGGCGATGACCTGGTCGAGCGTCCGTTCGAGCGGATAGCCGGCCGGCGATAGCTCGTCTGGCGCAGCGCTGCTCAGCCAGCAGGTGCTGGCCTGCGCATGTCCGTCGGTACCCGCCACCTTGACCCGATCGAACCCGGAGAATAGAGACATCTTGCGGCGCATCGGCGACAACGGCTCGGTCGTCGCGCTGAGTTCGAAGCCTTGGCCGGTCTCGTTCACCCGCCACTCCGACTGAACAACTCCGTTGGGAATGTAAAAAAAGGCGGCCCGTTTGGGAGGCCGCGGCGGCTGGGCACCACGACTCACACCCCGCATCGCCTCGAGCAACGGTAGCGCCATCGCGGCGCCGGATCCACGCAGTACGGTCCGCCGGGTGATCTTCGGAGACGTCATGGCTTACTCCTCGCGGCCTGTGCCATCTTATGGCGAAACGGTCGACTCTTAACGACTTCTTGGACGACCGTCGAAAAGCGGCCGTGGTCGGCGGCCACCCGCCGAACCATGCCATCGACAGTCGCACGGTCACTGGACTGCAATGGACGCCCCAGCGCGTAAGAAAGCAGGTGTTCGGTGAAAGCTCGCATAAAGATCCGCGGCCGCTCGAGCAACCGATCTTTGAAGCTTTCGATGTCCTCAAACTCCGCCTCGCCGAACAGTTTCCCGCTGGCGTCGATGGCCAGTCCCGACCGGTAGGTATCGCGCCAGCGGCCAACCGCATCGTATTGCTCCAGCGCAAACCCGAGCGGATCGATCTTGGCATGGCACGCCGCGCACGTGGCCTCGGCCTGATGTTGTTTCAGCCGTTCGCGAAGCGTGATTCCGGTCGCTTCGATCGCGTTGTCGTCGGCCTCGATCTCGGGAACCACATCCGGGGGCGGGGCGGGGGGACGATTGAAGATCACCGTCGCCACCCAAGCCCCCCGTGTAATCGGACGCGTCCGCAGCGGCGAAGAGGTCATGGTCATCGTGGCGGCCGTCGTGATCACCCCGCCCTCACGACGGGTGGCGAGTTTTCGCCGCACGAATTCCATTCGAAATGTTTCGAATTTCTAACATAATATTTCCACTGAAAACTTGTATTTCTCGCACATTATGTTGTGAAAAATATAGCTTTT
>PADE01000104.1 GCA_002702965.1 Planctomycetaceae bacterium
ATCACCTGGCGCAGCTGGTGGGATGCCGGAAGTACTAGAGGTCCGATTCAGACGCAGTGGCAGGGCGATCTGCGGCCCGTCCTTTTCATCCTCGATGGGAAAGGCATCATCCGCTACAAGCAGTCGGATGGCGCCGATCTCGACGCCAGCATCGACGCGCTGTTAGCCGAAGTGAAAGGGAAGTGATGCCGATTTGGTAACGGGTGTCTTGGTTCAACGAACATCAACGCGCCGCCGACTTGTCCCGCCGTTCGTTCCGAACATGCGCGGTAGTGGGCCACCTGGGACAGAGTCTCCACTCCCCCTCGGCCGCACGCCGGGAGCGTGAGTGAGGTCGCGGCCCTCGTGTAAAGTTCACCTGTTTTTACACACCCCAACTGCGCGCGCCATTCTCTCTTTTGGTGTCGTCTGGACACGCACCCCGAAGGGGCCGCACATGAAACGTCTGCTGGGTTTGCTGCTGGTGCTGGGGGTGGTCGGGTGTGGTGGGGGTTCCTCGCCGTCGCCAAACGACCGCCTCGCCAAGCATCTCAGGGAGATGGCCCTCAGGCCGCCGGAGGTAAGCTCTCAGTCGAAGGCCGACAAGTCGCCCGCTCAGCCAGCGGCACCGTCAAGTGACTGGCCCCAGTTCCTGGGACCGGCGCGAAATGGAATCTCTGCGGAGACCGGCCTGCTGGAGACCTTTCCGGCGGGTGGTTTGAAGCCGGCCTGGCGCGCCAGGGGGGGCATCGGCATGGCTGCCGTGGCGGTCTCCGGCGGCAAGGCGGTCACGATGGTCCAGGACGAGCGTTCCCAGATAGCGGTTGCCCTGGATGCCAGGACGGGCAAGATGCTCTGGCGGACTGCCATTGCTCCGGCCTACAAGTCCGGCTGCGGCGGCGGGCATGGCACCCGGGCAACACCGGCGATTGCCGGCGGGCAGGTATTTACCTTTAGCGGAGAGGGCATCCTGACCGCGCTCTCACTCGCCGATGGCACGGTCACCTGGTCGGACGACTGCCTCCAGAGACTTGGTGGCGAGCAGGCCGATTGCGGCATGGCCTGCTCCCCGCTGGTGGAAGGTGGCAAGGTGATCGTGACGGTGGGTGCTCCGGCGGCGACCGTGGTTGCCTATGGTCTGAAAACCGGCAAGCAGGCATGGGTGGCTGGCAAGGGTGATCCCGCCGGTTACTCCTCNCCGGCAATGCTCAATGTTGGNGGCACTCGACANCTGGTGGTCTTNAATGGCCGNGCNGCGATGGGNATCAACCCGGCCGACGGNAGCCTGCTGTGGCGATACGNTTATGTCACCNNCTATCNANTGCAATATTGCCACGCCGCTGGCGTTCAAGGGGTCGGTNTTTCTTTCCGCCGGCNNNAACCATGGTGCCACCATGCTCTCGCTCNNCAAGACAGGCNGTACNTTCCAGGCCAATCCCGGCTGGGAGTCNNNTGGCCCGNGNAGCGTGATGCGGAACGAGTGGCAGACCTCGATCCTGCTTGACGGGTATTTTTATGGCTTTGACAACGTCGGGAGTGGCGGACCGGTGACGCATCTGACGTGCGTCGACGCCACCACCGGCAAGCGTATGTGGCANGTCCGTCGTTTCGGGAAGGGCAACCTGATCGCGGCCGACGGGAAGCTGTTCATGACGACGATGAAGGGTGAGCTGGTTGTCGCGGCGGCGACGCCCAAGGCGTATCGGGAACTCGGCCGCGCAAAAGTCCTCGAGACAACTCGACAGGCACCCACGCTGGCCGGTGGATTGCTCTATGTTCGAGATAACAACGAGATTGTCTGTTTTGATGTCAGGAAGCCGTGACCGGGTTGCTGGTGCTCACACTTAAAGGACATGCAAGTGAAGTCAGAGGTGCCGCCTTCAGTCCCGANGGCACGCGGATCGTCAACGGCAGCAGTGACAACACAGCGAAGGTGTGGGAAATCTCGTCGTTGGACACTCCCAAAGAACCCCCCCTNGGCCCCCCACGCCGGGTGCGGGAGTGATGTCTTCCCNACGCCACCTCACCACGCTCTCTATTGGTGTCGCCTGGAANCGCATCCCGCAGGGGCCGCACANGAAACGTCTGCTGGGTTGTCTATTGGTGATGGGGGTGGTCGGGTGTGGGGGCGCTAGCGTCTCTTCCGCCATGATCGACACCTCGTCTGGGGTCGGTGACAACCTTTGATGCTGGACCTTCGTTCCCGTTGCGGCGGTAATCCACTGCGGTGACGTGATACCGGTCCGGCTTCCCAACAGCTCCCNCGACGATGGTCTGGCCCACTTTGATCGCATGATCATTTAGCCGGCGTGGCTTCTCATCCTCGCTATCTGCTTGGTACACAAAATAGCCCCTGACTCCCGTTAGCGGAGTTCCATCAGNGTCGGCTGTTGGACGTTGCCAGGTAAGCAGGATGTCGTCTCCGTGTTGTCGGGCTGCGAGTTGCCGAGGAGCGCCTGGAGACCAGTGGTCGTGTTGTTCGGCGGCGATCGCCAGCATCGCCGCGGTGACAGCGATGTAGGGTTCCTGCTTCANCAGATCAATGCGTTTGTCAAAGTAGCTTGCCATCGATTCCCAGATCCGGTAGTCGTAGCCGGCCAAGTACAAGAAACCAAAGCCCCAGTGGCCTCGCGTCGTGTCGTACTGGCTCGGCTTACCGTCGAGATAGTATCGAAACTTCGGTTCACGCAAGTCGCCATTCCATACGTTCTTGACAAAAGTCTGGCCCATACGACGAAGGTCGGCCTCGTCGAAGTGCGTTTTCTGTCGCACGCCTTGTAGCGCGGCTTGGATATCAATAAAGCCGTGGCCTACGTCCTCGATCAGGTCGGGCCAATGCGTGTTTGGCCCGTACTTCCATACGGTCAGGACACGCTGCTTATCAAGGCGCAGTTGGTCGTGAAAGAACTTCAACATGCGAGTCGATTCAGTCTTGTAGAACGCCGGGAGCTCGGACCGATGCGGTTTGTAGTATGGCGAAGACGAGAGTCGCCACAGCGTCACCAAGCCGTCGGTGAACGCGAGGTACATGTTTAGCGGCTGGTTCTTCCAGCCGGACCATTCGTAGACGTGATAGCCACCATCTTGGCGAAAGCGGCTGTTGTCGGCTTTGGTCCAACCGGGGTCCGAATCCCAGTTCCGGTACCATTTTTCGAGGATGAATTTTTCGAGAAACGCAACGTAGTGATCGGCCTTGTGTCTATAGCTGTCATGCAGCCGCTCGTCGTTCCAGACGATTTCGACGAACCGCAGGATGGGGCTGATCATCAATCCATCGTCGCACAACCACTCGGTGTAGTGCGGTTTGTACTGTGTGTAGCGGCTTTGCCCCCAGCCCAGATAGCCGTCGACGTACTGCGGCGCGACATGCGCGTGCGGCCGGTTCTTCGGTTTGTCGCTGAGATTGGCCAACAAGCGGTCAACGTGCGAAACCACCTTGTCGAGCCACCTCCGCTCGCCGAACGTG
Organism: Planctomycetaceae bacterium; assembly: GCA_002702965.1. Lineage (GTDB taxonomy): Bacteria > Planctomycetota > Planctomycetia > Pirellulales > Pirellulaceae > UBA9264. The sequence continues at coordinate 3,446 of PADE01000104.1, forward strand.
TCGTAAAGATTCACGTACATGCGCAACACGTAGGACTCGCCCCACGCCACATCGCCCCCGCAACGGCTGTCGACGAGATCCTCGCCGTGTTCCTTTTCCCACGCGGCAAAGGCGGCGTACCAATCCGTGGTAACCGGCCCAGCGGGCGAGTCTTCTTCAGCGAAACACGCNGGCAAAATCATGGTGGCCAGCGCNACCATCACGCANTGNCCGACGTAANAGCGGGATCGAAATTGCAACACGCGACGAGCCTTTTTGATGGCTGGGTCAAGACGAGTGTCATGCGATCTGTGCAGCTCCCAACGACAAACGCGGGTGCCGGAGCGAGGGACAAAGGCCGCGCATCAAGTCTATCAGCTCTCGATGTTGAGTCTCGCTTCATCCTTGAGGGTTCGGTCGCCGATGACAACATCTGATTGATCCATGCACAGAGACCTGATGCCGCGCGAAGCCGCCAGCGAGGTGTTTGTCCGTTATTCTACGGCCGCCGCCCCGGCGACCTCGATTTGCTGAGTGTGATCGAAACGTGGGCGGATCTGCCGCACCCAATAAGAGCGGGCATCGCGGCAATGGTGGGGGCGTCCGGTAAGTAACACCTCGGTCCCACGCCGGGTGCGGGAGTGTGGGCGCGGCGACACGCCGCTTCGCCAGGCTCGTTACCCACGAGCTAAGACAAAGAGCAACAGCCCGCCGCCCACGAAGGGACAGCCGGTTTTGTGTTACCATCGGCCCCCCGCCTTCGCTGCAAAACGATCCACGCCCGTCGGAGCACTGGTTGCGTCAGCCGTCTCATCGCTTGGCGAGCGCAGCCGACGATGACGACGAGTCAACGTTGGAATGCGAACCTTTTGAGCTGTCGTCCTGTCGCGTATCTTCTACCGGTTCCGGACAGGGAACACGTCTTCGACGAGGCCGGCCGCTTTCTGAATCCTTACGATCGCTTCCGCCACGCGCCGGCGCTCGGTGCCGATCTTGGCGAGGGACGGCTTGTCCTTCTCGGCGACCTTCGCTTCGCTGACAATGGCTGGCGCCTCGTCACAGATCTTGGCGAGAAGTTGCAACCCCGCCCTTCCGGCGTTTCTCAGCGCTTCATCGCCGGCGGTTACGGCAGCGTCTGCGAACTGCTTAAGCGTCCGCAGGTAGCGATAATCGTCGATGCCTTCGCGTATCGCCTCCCACCGCGCGGTCGGGATAATCTCGCCGTCTTCTTCCCAGACGTAGGAGAACATCAGCTTGTGTTCTGTGGGAGAGAAGTCGACCTGGGTACGGTCGATATAGGACCAGAAGCGCCCCCGGAAACGGCCGTGATTGTAGCACCATAGCGATGCCCCCTTCAGTCCACTCTTCCACAGGTAGCGCCCGAAATAGTGTCTCAGATCTGCGGTGGTGTAACTGTGTGAGTAGCTCCACCCGTAGGACCACAGNTCCTTGCCCAGNGCGCGACCTTTGAGCAGCAGGTCGGCNGAAGGNGTNCCGAGAATCCAGACNTCGTANCGCGGCGCGAGGGCATCCGTGCGTTTCCGCATCTCGGNNCGGGCGGTNATCGCGGTCGTGTATCTCAGGTGCCCGAGGCCGTGCTTCTGCAAGGTGTTGAATCGCTGCCGGGCCCGCCTCGCGGTCTCGTCGCTGGCGTCGAACTCGTCCCAGACGTAATACAGCACGTCTGGCCAGTGCCTCTCCTTGTAGATNCTGTCGAGTTCCGCGACCAGTTCCGGCTTGTATCCCGCGCCCATGCCGCCGGCATACATCTCGATCAGCGGAACCCTTTGGGCGAAACCCGCTTTGACGAGAATGTCGATCAACTTCGCGTAGGTCATGGGGCGACTCTTGTCCACGATCCATCCGGTTTCGGGGCTGTAGCCGGCCGGTTCATCGACGAGCAGCCGGAGATCGCCAGTCCGGTGGCCGATCTCCGCGAAGTAGGAGACGGTGGCCGTGGTCATGCCGTGCTCGCGCATGTCACGCGCCACCTTGCGCGCCTTCTCGGGGTCTTCGCTCAGGGACCCNTTCGCGTANATGAAGTACCCCAGGTCCTCGACGCCTGCCAATTTAAATGGCAAGACGGTCAGGTGCAGCGGAATGTGCGTCTCTCCTTGGCTCGTCGAGATCGTGACCGCGCCGGTGTATCTTCCNGCCGGCTGTCCCTCGGGCACCTTCACGGTCAGCCAAAAACGCCGGCTGCGTCCCTTCGTCAACGCCAGACTGTCGAAGTTCCGCAGCAGGTTCTCCTGCGCCTTGAAGCTGTAGGCAATCCACTTTTCCTGCCACATCGCGTGGTGCATGACATGGCGGATGTCCACTGCAGCAGACGGAATGACCATACCCTGAGGTCCGGTCAGGTCGCCCATGCTAACCTTCAATGCGGAAAGGTCCTCGAGCGGGTAAAGGGCAAACGTGATCGGCACGAATTCACCCCNGCAGCCCGACAAATCGAGGTCGGAGATGACCTCCTCCCGTTTCGGCACGGACCGGTACGTCATCGGAACCGTGTACGGCCTTCGGTACACGAGGTAGCCCGCCATGTTTTCCGACTCGGTCGGCGCGGGCGGGGCCCAGCCGTCGGCCGGTGTCACGTCCCTCCGGCTTGTGCTACCGAGGACGACGGCACGNCCCGTCGAATCCGAGAGGGTGAACTGGTAGCGCGCTTCGGNGTCCTGTTCCCCGCAGGCGTGCTCGAGTTCGAGGTCCNCCTGGTTGCCGGGCTTCAGATCGACGGGTTGCCGATAGACAAANGTCTCGCCATCGGGCCGGTGGGAGTGACTGTCAGACGAGCGGCGGGTCACCGTCACTTCCAGCTCTCCTGCGAACGCCTTACCCGTCGCGTTGTCGAGTTGCACTTCGATGGCGCGGTCGCCGGGCTGGGGCGGAACGAATTTCAGTCCCCACTGGAATCGGGAGAAGTCGGCGTCCAGCGCCAGCTCGCCGAAACGTTTCGGGTCCGCGGAGTCAGTGCTCCAGAAGCTGCGGGCAGAGCCCTTGTCTGCTTCCCTCGCAAGCCCGACATCGTGGATCCGCTGGACGTTAAACGCCCACGTCTTTGCGGTCCGAGGGTTCAAGTGCATGATCGCGAAGGGAATGGCCGCCTCGATGAGATAACTGTCCTCTGTGAACGAGGCACCGCTCTCGATGTAGTCGGTACGAAGCGTCGAATAGAAACCCAGCGACGCGACGATGAGCGTGTCAATCTTCAACTCGTCGATGGGCCGTACCTTCCGCCCACGCCCGGTGCCGGGATTGAACAGATAACCCGTCGTACCGTTGAGGTTCAGGATGTATTCCTCGTACAGGTTGTCCTGGCGGGCGTTCCTCCAGTCGATCTGCAACCGTATGCCGGACTGCAAACTTCGCGGATCCTCCGCCAGTCGTTTCCGATATTCGGCGACGTCACTCACCTNGCAGCGGACCCCGATGTACAGGTATTGCTCGTCGTAACAGACCCACCCTTCCGTCTGTTCTGGATGCGGCGCCGCCGGTTCACCCTGCCCGCGAAAGCCCTCGAGTCGAGGCGCGCCNCGCCAGCACGCCTCGTCCAGAACGCCGTCGATGACTGGTGCTTGCGGCGTAGACATGGCCTTGAAACTTCGCGGGGTGGGTTCCGCCGCCGCAGCCTGCAGCGAGCCGAGCGAGAGCACCATCGCCGTCCACGAGAACACCCTTGCCAAAGGGGNCAGGCGACGAGCCCCAGACGTGGGATGGGCCCCTGCCCTGCGACTTTCCCGTCTGCGCCGGATTTTCTTGGACGACTCCTCGCATTCCGATTCGCATCCACAGAAATCCTCAAACGACAGGCCAGACTTTTGATCGCGATGAGACCGGTCCCGCTCAAACGCCGCCGTGATGTCGCGGCAATCTGTCATGGCTTCCTCCTCACGGGGACTCAACGCTGCAATCCGCATCGCCCTCAGGTTAACACCGGCTGCCTTCACGGCCAATTGTGCTAACTCCGTTCGGCCTGCGGACTCACTTCGTCAGCACCGTCCATCATCATCCGATTCTCGCACTCAGGTTGGTACAAACACCGGGGCATAGACAGCTCCGCGCTGGCTGAGCCNCACCGGAGTTCGGTAGAGGTCCACGGTACGCTGTTGGTGCCATCATCGGTGTCGCGAAATCGCGCTCTTCGTCTCACTTGCGACTTGTCTCGCTCTGTTCCAACCGAATGACCAGCATCGTGTAGTAGCGAAAAGGCGGGATCTCGAGTGTCGCCTTTGCGTCGGTCTGTGTTACCGAAACCTTTGACTGCACGACTTGTTGTGGGTCTTCGTAGTGATACGGACGGCAGGCGTGGGCGACCATCAACCTGATCGCGGTGGTGTCGACCGTGACAGTCGTTCCCTTGAGCGGTCGCGGTTCGTCGGCCCACGCGTAATCGACCTTTTGGGTGGGTGGGATTCGTACCAAGTGCACGATGATCTCACGACCTTTCTCGGTCTTGCGTTCGTAGACGAGTCGTTTCCACCAGAGCTCTTCTGCCGATTGGACGTCGATCAGTTGTTGCGCTTCGTCTTGCGGAATAGCCTTGATGTCCGGTGCCCAGANGAAGCGTGAGTAACGCGTCATGAACTGAAATCCGGGCCGCTGGCTGGGAACAAAGGTCGAGGCCAGATGCGATTGCGTAGCGATTAGTTGAGACAACACGTGGTTCCAGGCCGGCCAGCCCCATTTCGACGGACCGGGCTCCTGGATATTCACGCCCGTACTGGCGTAGCCGATGATGTGGTTGGCTTTGTACTTTTGAACGTAGTGATCGCGGCTGCGCAAGCGATCGGAAAGAAGCTTGTGGTAGCCGAATCCCGCGAATCTCGCGTGCTCGTCCAGCAGCATCACATTGGGAGCATCGGTGGCGGCTCGGACGTTGTCGTCGAGCGGATCGCCTTTCACACCGGAACCGAGCCAAATCGTAATGCCGTTGTTTCTTGCGAAATCGCCGGTCGCGCCTTCCAGGCCCCAGTTGAGCCAGACGCCAAAGTTCGGATTGTCTCGCTTAAGGATCTGATTGAAGAGAACATGGTTGCGAGCTCCGAGGGCGACGAAGTCTTCATATTTGCCGGACGGAACGTTCTTCTCACCTTTGTGGTTGTGACCCGACCATACACCGAGGCAGCCGTCCCAGTAGATGCCGTCGAAGCCCCATTCATCAGCATACACCTTCATACGTTCGATCGCCCAACGGACCGCGTCCTCGTTGGCCATGTTCATGTTGACGTGTTGCCAGGGTGTAATCTCCCGATCGAGATACGGCTTGATCTTCATCTTTTTCCGCTTCGGCCCGACTTCGATCGGCGAGGCAAGCTCCATCGGATTGGGATAGCCGCCGTAGATCGGATCGTGTGCCGGTTGCCCGTTGGCGTCGTAGATGATGAACTCNGGATGCTGCCGAACTTGCTCGTAGCCCATCTGGCTGTCGAGCGAACCGGTCACGTAGTAGCTGTTCGCGATCCCCTGGCGCTTGTTGTGCGCCATTTGTGCCTTCCGATTCGCCACGTTGATGCGGTAACCGACTTGGCCGGCGATGTAGACTTCCGCGTCGAACGGCTCGATTCCCAGGGCCGTCGGTTCGTGGGCGAAGTAATGCGACTGATTGAAATAGAAGATGTGCGGGTCCGCAGGCCAATACTTTGTGGCGATCTGATAACTATGCTGGTGCACGCGAAAGAACTCGGCGGCAACCGCGTAGTATTCCTGCCACTTATCGATCGTCTTGCCAGCTTTGTCGACGAGCTCGACCTCGATCGCGCGGCCGTACGTTTCCGGACCAACGCCGTACGTAAATCGCCACGTTTTCTCCTCACCCGAAGCCAGCGCGTAGTCTTTCACCGAGGCGATCTCGCGCACTGTATCAACATCCAGAATCATCCGCGCCTGAAGCGTGCCGCTGATCTTGTCGGCACTTTCGTTGACGATCGTCGCGGTCGTCGTTGCGGTTTCGTTCTCGACATAACGAACTTTGTTCGACCGCACACGAGTGATCGTCAATGTTCCCAGTCGAGCTTCGCGTTTCCCAGGGAAATGTGGCTTCGACGCGGTTGGGTCGAGCTTCATTGCTTGTACCGTGTCCGCGGCGCCGACGGTTTTCCCGGCGAGCCGATTCAAGACGCGCGTCAACACAATCATGTCGTTGTAGTGCGTGGCGCGGATCGTTGTGATGCCGTCTGTGTGAACGTAGGGACGAAGTTCTACGATTCGCTTTTGCATCGGCGTGGACAGCGTGACCGCGAGCTTTCCTGTGATCGACTCGAAGGCAGCAACCGCCGCTTTGTGGTCACTCCGTCGTTTATCGAACGCCGTGTCGATCTTTGCCCGCTCGACGTCTTCGACCAGAGCCTTCTTGCCGTACAACTTGTTCTCTTCCGAAACGATCAGATCGAACGCGCGATCCGAATCGAGGATATCGACATCGTCAAAGTCGATCGTGCCCTGTGGCACTTGAAACAGCGGATGCCCGGTCAGTTCGTACTCGGGCTTGCGCATCAAGTACCGGTATCGCATCCAATCCTTGCTGTTCACTCGGACGTCGAAGTGCGGCATCCGACCGCCGGGAAGGATCCTCTTCCGGTCGTCCGAGAGTTTGTACGCCATCAGCCCGACCCGCAGGGTGCCCTTGCCTCTCGCCCAAAATTCAAGCACTTGTGACTCTTTGAAGTGCTTCCCCCAATACCCATTGACGTACCCGTTGACACCACCGGTCAATCGGCAATAACTGTCGTTGCCTCTTCCGCCAGTCATCGGGAACTCGACTGTCATACTCGCCCCCTGCCCGCCCCACGAATGCGGCCATTGCTTCGCGTCGGGGCACTTCCAGCCATTCTGGCGGAGCTTCGCAATCACCTCCGGGGTGTTGGTCGCGCCGCGTGCTTCGCGGAAGCTGCTGTTGCGAACCTCGGCGGCACGGGTTGAGGTGATTGCAAGGCCAGTCAGGACAAGCAGGACCAGCGCTCGTGTCCATCCCACTCGCGCCGCGCGATTTGTAGCGGAAGGCCGCGGTCTTGCATGCGTCGGATGGTGAACAAACCGGGCGGCTCGCGCCGCTCCGCTACCTGGAGCCAACATCGCTCTCCTTTCGCTTCGCCTGCGCGAACAGATTCTGAACCAGCGGGAACCAGCCGTCCCAGTCCCACCATTGCACATCGCCTTGGGCACCGACACCGGTCGGGCTGAGTGACAGAGCAGCGACGTTCCCTTTTCCGTAGCGACCGAAAACGAGTGCCGGCTTGTCGCCAGCCTTCAACACCACCATGGAATTCTTCTTCGCAGTCAAGAAGTGGTGCCAAAAGACTCGTGGTTCTTGGTCGAATGAGATGTCTTGGAGCACGGCGTGATCGTCTTTGGTTGGCTGCAGTTTCCAAGACTTGCCTTTGCCCGCCCACTTCAGATCAAACGGGCCGCTGAGGTGAACCGGAAGCACGTCGAGGAAACGCGACCCTTCGAACTCGCCGTTGCCNTAGGCGTACGGGCCGCCGACGACCAGCAGGCTCCCACCTTCCTGAACGTAATCGCAAATCATNTCGATCGGAATGTCTCCCAGGGCCTTGTAGTTGACATCGGACAACACAATGAGGTCGTAGCGAAACACCTCGTCATAGGTCCCCGGAAATGTCTCGACGCCATTCGGCGGGCAGTTCGCCCAGTCGAATTCGATCGGGGNCAGGCCGTGGNGNTNTCTCTCGGCGACCGCGTCATCAAGGTTCAGAATATGCGTGAAGAGTCCAAACACGACCAAACAGCGATAACGCTTCGGATCGGGCCGAGCGACTGTGATGAAGTCCGGCTTGTCGAATGTCTTTCGCTTGCGAGGCTGCTTGCGGAAGTAGGCGTCGCCCCGATTGCTGGCAACGGCGCGCCCTTTCGTGGCGAATGAGATCGAACGCCGTTCGCGTTCGGCTTTGTCGCCGGCATAGAAAAATTCGTACCGATCTTGCTCTGTGCCTGAGCGAACCATCGCCGAAATAACAACCCCGTCGCTCAGCATCTTGGTCGAGAAAGAGAATTGCTGCCGCNGCTTCNCATTGCTCAANCGATTGATTCGAAACGACTTCGCGACCAACAGTTGTTTGCTCTTCCAGCCAATCACCTGAAGTTCAACAGAGGCACCGTCGAGGTCTTCTGTGACGGTAGCGATGTCATGCGAGACTCGAACTGTGCCTTCCTCGGTTTCGTCAGCCTGAATATCAGCGACCAGACGTTTTGAACCATAAGTGAAATCGTCGAAGCCACGGACCGGTTTCACGAAGTACTCGGTGCGGAACGACTTCCCCGGTCCGATCGGAACGGACTCCATGAACCATNCGCCCGTCCCACCGCTCGTGTAGGTCTTGGCTAAATAGTTGTAGTCGAACACAAACAACAACCCGCGGTCTGACTTCCGGTCCTTCACGGCCAGCCAGCCGTCCACTGGATCGGGAATGAAATCGGGACCGACGCTCTGACCTCCCGGCTTGTCTGCCTGAACATGCACCTCGATGCCGCGCGTCGACGGCAGATACCAGTTGTCGCCGTGGTGCGTGCCAAGCATGCCAAGGTTCTGTTGGATGTACAGGCCAGCGGAACGCGACGCGTCGGTCGAGTTGATGATCGCCTGCTCGACNCGAATGACATCGCTGTCTGCTCGCAGCCAGATCGTCTTTTGAACAGTCAGCCCGATCAGCTCGGGCGATGTCGCGATTCGCGGCGATGCAGCAGCGGCGCGTTCCGCCTTGCCACCGCCGAGTCTCGGCACTTCGATCCACAGCCGCACTCCCACCTGATTCTCGCCATCGCGCACCAGCTCATGCTTGTACGGCAAATGCATCAGGCCACTCGGCCACGCGAACTTTGACCAGTGGTCAAGGAACATCCCGGAGACATCTTCGTCTCCGATGATCTGCTCGCCGTTGTCCTTGAACGAAAACTTGCTACATCGTCCACCGCGCGCTGGCTCAAAGGTTAAACGCACGTACCGGTTTTCGAGCACGACTTGTTGCACGCCGTTGACCGTGCGTACATCGGACGACGGCTTCGTAGCATCTTGAGCACAGACCGACGTCGAAACGACAGCGATCAANGTGCTGACTAGAACTGCGAACCGGTTGGCCATTTGCAGATCATTCCCTGGATTAAAAACGGAGTGTCAGCAACCGAATGGTCCATGATAGCCAAGAATACCGCCAGTCGCAGCGACGGCATGCTTGCGATCGGAGTGACGGTGCGAAAGGACTCCCATCTGGAGGTGTGCTGCGTGCTTCGGAGGACGACTCGTAATCGCGCGAGCTAACTCCCCAATGATGCCCGTGGCGACCATTCGACGGTGACCTGGGTGTCGTTGAGCGAGGGCCGCTGCAGCTTGGTCNGTCCTTTGAGATGTACCACCCCGGCGCCGGTGATTTGAGAAGGGAGGTTGAACTCTTGCAGATTGGACAGCCCTTTGAGATGCGCCGGTGACTCCGATTCAGCTAGCCGGCAATTCAACAAGACGCACACCGTTGTCGAAATGCGCGATGGCCAGCATCGTGCCAGCGGTGTTGANCGCCAGGTCGCGCGCCGCGCTCGGAAGCGCCAGGGTATGGAACGGTTTGTCGTCGTCGCGGTTGAAGAAGTACAGATGCTTGGCATCCCGGCCTCCGCTGACGGCCGTGTGGAACTTGTCAGACGAGTGGAAGCTCACGCCCCAGGCGACGCCCTTTTCATCGCCACTACTGCGCTGAACACGAGTTCGCTCACCCGTTTCCCAGTTGACCAAGACGATCGCCGGGTGAACGACCTGGCCAAACGTATCTTGAGCGTCGGTCAACCCGCAACCCGCCAGCCAACGTCCGTCGCGGCTGAAGCTCATCGTGCGCACGCCGCCCGCCGCCGCGCGATAGCCTTTGTTCCACGTGTAGAGCGGGCTGGCGTCGAGTTGTCTCGTCTCTTGCCAGCTCGCGACGGCCCATTGCCGAACAATGCCGAGGTGGTCTGCCGACACCAGATACTCGCCGCTGGGATGGAAAGCGACACTGTAAACGTGACACGTGTGCCCCGTGAGTTCTTGCACGAGTTCACGCGTGGCGACCGACCACACCTTCACGAGATGATCGTTGCCACATGTCGCCAGGAACTCGCCATCGGGACTGAGTGTGATCGAGCGAATCCAGCCATGATGCGCATCGATCATGGCCCGCGGTTTGGCGTCCGCTACGGCGAGCTCCCACCAGATTAACCGCCCGTCGTATCCGCCGGAGATCAGAGTTGACTCGTCGGGCGGGAACGCAAAGCTCAGCACCCAACTGTCGTGACCGACGAACGACGCGTGTTTGTCTTCCTCGAGGTCCCAACGGCGGACGAAGTTGTCGTCACCACCCGAGAAGACGTAACGGCCGGNGCGATCGAATGCGCAGGCTCGCCGCGGGCGGTCGTACTTGTGTTCGCGAACAACTTTCGCGTTGTTAGGATCGACATGGCCAACANTCGAAACGGTCATGTAAGCACCTCCTTAATCGGTGCGCCGCCTTCCTCGAACATCTTCAGCGGTTGGTCTCCGTTTTCTAGTTCCTGGTGCGGATCGATGCCGAGAGCNGAGTAGAANGTCTGGAAGAGGTGCGCGAAGCCAATCTGGCCGTCCGTCACTTCNGTGCCGTTGGCGTTTGTTGCGCCGTGGATCGCGCCGGGCNTGATGCCGCAACCGCCCANCGCGATCGACCAGGCGGTGGACCAATGATCACGGCCGATGCTGCTGTTTAACTTAGGCGTGCGACCGAATTCACCCGTGACGATCACGAGCGTGCTGTCGAGCAATCCACGATCGGCTAGATCCTGGATCAACGCCGCGAAAGGCCGATCAAACTCCTCCAATCGATGCAGGTGGTGGTTAAAGTTCTCGAAGTGCGTGTCGTAGTTGCCGTGATTCAACTTGACGAACGTCGTGTCCGCTTCCAGCAATCGCCGCGCGATCAAACAACGCTTGCCGAAGGCGTGCGTTCCGTACCGTTCCTGGTCCTTTCCAGATTCGGTGGTGATATCGAACAACTTGCGCTTTGCGACAAGCTGTCGGGCTTTCTCGAATGAGGATTCGTACGCGGCGACCTCCGCCGTCTTNCGCCCGCGCGCGAATTCACGATTCAGTTGTTCGCGCACACTGCGCCGACGCGTGGCGTGAGCTTCCGTTACCTCGGGCCGCGGAACAGCGTTGTCGGGCGGCTGTTCGTCGAACGAGACAATCGGTGCGCAATCGGGTCCGAGATACGACGCATCCAACAGCGGCTGCAAGTGCCACTGATCGCGCTGGGCGAGCACGACAAACGCCGGCTGCGACCGCTGCGCACTCAGCAGATTGGCGCAAACGGCCCCCATCGACGGATATTGCCCGCCAAACATNCCCTGCCGCCAACCGGTCAGCATTGTCACGCGCGCCGTATCGTGATTGCTATCGCCCGTATTCAACCCTCGCAACAGCGACAGATGATGCATCTGCCGNGCAGTATGCGGCAACAGATCGCAAACCTGCACTCCCGGCTGTGACGTCGAAATCGGCCGAAATGGCCCACCGGTATCNGTATTTGGCTTGGGATCCCAGCTTTCAAGTTGGCTCAACCCACCATGTTGAAAGANCAGCAGCACGCGTTTCTGCTGCTTCTGCAAGTACGCAGCGGGCAACGGCCGCGCAAGACCAAGGATGCCCGCGGCGCCAACGNTTCCGAGGAACGCGCGGCGCGNCAGGGCGCGGTGGTGACGAAAGGTGAGTTGGTTCATGGGTTGTCCGTTACACGCCTAGTAGTTGAACCGGAACTCGGAAGATGATAGCAGCGACCAAGCAAGGTCGGCCAAAGCATCCGCAGGCTGTTGTTCAGACGTCGCAAGCGTTTCGCGGACGAGAGCAACTTCTGCTTCCGTCGGTACGCGACAGAGCAGGCTGACAAACAGATCCCGGGCCAACGTGCTGGGGTCGTCGATCTTCACGAGGCGGTCGACCAAATTGCCCGACTGTGGTTTGAGCCACTTGCCGACAACTTCGGCGTTAAGCAGAAACAAGGCCTGTTCGGGGCCGGCATCGCTGCGCGAGGCCTCCCCGGGGATGCTGGTGACGAAGCGGGTGACGACTTCCTTCGCTTCATCGCGCAAACGGAGGTGTAGTTGTTCGAGCTGCCACTCNCGCGAGGAAAGCGTTTCGGCCTGCTTTGGCTTTGTTTCTTCTTCGATCGCGCGGAGTTCGACATCGAGGCGGCCCGTTGCCCGGAGCCAACTCCACGCGAGTTGCTCGGGACTCAAAGGACGTAACGTTGCGGTCGCGTAAGGAACGGGCTTGTCGTCCGCCGTCTCGGGCACGCGGCTGGAACGAGCGTAGGTGTCAGTCAGTGCCAGNTTGCGGAGGAANGCTTTGATGTCGTAGTCCATCGCGGCGAACTCGTCGGCGAGGAGCTTTAAGAGTTCCGGATGCGAAGCGGGGTTGTCAGCGTAGTCTAGATCGAGCGGTTCAATCAGGCCGCGGCCCATCAACATGGCCCAGAGGCGATTAACGATGTTGCGCCGGAAGGCCGGGTGATCCAGGACCATCGGCGCGAGGTATGCGCGACGGCTGAAGATNGGGATCGGGCGCACTTTGTCCGCCGGAGGGATGATGTAAAGCGCCGTCTGCGCCGCCGTTTGCCTGCGTTNCGCGTCTCGCCTGCCAGCTTCGGCTCGTACGGCTACCGCTTCTGCTTCTCGCTGGGCGTTAAGGGCTGCGGTCGCGGCTTGCTGCGCTGCGGTTAGCTTGCTCAGCGTTTCGGTCAACGCATCAATCGCGGCTTTTTCCGCTTCGCCCGCTTTCTTGACGGCGGCTGCCGCGTCGGCGCCGTCTTTCGCGGCATCTACCGCTTTGCGAGCGCATGCGAGAGTCGCTTCCGCAGTCGTTTTCGCCTCCGCGGCGACCTTCACGCTCTGCTCGGCTGCTTGCGTCTTCTGCTTCGCTGCAGCGAGTGCGTCGTTAGCCGCCTTCGCCGCATCAGCCGCTTGGTTTGCGTGTTTGATCNTCCGCTCGTACGTGGCTTGCAGNGACTTGACCGCGCTGGGTTCTGCCAATTCAGGNCCGTCAAAGATGCGTGGTAAACTCGTGCCNCTTTCNGAAGTCAGCGTCGAAGTGAACGCNGTTGTCCCAACAGGCTTCTCGACGAGTACCGGCTTGCCACCAACCGTGCCTCGCCCAACGCGTGAATAGAACGCAGCCAAGCCGAAGAAATCGGCTTGCCGATACTCGTCAATCACTGGATGGTCGTGACATTGGGCACAGCGAAGATTGCGTCCCAGCAGGATCGCGCTCACGTCTGGAATTAACTGTCCCAGGTCGCCTTTGCGGGAGAAGTAGAACCGCAGCGCGGGGCGCAGCTTCGCGTCTGTGCCATCCGTGCCGAGAATTTCGGTAACGAGTTGGCTCCACGACTTGTTCTCGCGGAACGACTCCCGCAGGTATTTGCGCCACGGATCAGCCTGGATCACGTCATCCTCACGCTCGCGCATTCGCTGGTCCAACATCACGTCGAACACGCGGCTCATGTGCCATGCGTATTCCGGGATCGTGAGCAATTCATCGACCAACCGCGCTCGCTTGTCGTCCGAGTGATCGGCGAGGAACGTGTGCACGGCATCCGGCGGGGGAATAATGCCGGCAAAGTCGAGATAGGCGCGTCGGAGGAACGTCGCATCGTTGGCCGGAGGCGCGGGCTTGAAGTCCTCCGTCGCGGAGATCAACTGATCGATGCGCACATGCAATGGTTCGCTCGCGCCTACCGCATGAGCCAGCGCGACGGCGCAACTTGCAGCCCAGGAAACTGTACGGCCAGTCAGTTGCATCGCCAACCCTCCCAAAACCGTTGCTCCCAGATTGTAACCTCGGCGGTTGCTCGAGCCAAAGCATCGTGCGGCCGACCCACGGTAGGAGTACCGTCGACGACTGTGACCGGCTCGGTTTGGGGCATGACGCGGTGGAGAGAACGGCCGACGATGCCGCAGTGGCCGAGAGTACAGCAGCCGACGACCATTGCGAGTTGGGCGCGGCGGGGTGGGGAAAAGCTGACACCGGGGACGGCGTGCGGCCGAGGATCACTTCGTTTTCGCGATCGTGCAGTTCGGCGGCACTCTTTTCAGTTTGACGACGCCCACGTCGGTGGCGTTCGTATCGGCAAGGCAGAGGCACTGTAAGTGGGTCATACGGGTGAGGTGGATCAGCCCGGCGTCAGTGAGCGGGGTGTTGGCGAGGGGCAGNGACCGGAGAGTTCGCGGTGCGTTGCTGACACGGGCACTTGTATTTTCCGGTTCCGAACTGATGATGGACTATTCGACTTCGGCTGCCGGCAGCGTTCAGGTNGAATTGCAGGATGCCCAGGGGTTGNCTCTGCCGGGATTTGCGCTGGCCGACTCGGAGGTGATGTACGGCGATTCGCTGGAACAACCGATATGCTCTGACGCGGGGTTCCCGATTTGAGCGCACCGGCCGGCACGCCCATTCGANTGAGGTTCGTGTTTCAGGACGCCGATCTGTTTTCACTGAGATTTCGTGAGAGGCGGTAGCCAACTGTGAACACTCACACAATAAGGGCGATACTGCTGGCCGTGGCGGTGATCCTGCGCGGCAACAGTTGTTTCGCGGAGAATTTGGCCTTGGGGCGACCTTATACATTTAGCCATCCACCTAACTATGGTGGCTGCACCGATCCGGGAGACGCCACCGACCTGACCGACGGTGTCCGCAACGGGTCTGTCTGGTCCAAGAAGGGCACGGTCGGATGGGCATCCGGGGCACAATCCAAGAGCATCGAGATTGACCTGGGGCAAATCGGCTCGGTCGACGGGTTGACCTTCGCGAGCGGCGCGGACACACGCAGCCAAGTTACCTTTCCACTCGCCGTGATGGTCTTCTTGAGCGATGACGGAAGGACGTACAGCTACGCCGGGGACCTGATCAACGAGGCGGTGAACCAGGAGCAGCATGCCATTCATACCTTCAAGATCGAGGGACTCGCCGNTCAGGCCCGCTTCGTGCGCCTACAGACAATCAGCGGTGGTTACTATGTCTTTGTCGACGAGATTGAAGTGCTCGGATCAAAGCAGGTGGGCTTAAAACCGCGGGGCCGCAAGCTAACGCCAGACACGATCGCCCAGTTCTCAAAAGGCCGCATCCCACTGCTTCGACAGAAGAACTCCTCGTTGACGTTTCTCGGCCATGCACTTTCACGACTGGCCGCAGAGCCAGACAAGTATGAGGCTGTTGCCAGGCGGACACGAGTGTCTCTGGAAGACCTGCGGCGCGAGATCTTGGCCCGCTCCGAAGCCGAGAAGGTCGACTTTCGGCGCGGTCTGCCGTTCACCCAGCTCGATCGCAGAATCGGCCGGGTGATCGGTGAATACCTGGCCGCGACGGGGCGATCGCCATTAGGAATCACGTCAACGAACCCCTGGGCACCGTTGCTGCCGCTTGACTGGGATGCGTCGAGCAGAGTGCTGGCGCCGCTGGTGATGTTACAGAATGAGTGGGGTGAGTTGGCCTTCAACCTGACCAACGCCACAGTGGACGCGATGGAACTATCGGTCACCGTTGCGGATCTGCTAGTCGGCACAACTCCGGCTCCTGCGACCGCAACTTCTCTGCACGAGGTCAAGTTCGTCGAGGCGTATGGATTTCGGGTACGCGCCGACGCGCTGATGCCGCTGAAAGGGACGGTGGAGATTCCGCCCGGAATGACGAAGCAACTGTGGCTCACCATTGACTCGCGCGATCTCCAACCCGGCGAGTACAGAGGAAGCATCCAACTCTCGGGTAGCCAGGTATCTGCCTCGCAGCCCGTTGCCTTCAGCGTCGCGCCGGTTGCGATGCCAGCCGACCCGACGCTGAACGTCACGAACTTCTCCTACATGCACTGGCCGATTGCCAGATCGGACCCCCAAGGTGTCGCCAAGAACCTTCACGAACACTACGTCAACGTCCAGCAGGTGATTTCGCCCTATCTGCCCTATTTCCAGGCCGATGCGGAAGGCAATTTCACCGGACCGATGGACTTCACCAAGCTAGACGAGTACATGGCACTGCTGCCGGAAACACGCCTGTGGATACTCTGGACAGGCTTTGAGTGGGATCACCGGAAGATGTATCCCAAAGAGGGCGATGCCCGCAGGACAAAGGTCTTTACACGCTGGCTGAAGGAGGTCATCTCCCACATGAAGAAACAGGGCTACGGCTACGATGACTTTGCGTTCACGTGGATGGATGAGCCGTCTCAAAAGGAGATACATGAGATCGTGAAACCCTCCAGCGAGTTGCTTCGTCGGGTCGACCCGCAGGTGCAGGTCTGGATGACAATCGCCGGGGACAACACCGCGGCCAACCTGGCGGAGGTTGAGGGGTTAATCGACATTTGGTGCCCTATCGAGTCCAAACTTGGCACGGACTTCTGGCAGGGCAAGCGTACCTGGTTCTACGGCTCCTCCAGCGAGAAGGGGAGGTCGCCGACCGGCCACTACCGTCACAAGCTCTGGCAAGCTTTCAAGCATGGCTGCGAGGGGAACGGGTTCTGGGTCTACACCGATGGCTCTGATTTGTGGGACGACTACGCTGGCACCCCCTCCTACTCGGTGGTCTATGACGGACCCAGTGGTGTCATTTCGAGCAAGCGGTGGGAAGCCTACCGGGCCGGTGTTGAAGACTACGAATTGTGCAAGCTTCTCCGCGATGCCATCGATGCAGCCGAGTCCGCGGGCCGAGGCAACGCGCCGGAGGTCAAAGCGGCTGGGCGGTCACTGGACCAGCGCGTCGAGGCGGTGCTCGGCAACCGCGACAGCACGCTGGTGGCCGAGCAGGCGCATCAGACGTTGCTAAGACATTTGGTGATACTTTCGGCCAGCAACTAAGCCACGGCTCTCGAACAGGCCGTGCGGTCCGCGGCACGTGGCTCAACAACGAGTATGGCACGCACTACCGGTTCCTGCAGCCATACGCCCACACCGGCGACCGCAAGTGGTATTGTTTGGCTGATGAGATCACCTGTTACGCCTGTGACGTGACCCTCACTGGCACCAGAATCACCGACGCCCGGCTCGTGTACCTCAAAGGGCTGACTCACCTACTGATGCTCATCCTTGCTGAAACGGCGATCAAGGACGCGGGACTGGTGCATCTCAAGGGCTTGACCCGCCTGAAGACGCTCTACCCCGTCGACACCCAGATCACCGACGCCGTCCACCGCCAGGCTGAGCGTGCCGTGGGAGACGTCATCGACCAGCGCAGCGGTCACTGTGTCCTCGTCGACATCGGTGTCGTTGTCCGGCACACCCGGGCTATCGGTGTCAAGCGTGGTGTTCTCGTCGACGGTGATGGCAATATGTTAATCAGCAACATCGACTGACGAACAGCCTATCCATCAACCTCCGCGCTGCTGGAAGCGAGTTAGCACGTTTTTCGTGATGTTCGAGATGTTGTCATCCGCAGGCAGCGAACAGGGGTAGCTGATCGAACCAACCGAGAATACGGCACCGCCGGATGCTGTCTCGTGATAGACGATCTCCCCGCCACCATCATCCGGATTGAGCCCCTTCGCGAGAAGCTGGCAGTTGGCGGGTGACGCGGGCGACCGCTTGTCGGTCTCGTGACCGGAAGCGCCGCCGTGGCAGCGCATGTGCAGACATTTCTCGCCGAACACGTCACCGTTGCTCAAACCAGTTCCGTCAAATACCCAATGCGACGCATCGATTACCTTGTACGGTGCGCCCGTCATGATTCCTGATTCGGTACACCGCACACCCAACAAAGTCGCTTCCGATTCATAATAGACATCGAAGCGGCTCTCCTTGCCGATTTTCGCCATGTCGCTGGAACTGCCGCCATGCGAGCTGTTTCTGACGGTCATCGTCGCCTCGTCGAGAAACTCCACGGCACAGTTCAAGCCGTTGCCGCCGAGGTACATCAACTTTCCGCCGCGCTGAAACACCCAAGTCTTCAGGCGATAGTACATCTCCTGCGACCAATATTCAGGATGCGTACTGATAATCAGTACCCGGTAGTCGTCCAAGGCGAGCGTTTCAAAATGAAACTGTGTCTCGGCGTAAAGGTCGTAGGCGAACCCTTCGCGCTCCAGCCATCCGAACAGTCGCCATTCCGCCGGCAACACGTGACATTCCGACCTTCCCTCGACCGGGTCGGTAATGCGTGTTGTTTCCGGGATATGATTGAAGAGTTCGGGACGATCGAACGAAAGCGACGCGTAGTCGTCGGCCGTGAACTGCATATGGACATCGCTGGTGTAACGTGCGAGGTCCAGCCGTGCGTTGACGGTTGGCTTTGGTGGCAAGGCGATTGGATGAATGTAGTTGCTGCGCCCGCCGAAGTTGTTGTAGGCATTCCAATTGATGTTCGAAGCAAGTACCGCAATGTCGGCCCGCGGTCTGGCCGGAGCCACAATCCACGGGAAAGCGAAGAAGTTATCCGACACGGTTTTGGCATGCAGATAGTACAGCCCCGATCGCTCTGGTGCAGTGACGTATTGGCGATGGTGTGGGTTGTTGCTGTAGCCGCGCCGGTTGAATTGAATGCCGGTCTGCGTGTAATCGCCGTCCGGGGTGATCTGTGCGGTGGCGAGTGGCCCGTGTTCGTCGAACCAGCCAATCGTGCGAATGTGTTGCTTTTCCCACCCGTAACGCCATAAATCCAGCCGATACGCTTCTGTCGAATGTACGCGATACTCAGCCTTCTCACCCGCTCGGACCCATTTCGGCCACATGTAACCGACCAGACGATCGTTCAACAACCGGAACTGGTAGAGATCGTCCTCGCGTAGGTTTATCGCGACGGACTTCGCACCGAAACCGTCCTTTCGCAGAGTGACGTGATAAGGTCCAGGTGGAATGTCGGCGTAGACCGCGCCAGTCGCCCGCGAGTGGGCTTCCATCGAGCCAGCGCTGCTCTCAAACTCGAAGCGCACTCCATCCAGCGCGATGTAGCGTTCGTCGCTGACATAGCCGACCAGCATGATACTTTGTACCTTTCATAACTCCACTAAAGTCATAACTCCACCAAAGTCATAACTCCACCAATGTCATAACTCCACCAATGTCATAACTCCACCAATGTCATAACT
>PADE01000105.1 GCA_002702965.1 Planctomycetaceae bacterium
GAGCATTTCAGGAGGGTTTCCAGCAATCGGAGGAGGACTCTTGGTTCCAGCGCTTGCAAGCGAAGATCGCGAACTTTCTCAGCTTGTTCACGCTTGAGATGCTGCTGACGGTTCTGTTGGTGATGACACCTTTTGCGGCCTTCTTTCTAGGACAGAACGTCGCCGTCAAGCTGTTTCGCGCCAAAGACCTGGCGGGCCAATTCGGGTTGATTTGTTTTACGATCTTCTTGGCGGTCGTCGTGATCGGTTCCAATTTCAAAGACGGCGAACTGCAACTTACCTGGGGTGTCGATCTGCGGGGTGGAGTGATTCTGATCTACGAGGTTGAAGATCAGGAAGCTCAGGGTTCGAGTGTCATGCAGGGGATGGTCGAGTCGTTGACCAGACGTCTGAATCCAGATGGCCTCAAGGAAATCGTGATTCGACCTTATGGGGATCGACAGATCGAGATTATTGTTCCCGAAGCGGATGACATTGAAATCAACCGTATCAAGGCCCAGATCACCACCGCTGGGGTCCTCGAGTTTCATATTGTCGCCAACACACGCGATCACGCCGACCTGATTCAGCAAGCCCGGGAGATGGCGGAAGGCGCCGACCGACGCGAGCGGGAAGTCATCGAGCCTACGGGTGAGGGCGAGCCGGGCAAAGTGATCGGCAAGTGGGTTCGTCTGCGAGCGAGTGAGAGCGGATTTTTTGATGAGTGGCAACCTGGTGACTTGGTGCGCAGCTATCGAGATGGCCGGATTCTCACCGATAGCGACCGCGCTGGAACGGAACAATTTCCTCTGGGTGTCGAGATCCTGATGTTCGTGTCTGATCTCGAGGATCAGGTCAAGGGAGAGCACCTGGAGGTCGTTCGGCCGGACAACGACGAACAGATGCGACCGTGCATCAGTTTTGGCATGAATACACTCGGTGCGGATCGGATGGCGTTCCTGACGTCGGATAACCTGCCGACGAACGATTTTCATCGCCGCCTGGGCATTGTCATGGACAAGGATCTGGAATCGGCACCGCGGATCATGAGTACGATTCGAGACCAGGGGAGGATCACCGGTGATTTTACCAACGAGGAAGTCGAGCTGATCGTCAGCATCTTGCGATCGGGGCAATTGCAGACCACGCTGCAAGAGAATCCGATCAGCGAGGACAAGATCGGCGCGACACTCGGCGCGGACACGATCCAGCGCGGAACAACGGCGATCGGTTTGTCGTTGAGCCTGGTGTTGATTTTCATTGTCATCTATTACAAGTTCGCCGGAGTGGTTGCCTGTCTGGCGCTGATCTTGAACCTGTTGCTTATCGTGTCCCTGATGATCCTGTTGAAGGCGGCTGTGACGTTGCCCGGTTTGGCGGGTCTGGTGCTCACCGTCGGCATGTCGGTCGATGCGAACGTACTGATCTTCGAACGCATCCGAGAAGAGCTGAAAAAGGGCGCTGCGCTGAGGTTGGCGATTCGCAATGGTTTCTCGCGTGCCACGACCACGATTGTCGATGCCAACGTGACGACCCTGATAACGGCAATCATCTTGTATGCCATCGGGACCGATCAGGTGCGAGGATTCGCGGTCACGTTGATCCTGGGAATCATGATGAGCATGTACACCGCGATTTTCTGTTCCCGTGTTGTGTTCAATCTCTGGGAACGATCGCGGCGACTGAAGGACCTCCGCATGTGGCAGATCTTGGGTGCCACGCAGATCGATTTCATTGGCAAACGGAGCTGGGCGGCGGTCCTCTCGTTACTGTTGATTACGGGGGGGCTGGTCGCCGTCGGGTTCCGCGGTGCGAACATCTTCGACATCGACTTCCTGGGCGGGACGTCTGTGACCCTGCTGCTCAACACGAAAGCCGGAGAAGACCTCAGCCCTCGCCGGGACTATACCGATTCCGATGAGGTCAGAAAAATCGTCCGGGAAGTGCTCGGCAAAGTGAGAGTCGATAACGGGACCGTGACGAGCTCGTTGTCGAGTGTCGAAATAAGCGAAGGCGAGGACGAAAATGTGGCCTGGAAGCTGGACACCTCGATTCCCAGCGAGGCACTGGAAACAAAGCGCGACGACGGGACGTCGTTGACGCGGTTTACCGAGCGGCCCGCTGGCAACGAAGGCGTTGTCAGCGGGGTCGAGTTTTTGCAGACGAGGTTGAAAGAGGCTGTCGGTTTTGGCGGCGGCGACCAGGCGCAGTCGGCTTTTGCACGCTACCAGGTGGTTTTCCAATCGGAGCAGTTCACAGAGACTGGGTCGCCGGAAGGCGTTGCGCCACAAACCCCCACGCCGGATCCGGCGCCAGCGGATCCGGCTCCCGCAGCAACCGAGCCGACTCCCCCCGCTGACGGCCAGAGCCCGCCCGCCCAGCAGTCCCCCGCCAAAGGGGATGGCGCAGCGCGGGGAGAACAACGGGATCGCATCGTGGGGCTGCGTCGTCAGGGATTTGTGGTCGCTCCAGCTGCTGCGCAGGAGGAACTAGAGCCGAGCACGGCAGAGGAACAGAATCCGTCCGCATCCGCGGCGGACGCAGCAGCAAACGCCCTAGGGATCGCGTCGCAGGAAAGCTCTGAAGCGGGGCCGCCTGCGGGGATCGTCAAGACGGCCGGAATTCTCTCATTTGGGGAGACTCGGATCACTCGAGAGACGTTGATTGCCGAACTGATGGCGGCTGCCCAGGCCACCAATATCGCGGTCTCCGAACGCAGTATCGAAGTCGCCAAGGCAGTCGACGAACGCTCGGACGACCCGGAGCAGGATCTCACTGCTCTGGATCTTAACTGGGACATTAGTAGCAACAAGCCAGAAAAGCGTTGGCAGGTCACGCTGGAGCTCGGCAAAGACGACGCGCTAACCGTGGTTCGTCGACTCGAAGAGCGTATCGCAGAAGAGCCGATCTGGCTCTCATCCAGCACGATCGGTGGTCGGGTCGCAGGTGATATGCAGGCCAAAGCGGTGGTCGCGCTGTTGGCCAGTCTGTTGGGGATTGTCGGGTATCTTTGGATTCGCTTCCAACGCGTCATTTTTGGCTTGGCTGCTGTCGTTGCCCTAGTGCACGATGTGTTGATCACACTGGGGGCAATCGCGCTCAGCGCCTTTGTGGCGGATTATATGGGTTTACTGCTGATCGAAGAGTTTAAGATCAGTTTGCCAATGGTCGCCGCATTCCTGACGATTGTCGGTTACTCATTGAATGACACGATCGTCGTCTTCGATCGGATCCGTGAAGTCCGTGGCAAGAGCCCCACCATCACCGAAGCGATGATCAACACCAGCATCAACCAGACCCTGGGTCGAACCTTACTGACGTCTATGACTACCTTGATGGTGGTCGTCATTCTGTATGCGCTGGGCGGCGCCGGCATCCATGGATTCGCGTTTGCCCTGGTCATCGGTGTCCTGGTCGGTACGTACAGCTCGATCTTTGTCGCCTCACCNGCNCTCCTCTGGATGGCGAATCGCGCCGTTGCCAAAGGGGAGACGGTNTGATCTCGGTGTCAGACGCGGGGCATTTCGGCAGAACGATGNGTCCCTGAGGTNCTGCGCAGCGTGGCGGTTCGGCTGGATTCAGCGCCGCCCGATCGGGAGGCATGTGTTGCTGTCCAACTCCCTGGCGCCTGCGGTTGCCGGATCGGGCAGCGGTGTCGAGCAGCTGGAGTCGAAACGCTTCGATTCGCGCAGGGCGACACCCGACGGAACGGGCTCCCGGCCCGCGGAGAGCCGCGCTCAGCCTGGCGAGCTGGGGGCGGGAANGGAAAACGAGGTTTGCACGGCGACCGCGAAAGCGAACACCAAGCTCACGCGGAGGTGGCAAGCAGAGCGCATCGACCTGTTTCGACTTCCGCCGGTGGACGCCCGGCTGACGGCAAGGGTGACCTGTCGGATCCCGCTGGGTCGATTGTACTCGGCCGTCTACGGACAAGCGAGTCGGTGCGCTGCAGGTCGGAACGCCGNGAGTCGGTACGCAAGGTGCGTCACTCAGATCATCCGCCGCTGGAGCTCGGCCACGCANTCGTCGAGTTTGATGCGGCACTGNTCGAGTGAATCGCGATCGCGCAGCGTAACCGTTCGATCTTCGAGTGTCTGGCCGTCGATGGTCAGACAGTAGGGGGTGCCGATTTCGTCTTGCCGCCGATAGCGCCGCCCGACCGCCCCTTTTTCGTCGTAGAATACGGGCATCTGAGATTTCAGGCTGCGGTACACGTCGCGGGCGACTTCGGGGAGGCCGTCTTTGCGGACCAATGGAAAGACCGCGCATTTGATGGGTGCTAGCCGAGGGTGCAAACGCAACACGGTACGCGTTTTCATCCGGCCTTGCTCGTCGGGGGCTTCGTCTTCGCAATATGCTTCGCACAGAAAGGCGAGCGTTGCGCGGTCGGCGCCGGCGGAAGGTTCAATGACGTGCGGTACGTATTGGAAGGGCGCACCCGGATGGGGTTCGGTCTGGCGCTGTTTGACGTATTCCTTGAACGACTTGCATCCGAGCGTACTCTTCTCGCGCTCCCAGGCTTCGTCGTCAAAATAGGTCAGGTCCTTGCCGCTTCCCCGCCACTTGGGTTTNCCGTCAGAATCGAGTGCCAATTGAAGTGGGCTGGTTTTCTCATCCAATTTTCCCTCCATATGGCTGCGAAGATCGAAGTCCCCGCGGTGGGCGATGCCTTCCAGTTCCCCGAATTCTCCCGGGGGCAGGAACGGAAACGCGTATTCGATATCTGCCGTTCCCGTCGAATAGTGACTCAGTTCTTCGGGATCGTGTTCTCGCAACTGCAGGCGGTCGCCCGACAGTCCCAGTGAAACGTACCATTGCATCCGACGGTCTCGCCAATACTGATACCAGTGGTGCGAGGTCTCGGGGTGACAGAAGAACTCGATCTCCATCTGTTCGAATTCACGGGAACGGAAGGTGAAATTACGCGGTGTAATCTCGTTGCGGAAGCTCTTCCCGCTCTGCGCGATGCCAAACGGAATCTTGACTCGCGTACTGTCGAGTACGTTCTTGAAATTCACAAAGATACCTTGCGCTGTCTCCGGGCGCAGAAAGGCCGCATCGTCTTCGCCACCTAGGGCGCCGACGGTGGTCTTGAACATCAGGTTGAATTCGCGCGGCGCGGTCAGAGTGCCTAGTGTCTGCGCATCCGGCGCGAGGACCTGTGACGGGTCGTCGATCTCGGGAAGCGGTCGGAAGTCACCGCCCCACTGAATACTGTCTGCGTCTTTGGCGCGAAGGTTGAAGTACTTCAGTGCGCGGCGTTTGACATCGGCTTGCTCGTCGGCAGCGGCCACGGACGAAGTGACAAAGATGCGTTGTCCTTTGGCCTCGGCCCAGCGCCCGCGGATCTGATCGTAACGGTAGCGGCGCTTCGATTCCCGACAGTCGACCATGAAATCGTGGAACAGGTCGTAGTGCCCGGAACACTTCCAGACTTGTGGGTGCATGATGATGGTGCAATCCAGACCGGTCATTTCAAAAGATGAGGGGGCCCCGGCAGGGACTCCCAGGTCATCGTGGCCGGTCACCATATCGCGCCACCAGGCCTCCTTGACGTTGCGTTTGAGCTCGACGCCCAATGGGCCGTAGTCCCAAAAGCCGTTGAGCCCTCCATAGATCTCGCTCGATTGAAACAGGAATCCGCGCCGCTTACAAAGCGCGACGAGTTTGTCCATTTCCATGGCAGCTTTCGATGGTGAAGAACAGCGTTGTTTGAAGAATCGGTATGCTCACAGATGACGGTCGCCCGGATGCGGGGGGATAGTTTATCTGAGCATATCTTCTAGCGTCCATGCCAGTCGTGGCAGCGGCTGGAAGCGCTGCCCGTGGCCGCCATGATAGGGCGCTCGTGGTGCTACCGACAGGCCGGCAATCCAGGCCGGCAATCGAGGCCGTCCGGTTCGGACTTGAATCCGAGAAAAGCCGCTGTCTATACTTGGAATGGCAATCTTATGGTTCCCGGTCAGTGACGTTGGAGCGGGCCAACGGCGTAGCGTCCTATGCGTGTATCCAGACTGCGGCGGCAGATTACGTGGGAAGCCGCGCGCCTGATGTATCGGCGGCAGGAATCGGAGTACCTGCGCGCCAAGCTGAAGGCGGCTCGGAAGATTCACAAGGGATGGGTCAAACCCGCGGATTTGCCCAGTAACGCGGAAATNCGCGATGAAGTTCAAGCCCTGGCCCGCCTTTTCGAGGGGCAGCAGCGCACGCAAAATTTGCAGGACATGCGGTTGGATGCGTTGTGGATGATGCGATTATTGCGACCTTTTAAGCCGCGTCTGATCGGCAGCGTACTGACCGGTCACGTCCGACAGGGATCCGATATCGATCTGCATCTGTTTTCCAACAGCGTCGAGGCGGTCGGGCAGATTCTTCAGGATCAGGGCTGTTTTTTTGACGTGGAGCGAAAACGGGTCCACCAACAGGGCCAATCCCGCGTTTTTACACACCTTCACGTGCGCGGTCGGTTTCCCTTTGAAATCACCGTCTACGCGGCGGACCAGGCGCACTACGTCTCCAAGAGCTCGATCACCGGCAAACCGATGGAGCGTGCCAGCATTGCCGAATTCGAGCAGTTCCTCGGCCGAGAATACGAAGGCC
The DNA here is from genome assembly GCA_002702965.1 of Planctomycetaceae bacterium. Taxonomy (GTDB): domain Bacteria; phylum Planctomycetota; class Planctomycetia; order Pirellulales; family Pirellulaceae; genus UBA9264. The sequence goes on from PADE01000105.1 coordinate 6,580, forward strand.
TCGAGCTCGAACAACAGCTCACAGAGCTCACCGAGCAACTCGACCCGTTTCAAGTCTTCGAGGCTCTTTTGTTGCCTCTGGAGAACGTCCGTCAGGACCGTCGTTACCATCCCGAAGGGGATGCGCTCTACCATAGCCTACAGGTGTTTGATTTGGCCTGTGATGAGTTGCCGTACGACGAAGAGTTCTTGCTCGCCGCACTGCTACACGATGTTGGAAAAGGGATCGACCGCGCCGATCATGTAGCGGTCGCTTTGGATGCGCTCGACGGATTGATCACTGAGCGAACTGCGTGGTTGATCGAACACCACATGTTGGCTCANGAGGTACGCGACGGGACGATTGGCAGACGGGCCCATCGGCGTTTGCGAGAGTCAGAAAGTTACGAGGAACTGATGTTGTTGAACCGCTGCGATCGTCGCGGCAGGCAGGTTGGCGTGCCGACCAGCGAGTTGGACGAGGCCCTCGAGTACCTGCGGGATTTGTCGGAAACTTTTGGTGAATAATAGCACAGCGGGGTTGCNGATGGCCCGATAAGCGAGGAAGCTTCTGTGTCGCGTCAAGGCGGACCGTCGATCTGTTTCATTGGTTCGTGGAGAGGATGTAGTGCAGATGGGCAACCAGTCACGAAGGGTGGTAAACGTTGGCGTCTTCGTCGTCTGGATGGGCAGCCTGGGTATCGGTAGCGGGCAAGAGCCGGCCCAGGCAGACAAACCGGAGCGGCGTCCCACACAATTTGTCTACCCCATCTCGATCGCCGCCGATCAGCAGCAAGGCCTGTTTGTGGCGGATCTCAATGGGCACTGCGTTTGGCAGATCAAAGAACAGAAATTGTCGCTGTTCTCGTTCGGGTCGCGTNGGTTCAGGACGCCCCTCAATCGTNTTCGCTGTGTGGAGATCGACGCTCAGGGGAAGCTGCTGGCCGGCGACACGGGGGCGCGCGAAGTTTACCGGCTCGACGAGGCAGGCAAGACGACTGGTCTGACGCGCAAGAAAAAGGAAGATTTTGGGATCGGTATGCCGATGGACATTGTGGTCGATCGCGACGGTCATTTGTTGGTCGCCGACTTGGAGCGCCCCGGGCACATCTGGAAGGTCCCGGCGGCTGGTGGTGATCCGGAACGGGTGGTCCGTGTCAACGCGCCGCGCGGGCTGGCGTTGGATGAGCAGAACCGGTTGTGGGTGGTGTCGGGGCGCAAACTGCTCCGCTTCGACGCCGAGTACAAGCCCCAAACGATCGTCGACGAGGGGACNTTCAGTTTTCCGCACACGGTCGTCGTCGATCCGGCCGGGACCGCCTATGTGGCAGATGGGTACAAGAAGACGATCTGGAAGATCCCGGCCGACGGCAAGCCACAGGCCTGGGTGCAGGGAGCGCCACTGGTCAACCCGGTTGGCCTGGCCTGGCGGGGAACACAGTTACTGGTTGTCGACCCCCGCGCCAAAGCCGTATTTCAGATTACCAGCGACGGGAAGTTGAGCTCGCTGGAATTCAAGACCGATCCGTGATCCGACCGACGTCAGTCGCGCGCAATAGGGGGCGCAGCGGCACTCTGATCCGGGTCTTCCGGAAGCGCGGAAGTGATCGGGGCCTAAAGACCCTGGTCGGCGAGCCAGCGCTCGGCATCCAGAGCGGCCATACAGCCGGTCCCAGCAGACGTAATCGCTTGGCGGTAGTAGTCGTCCGCTACGTCGCCGGCGGCAAATACGCCAGCCACATTGGTGCAGGTGCGAAACGGCTGTGACCACTGGATATAGCCCTCCTCGTTCATCTCCAGCTGGCCCTTCAGAAAGTCGGTGTTGGGGGTATGGCCGATCGCCAGGAACATGCCACCCGCAGGTAACTCGTGTGCAGAATCATCGACCGTGCTCTTGATCCGTACGCCAGTGACTCCGCCTGTGTCGGTCCCCAGGACCTCTTCGACGACGTGATTCCAGACGATGTCGATCTTTTCGTCATCGACGGCGCGCTGTTGCATGATTTGGGAGGCCCGCAATTGATCGCGGCGATGGACCAAGTGGACTTGACTGGCAAACTTGGTTAGGTAGGTCGCTTCCTCGACCGCTGAGTCGCCCCCCCCGACTACGATCAGCGGCTGATCTCGAAATCGCGGTAGGGCGCCGTCACAGACGGCGCAGGCGCTGACTCCGCGGTTCTTGAAGCTCTCCTCCGAGGGCAGGCCGAGGTAGTTGGCGCGGGCGCCCGTGGCGACGATCACGGTGTGGGCTTCGATCGTTTCCCTGGCAGCGGTGATCACTTTCAATGGTTGTCCTGACAAGTCGACATCGGCAATGTCCTCGCCGACGACCCGAGTGCCGAAGTTCAGCGCTTGTTGCTTCATTAACTCCATCAGTTCGACACCCTGCACCGCGTAGTGCGGCTGTCCATCGCGCTCGTGTTCCGCCGCGGGAGGTAGGTTCCAGTGACGGTCTTTGTCGACAGCGCTTTCCACAAAGGCACGCACATTCCCGGCCGGAAAACCAGCGTAGTTCTCGACTTCGGTGGTAAACGCGAGTTGTCCCAGAGGGATCATTTCGGGAGTCGCTGTTCCTTCAAACAGCAGCGGCTTGAGGTTGGCTCGCGCGGCGTAGATCGCCGCGGAGAAACCGGCTGGACCACTCCCAATGATGACGACTTGTTCGGGCACGTTCGGTTTCCCTTCGACTGAATCGTTCGCGGCCTGGCCCGCAGGCGCGGCGGCCGACCTGTTGCGTGTTTCCCCCGCCCGAGGACACGGCTGCCCGCATCGATCCGGCGGCGCTGGCGGCCATTATAGGACGGTCGAGAGGGAAGTCTACCGCGCGCCCGCGAGAGGCTGTCGCGGCGCGTCTGCTGGGGTATACAATAGTCCAACGCGGTTTGGGCAAGTGTCGATTTCATGTTGCGAAGGTCCGCTCATGATTACGGTCCTGGTGGCGGTGTTCTCCTTTGTCGGGTTTATCGTGGCCTACCACACCTATGGTCGCTGGTTAGCCCGGCGGATTTTCGGACTGGATGCCGACGCGGTCGTCCCCAGCCAGCAGCTTCGAGACGATGTCGATTTTGTCCCGACCAAGAAAGAGGTCATCTTCGGGCATCACTTCACCAGTATCGCGGGGACAGGGCCGATCGTGGGCCCCGCGATCGCCGTGTTTTGGGGCTGGTTGCCGGCGCTTTTGTGGGTCGTACTGGGATCGATTTTCATCGGCGCGGTGCACGACTTCGGCGCGCTGGTGGTTAGTCTTCGCAACCGCGGACAGACGATCGGTGAAGTGGCCGGGCGATTGATCTCGCCCCGCGCACGGCTGATGTTTCTGATCATCTTAGCGCTGGCGCTGACCGTTGTGCTGGCTATCTTCGGCCTGGTGATTGCGACGATTTTCAAGATCTACCCCCAGTCGGTGCTCTCGGTCTGGGTGGAAATCCCGATCGCTGTGGCGGTCGGGTTGTGGGTGTACCGCAAGGGGGGAGGCTTGCTGCTTCCCTCGCTCGCGGCGTTGGCGCTGCTCTACCTGGCGGTCTATGTCGGTGTCTATTACCTCCCGATTTCCCTGCCGGTGTCCAACCCGGTCGTTGTCTGGACGCTGATCTTGATGACTTATTGTTACGTCGCGTCGGTGTTGCCCGTGTGGACCTTGTTGCAACCGCGAGACTTCATCAACAGCCACCAGCTGATAGTCGCCTTGGCGCTACTGGTGGGGGGCTTGTTGATCGCTGGGTTGACGGGGAAGGCGGACCTGCTGGCCAGCGCTCCGGCAATTGCGCCCAAAGGGCCTATCGGTGCCCCGCCGATCATGCCGTTCTTGTTTATCACGATAGCCTGTGGTGCAATCAGCGGTTTCCACTGCCTGGTCAGCAGTGGCACCTCCAGCAAACAGGTGGCGTCGGAAACCGATGCCCAGTACGTCGGCTACGGTGCGATGCTGCTGGAGGGCGCGCTGGCGGTGATCGTGATCTTGGCCTGTTGTGCGGGCGTCGGTATGGGTGTGCCCGCCGTCAGTGGTGGCGCCGAGATGGTGACAGGGCTGGAAGCCTGGCACACCAAATACGATCCGGAGGGATCCTGGGCCGGTTTCGGTCTCGGCCAAAAGGTGGGTGCATTTGTCGAAGGCGGAGCCAATTTTGTCGGTTCGCTGGGAATCGCGAAAGAAATGGCGGTGGGGATTATCGCCGTTTTGGTGGCCAGTTTTGCCGCCACCACCCTCGACACGGCGACGCGGCTGCAGCGGTACGTGATCCAAGAGCTGACGGGGACGCTGAAGATCACTCCTCTCACAAACAAGTATGCGGCGACCGGTTTGGCGGTCGCGCTCGGCGCGGCGATGGCGATGGTGCCCGGTCCCAAGGGAATCGGGACGGGTGGGCTGATTTTGTGGCCGCTGTTCGGTGCCACCAACCAGTTGTTGGCCGGTCTGGCGTTCATGGTGATCGTGTTTTATCTGTGGCGTCGCAACCTGCCGATCTGGTTTGCCGCGGTTCCGATGATCGTGATGCTGGTGATGCCTGCCTGGGCCCTCAGCTGGCAGCTGTTCAACGGCAACAGCGGCTGGTTGGCAGCGGAACAGAGAAACTACTTGTTGGGTCTCATCGGTATCGGAAATCTCGGACTTCAGATATGGATGATGGTCGAAGGCCTGTTGCTCTGGCGCCGCGCGCGAGGCGTGTTGGAAGAAGGGCTGCCACCGCTGCCTGAGAGGGTATCCAAACTGAAGACCGCTGCCGAGGGAACGGGGGCTTGACCGCGGAGGTCTGCCGGCCCGTTACGGATTTCGATCACGCGCCGATCGCGATCCACTCGAACTTGATGGCCAGCGCGAGCAGAATACCGCCAGGCGAAATGACAGCCAGGCTCAACCCGCAGACCCATAGCCAAGTAGTCGTCCAGGGTCCGGGAGCGATCCGAGGATCGACTCGGCGGTAGCGCAGATAGAGGGCTCCCAGCCCCAGGATCGGGTACATCACAGCAGCGATCAGGCTGCTGGTAATGGCGAGCATCTGGGGCGGATTCTCGAACAACCAGTAGGCGACCGAAAACAGCATCAGCATGACCACCGTGAGGATCCGAATATATTTCAGACGGGTCGGGTAGTGATCCGAATCGACGACTCCCACAATGCCCAACGCGTCGGTCAACAGGCGTGAGAACCCGGCGGTGCCTGCCAGCACCGTACTGAACAGCACAAAAAAACCGCCCACTACGAACAGCGTGGCCGCCCAATCCGCCAGGCTCTCGGTATACATGTCACTCAGAATCTCGAGCGTCTGCAGGCCATCGGGAACGCTTCCTCTGGCATGCAGAATGGCCGCGCCCAGCAGGTAGAAGCAGATCGTACTGGCGGTGTAGACGACCATCGTCAACAGGACATCGGTGTACATCACCCGAATCCAGCCCCGGGCTCGCGCCGGCCATTCGGTTCCCGGCTGGACTTTGCCCACATTGCGGGCGTATCCCTTTTCTACGCACCAGTAGGTGTAGCTCCACATTTCGCCGTAGGCGACACCGGTCCCAGCGTAGGCGGCCAGTGCGGTCAGTACGACGAGTGTGGTTGCTGGGGGCATTTGCACCGCGAGGCCCTGGCGCAGGTCGTTCCAACTGACGGCGTAGTCGGTCCATTGCAACAGCACAGTGCAGACGATCGTCAGCAGAGTAAACGTCGCCACCATGGCGACCAGAGTTTTTTCTAGGGACCGGTAGCTGCCGGTGAGCAACAGCGCGGCTGCCAGTGCAGCCACCAGCATGGCCCAGATACGGGCGCCGTGTTCACCGAACTGGGGGAATGCCAAATGGACGGCCTGACCCGCGGCCCCCAGGATGGCGCCCGAATTGACAATCGTCAGCAGCATCGACGCCAGCCAAAGCCAGAGAAACCAGTTCACCCGAGGACGTAGAAATTGGTCAGCGCGCCAGCGGCGCAGCGAACCGCGGCGTAGTACAAGCGCTGCCCCAAAGACCGTTCCCAACGCTCCGATGCCTAGCAACAGACCCGAAAAGAATGTTTGCGAGTCTGTGGGTAGCTGCATGTACACGGCGACCGCAGTCACGCTCGCGGCCAGCACAACCGACAGCCAGGGCAGAGTTAACCACAACGGGCGCGCCCCACCCGGACCGGGCAGCGCATTGAAAACTTTCAGGAAAGTTTCCCCGCTGGAGATCGTGTGCCGCGCCACTTCGGCTTGGACGACGACTTTGATCAAACACGAGAGCAGGATGAACCACAGCAGTGTGAAGCCGGCGACCGCGCCCAGCTTGGTGGTCATCAGTAACTCGCCCGAGCCGACCACCGATCCCACCAGGATCATCCCTGGCCCGAGATGCCGCAGCGTCTTCCGCCAACCGCGCGGCGGCGCCACAAAAACGTCGTCGCTCTGTGCGTAGGGGTCGGAAGACTGGTTCATGACGCTTGAGTGTGGCCGATTGCGGTTAGCGACGCAACGTGAAAACTAGTCACCGACTCGAACGTCGCGGTCTCGGTTCAGTAGCACTTGCGAAGCACGGCAAACGTCTGGACGACGCGAAACTGGAAGTGGCCCAGTTCGAGGTTCATTATCGCGTAGTTGCGACCCGAGTGATGGGTCCGGACCCGGCGCAGCCCCCGCTGCAGAAAGTCGTTGAACACAAAATAGTTGAGAATGGTACCCAGACCGCCCCGTTTGTAGGCGGCTGTGACGCCGGCCAACAGCAACAGCACGCTCGCATCGCCCAACGCGCGGGCCGAGTTAAAAGCGACGATCTCACCCGTCTGAGAGTTGGTCAACTTATGCAGCCACTCGTCGCTGCGCTGCCAGGAGGCCTCCAGGTAGTCTCGATAACGCGCAGCACCGAACGAGTCCTCGATCGCGGGATCCACGGTCCAGCGGTCGTCGGTAAAGGTAGTCGCGGCAATCTGCTGCACGGTTTGCAGGTCCTCCAGCTTCGTCACCGGCTCGTAGCGATAGGGAAATGGTTCGGTGCGGTAGCGTTTCTTGAGCCGCAATTCGGAACGCAACTGAAATTCCACGAAGCGAAAACCGTGCTCTTCGAGGCAATGCGTGGTGGCCAGGTCTTCGACGGGAACCCGGCAGACGACATACCGCGGCTGATAGGCGCGCAGGTAATCGGCTTCCACGCGAGTCAAGTCCTCAACCCCCGCCGAGACATCGAGGTGAAGCACACTCGCCCCCAACACGGTCGAGTCGATTGGCTGCCGCTCTACGTTCATGCGTCGTCGGCTCCCGGGTTGGATGGTCCGGCTTGCACCGCGAGCCAGAGTTCACCGGCGGTAGCAAGCCTCGACAACTCCTCGGACATGACGGTCACGCCGTAATCTTCGTCGATCATACTGACCACGGTAAGCGCTCCCAGCGAGTCCCATTCGTCGAAGGAATCGAGTCGACTCTCGGGCTGGACCTCGTCCGGCTCAACGCCTAACAGATCAGCCAGCTTTTCTAGAAAGGCTTGCAATGTGCTCGCTCCTGGTGGTTCCCGGTCGCGGCATGCCGGATTGACAAAGGTCGTCTCGGAAATCGATCGATGGGGCGCGCGGCGTTTGGTCCGTCAGTTGTCCACCTGCGAACTGGGGAAATCGATCAACTCGCAGAACTGCAGGGGCCCCATCGTCAACAGCAGCGAGCTACAGGTCAGTCCGACGCCAAACCCGCACAGGCACATCGTATACGTGTTTTCGGTCAGCCCGGTCCCCAGCGTATGCGCGATGGCCGTCGGCACGGTGACACTGCTGGCGTTGCCGTAGTGCTCGACAATGTCATTGGGGAGCTTGTCCCGCGGTACGCCCAGCTTGTCGGCTAGCTTTTCGAGCATGAAGCGATTGGGTTGATGAAACATAAACCAGTCGACATCCTCCTTGAGGGTCTTGGCTGCGGATAGCAATGCCTCGATCAGCGGGGGAATCTGATGCTGGACGAAGTTGAGCACCGCGATTCCATCCATGTGGTAGTGGTCCTGGCCGCGGTAGTTGCCATCGCTCGCCAATTCGACGTTTGCCGTGGCGGGTGTACGGGGTAGGCGGAAGCCGCCCGCCGGAATCATGATCTTCTCGTGCTGGGTGCCGTCCATCTGCAGGTTGGCGTGAATCGTCTGCGGTGTCGGCGAGGGTTCTAGAATGGCAATCGACGCAGCGTCTCCCAGCAGCGGGAAGGCGTTGCGGTCACGGGGCGAACAGGTGCGAGTTAGCGTGTCGGCATTCACCAGGACAACGCGGTTGATCGCCTCCTGTTGGAGCATCATGAATCCTTGGATCAATCCGACCGCAAAACCAGCGCAGCCCTGGTTGATGTCCATGCACCAAACGTTTTCGGCGAGCCCCAGTTTTCCCTGAATCACGTTGCTGGTCGGAGGCATGAAGTAGTCGGGTGTCTCGGTCACCAGAATCAAGCCATCGATCTCGTCCGGTAGCAAATCCCCCCGGTCGATCAAGTGACGCAAACCGAATAGTGCCAGGTCCGAGGCGCAGGTATCGCCGCTGACCAGGCGGTGGCGATCGATGCCGATCACGTTCTTGAGTTTCCGTGAATTCGCGACTGGAAAATTGTAATTGTCCAACTCGTCGTCATACCGCGATTCATTTTCCGGCACGACCACGAGCAGACCGCTGATGCGCATGTTCCGGAAAGTGAAGTTCACGGGTTGACTCCGTACTTGCCGAGCAGGCCGGCGATGGTTTCGGCGTTCGTGAAATGTTCCGGTAGGATCTCGGTGCCGTCGATTGAAATGCCGTAGCGAGCGTCCAGGGCGGCGACCAACGACACGATGTCGGTCGAATCGAGAAGACCATCCGCCAGATAGTCTGTCGACTCTGAATAATCAACTTCGGGTCTCAATTCCGCGAGGATCGAGTGGATACGTTGGGTGAGCTCCGTCATGCCATCCCATTTGGGGCCGTGGTCGGGGGGGGCGAGATGTCTGGTAGGTATTGGGATTGCAACCGCTTGCGATCTACCTTTCCGTTTGCGCTGAGTGGAAAAGACGACAGCCGATGGAACGCCCGCGGTAGCATGTATGCGGGTAGTGTCTGTGCCATTCGTTTACGGAGTGCACCCCGATCGAGTTCGCGATCCGCTTCGTAGAGTAGTACCAGTTGCTGGTGGGCAACGTCGTACAAGACGCAGGCCCGTTGAATCTCTGGGATCCGACTGGCCGCGGCTTCAATTTCTCCCAGTTCGACCCGGTAACCGAGGTGTTTGATTTGCGTATCGAGGCGGCCGACGAACATCAGTTCCCCACGCTCGTTCCAGTACCCCAGGTCTCCGGTGCAGTACATCTTCTCGGGGAAGTGGCGGTGGTGNGGGATGTTCGCAAACGCGTTGGCCGTTTTTTCGATATCGTTCCAGTAACCCAGTGCAAGGCTGCTGCCACGGATACAGATTTCACCCGTTTGGTGGTTGTCTACCGGCTGCCGCTGTTCGTCGAGAATCAAGATTTCCGTGTTACGACAAGCGCGCCCGATAGGGAGCGGTTGGTCATCCTCAAATGCGCGGTCGAGCACGTAGAACGTGGATGCGATTGCCGTTTCGGTTGGGCCGTAAGTGTTCACCAGTGTGGCTTGCGGGCAGTGCTGCGCCCAGTACTTGAAGTGACGTGTCGGCATGACCTCGCCCAGAACCGTGATCCAGCGGAGATCGGGGAGATCGGCACTCGCCAGTAAGTCCAGTTTGGAGACGCTCACCAGCACCGAGGGGACCCAGCAGAAGAAACTGATTTGGTGCTCGTCCAAATAGCTCACCAGGTTTGCCGGGAAGGAAAAATGGGAATCTGGAATAAGGTGGAGTGGAGCCCCTGTCTTGAGACACAGATAGATGTCTTGAACCGACACGTCGAACGTGAACGCGGCTTGGTTCCCGATGGCGTCTTGCGGGGTCAGTTGATAGAAATCGGCCGCCCATTCGATATAGTCTACGACCGCCCGTTGCGGGAGCACGACCCCTTTGGGGCTACCCGTCGACCCGGAGGTGTACTTGAGATAGACAGGGTCGGTGTCGATCACTTGTCCCAGGCGCTGGTCGATCGCGTCGTCTGCAGAGNAAGACTCCGCTGCCAGAGTCGATTCGAGTTCGAGCACGGTGGTTCCCAGCGGCAGTGCCCCCTCGAGCTTCTGGCGGTCATGCTGTAACAGCACTACGGCCAGTGGTGACAAATCGTTGAGGATTTTCGCCAGGCGGTCGGCGGGTGAGTTGGGGTCCAGCGGGACGTAGAAATTACCGCTGTAGAGCACGCCCTGAAACACGGCGACGCAGGTTGGGCTGCGGGGAAGCAGCACGGCGACTGGCCGCCTGAACTGGGGAGTCCGCTCGATCAGCGCGNCGGCGATCTGGCGTGCCTGTTGATCCAATTGGCGGAACGTCAAGCTCCCATCGGTGCCGATGACCGCCGGCTGATCGGGCCATCGGTTGCACGTTGTCTGCAAATACTGGGCAACATGAACAATCATGCGTCGATGGGCGTGATACGAGGGGCGAACGGCAAACCTCGGCGCTTTTCCCGCAGCCCGTGGGGACGTGACGGTGGCAGTCTGGCGCTGAGGGTCTGCTGGAAGCGCGCACAAGTGCGTGTACTTGATTCACTCGGTTAGGAAAACGGTGACCTTGAGCGCGATTGGCTGGGTGACAGCTACGATGCCGCTGGAACCCACATAACCAGTTCGACCGCTTGAATCGGCGCTGCATCGTCTGGGCCTCGGAGAAAGCGGTTTCCGCTCGTCGACCGCGCCGTGCGAACCGTTTGGGTCCGAAAAACGGACCCGCTCTAAGGGGTAGCGGCAGACCTCGACTGCAGCGGCCCCGTGCGGGCGGTCACTCGTATTTCCATTTCAGGATCCAGGGGTCCGAGGTGCGCTTTTGAAATACCCGCAGCGCTTGTTTCATCCTCTCGAGGGTTGAGGAGTGTTCCGGATTGGTAGCCAGATTGGTTCCCTCGTGGGGGTCGGTTTGCACGTCGTACAATTCAAACGCGGGACGTTGTATATAGCTCTGTACGGTCTTGGCGCCGTACGGGGCATCCGGGCCCAGTTTGAATTGAGCCTGCCAGGTTGGGGCGGCCCAGAGATCGGAGGCAAACGGAAACGGNAACGGGTGCGCGAGATTCCAGATCAGCTTGAATTTTCTTTCCCGGATCACGCGCATCGGGTAGTACATCGTGATTTCATGGAATGTGTGGGATGCGTAGACGCGGTCCCAGCCGGGCGGATTTTCGCGCTCGAGTGTATCCAGGAAGGAGCGTCCGTGGAATGTTCCCCGCACCGCGGCCCGCGACCGTTGACTTCCGCGTGGAGCCGCCGGCAACTGGGTCACCAGGTCGTCTCGCAGCGCCCCGGTTTCGCGGTCGAGCACCCCGGCGAAATCGAGGATGGTTGGCGTCAAGTCGACCCAACTCACCATCGCCTGACAGGTGACGCCGCGCTGTTGGTTGTACGGATTACGCACCACGCAGGGTGACCGCATGCCGCCCTCGTAGAGCGTGGTTTTTGCTCCTGGCATTGCGATGCCGTGGTCGGAAATGTAGATCACCAACGTATCATCCCAGTGGCCGGCCGTTTNTAGTCCTTCCAACAGCCGGCCCAACCCCTGGTCGATTCGCGAAATCGACTGGTAGTACTGGGCGACCTCGGCACGACAGGTTGGCGTATCGGGAAGGAAACCGGGGACGAGAACGTCTGCGGGTTGGTACCGTACCTCACGAACCCCTGGATATCCCGCNCTGTTGGGTGCCGGATTGCCGAACCGATTGGGTTGGTGCGGCAACTCCGCTGCGGTGCCACCCCCTCGATGTGGATCCGACGTGCAAAGATAGAGGAAAAAGGGCTGGTCACTTTGATCTTCAAGAAAAGTCTGGCAACGGTTTGCCATTACGACGGGGCTTCGTGTCGGGCCGGGAATCACTTCGTCAAATGGGTATACCGATGCGGGTGCCACGTGAAATTTACCGCACCGCGCGGTGCGGTAACCGGCCTTGGCCAAATAGGCCGGGAGGCTGGCCACGTTGCTGAAACTACTGAACTTGTGGTAGCTGTGTTGATGGCCGTAGTGACCATTGGCATGATTGTGCAGCCCGGTGAGAATAACCGAGCGGCTGGCGGAACAACTGGCGGTTGTGCAGAACGCGTTCGAGAACAGGGTACCGTCGCGCGCCAAGGCATCCAGATGGGGTGTTTGGATGATCTGGTTACCGTAACAGCCGGCGTCCAGCCCCTGGTCGTCGGTTACAAACAGCACGATGTTGCGCGGCGCGGCGGTCGCTCGGAGCGCGGGTCCCATTGCCAGCAGCCATAGACCGCAGCACAACCAGAAACGGATCATTGGTTTTCTCCAGGCGCGAGTTGCGAGATCGTAAACCGGGGCACCGGTTCACGCGCTACGGGTTTTGGTGGATTGCGGAAACCGTCCAGTCGCCGGATAATCGGCGGGTTGCCCGGAACGCCACAGAATCCGAGGGTTCTGCTCTGCGGACACGCGACCATGATATACGATCGTCGCTTTGGAATGGCGCCGCGGCGGNTGACGCGGCTGCGCTCCTTGGCTGCGATATGGTGATTTGCCCCGCAATCAGGCACAATGGGCCGCACCAGAGTGGTCGCCCTGTTTAGGAGAAAGTTAGGCCCCAATGCAATATCGAACGCTTGGCAATAGCGGCTTGTTGGTATCCCCGATCTGCCTAGGAACGATGACCTTCGGCGAGCCGGTACCGGAGGCGGAGGCGATTCGTCTCACGCACGGAGCGCTCGACCTGGGGATCAATTTTATCGACACGGCCAACGTGTACGAAGGNTACCGCCGCGTGCTCGGTAGCGCCGGCGGAGTAGCCGAGGAAATCACCGGCAAGGCGCTTAAGGGTCGACGTACGCGCGCCGTGCTGGCGACGAAAGTTGGCGCCCCAGTTGGATCGGGCCCTCAGGATCGGGGCCTCTCGAAGACGCACGTCTTACAGCAGTTGGAACGTAGCTTGAAATTGCTGCAGACCGATTACATCGATCTGTACATCATCCACTGGCCGGACAAACACACACCCTTGGAAACAACTTTGGCGGCGATGGACGAGGCAGTTCGTCAGGGAAAGGTGCGTTACTTCGGCGCGTCGAATCACGACGCGGGGCAGCTCTGTGAACTGCTCTGGTTAGCCGACCGATCGGGCGGCCCGCGGGTGGTGTCGTCGCAGATTCCCTACAGCATGCTTCGCCGCGAAATGCACTACGATTTGGAATTCTGCCAGCGTCACTCGGTCGGAGTTACCCCCTACCAGTCGCTGCAAGGTGGTCTGCTGACAGGCAAATACCGCCGCGACGCAGATCCACCCGAGGGCTCGCGGGCTGCGGAAAAGCCGCAGTGGGTCTGGGACCGCGACGCCGCGCTGTACGACCGGTTGGAGTCCATCGAGGGTCTGGCCGGTGAACTCGACGTGGCGACGGTCCAATACACGTTGGCGTGGACACTGGTCCAACCAGGGATGAGTTCGCTGGTCGTGGGCGCTAAACGGATCGACCAGGTTACCGAGGCGCTCGGCGCGCTCGACGTGACGATTCCACCTGAGCATCTCAAACGTATCGATCAGATCTGCCCGCTTCCCTGGAGGCAAGCCGATCCGATTCGGGGTTGAGAGCGCTCGGGCCCTTTCATTTGCTCGACGAAATACCTGCGCCGTGCAACTCGCCGAGTCTCAGAGGTTCTCTCGGGAAATAACCATGCGGATGCTCACACGCAGTTGTTGGACGCCAGTCTTGCTGTCTCTAGTGTTCGGTTGGGGAAACCGGATGGCCGCGATATCGGCGGCCGACAAACAGGGAAACGCGGCCTGGCAACTGGAAGAGGTCCCTGCCTCCTGGAAGCAGTTACCGAGTGGACGCTATGTCTCACGCGGCGGCTTTGCTTGGTTTCGGTGTCTCGTGCAGATTCCCGCGGATTGGGAAGGGGGACGCCTGGAGCTGTTTGCCGAGGCGGTCGACGATGCCCGCGAGATCTACTTTAACGGACAACGGGTTGGTAGTCTGGGGACCTTTCCACCTGCATACCGCAGCGGTCTGGGACGCAGTGAGCGGTTTGCATTGCCGGCGAAGTTTGTTCTCTTTGGCCAGGACAATCTGGTAGCCGTCCGCATCCACCAAAATCAAAGTCGCTCTAATTTCAATGTGGCAGCGCCTGTCGTTTTTGGGGGCGATCAGGCTATTCGCCTGCACGGAAAATGGGAAGCGACGCCCGGAGACAACCTCGCCTGGGCGCGGTTATCGGAGCGGTCGCGGATTCCCGCAGCGACACGATTCGGTCGCCGCGAAGACGCTCGCAAAGTCATTCAATCGCTCAAGCGATTGAATCCGGAGGATCGACCGCTTTCCGTCGCGGAGTCGATGGAACGGATGGAAGTTCCTGACGATCTTGCCCTGGAACTGGCGGTGGGTGAACCCGCGGTGCGACAGCCGTTGTCGATGAAATGGGACGCGCGCGGCAGGCTGTGGGTGCTCCAGTACCTGCAGTATCCCGATCCCGCGGGCCTCAAGATGGTCAGTCGTGACAAGTACCTGCGTGCAGTCTACGACAAAGTGCCGCCCCCTCCCCCGCATCATTTTCCGGGCAGGGACAAAGTGACCATTCACGAGGATACCGACGAGGACGGCCTCTACGATCGACACCTGACGTTTGTCGATGGATTGAGTCTGGCAACCTCGTTCGCCATCGGCCGGGGTGGCGTCTTCGTCCTGAACCCTCCTTACCTGCTGTTCTACCCGGACCGTGATCGTGACGACACGCCCGATTCGGATCCGCAGGTTTTGTTGGAGGGCTTCGGTCTTGAAGACTCGCACTCGATTGCCAACAGCCTGCAATGGGGGCCCGACGGGTGGCTTTACGGTTGCCAGGGTAGCACGGTCAGTGGCGCGATCCGGAAGGCCGGATCCAAGGATCCTCCGGTCCGTTCTCTCGGGCAACTGATCTGGCGCTATCATCCAGAAACTCACCGTTATGAGATATTCGCCGAAGGCGGGGGGAACTCGTTCGGATTAGAGATCGATGCCAAAGGGCGCGTCTATTCGGGCCACAACGGCGGGAATACTCGCGGTTTCCACTACGTCCAAGGCGGCTATTTTCAGAAAGGGTTTGGCAAGCACGGTCAGTTATCGAACCCCTATACGTTCGGTTACTTTCCCTGGATGACGCATCACTCGGTTCAGCGGTTTACGCACGTTTTTGTGATTTACCAGGGCGGCGCTTTGCCGGCGGACTACCACGGCAGGCTGTTCGGTGTGGGACCGCTACAGGGTCACGTGGTGAACAGTCAGGTGGAACCACAGGGCTCTACATTCAAAACGCGCGACTTGGGTTATCCCTTGACCAGTCGCGATCCTTGGTTCCGTCCGGTAGACATCAAAGTCGGTCCGGACGGTGCGCTGTACGTTGCCGATTTGTACGAGCAGCGGATTGATCACGCGAGCCACTACCAGGGCCGCATTCACCGCCAGAGCGGCCGCATTTTCCGCTTGCGCGGAAAAACGAGAGAGCGGCCTTCGATTTCCCGGCTGGCGGGTCTCGCGTCGCGAGACCTGGTCCGAGTCCTCGAGGATGAACACCCCAATAAGTGGGTCCGGCAGACCGCGCTGCGGATGCTGGGAGACCGCCGGGATGGTTCGGTGGTCCCAGTCCTGCAGCAGATACTGGCCCGTCGCACGGGTCAGGCGGCGCTCGATGCGCTATGGGCGCTTCATCTGTCGGGCGGATTGAACAGTGCCACGGCGCAGCGGTTGTTGGATCACGACGACCCGTACGTACGGTTGTGGACGGTTCGGCTACTGGCCGATGATGGGGTGGTCACAGCCGAAGAAGCGGGCCAGCTTCAAAAACGCGCCGCGGTTGAAGCGCATGTCGAGACCCGTAGCCAGTTGGCCAGTTCGGCTCGTCGGCTGCCCGCCTCACAGGGGTTACCGATCGTGCGGCAGCTCGCAGCGCGAAGCGCTGACGTGGAGGATGCCCATGTGCCACTGTTATTGTGGTGGGCGATTGAAACGCACGCCGAGGCACATCGCGAGCTTGTGTTAGAGCTCTTTCGAGATCCGGATTTCTGGAATCAACCACTCGTAGAAAAACACCTTCTGGAGCGCCTCATGCGGCGTTACGCTCAGGCCGGTAAACGCGCCGATCTGTTAACTTGCGCCCGCTTGCTGCGTATGGCGCCAGGGCAGGCGTCGGTGAAACGTCTGTTGGCTGCGCTGGAAACCGCGTTGCAGGGACGATCGCTTGGAGGATGGCCGCCCGAACTCGTGGACGCGGTGATCAAGGCCGGGGGGGGCTCGTTGGGATTGCGGGTGCGACAGAGAAATCCGCAAGCGATTGAGGACGCCCTGGGACAGATTGCCAACTCGCAATCGCCCCTGGACCAGCGGCGCGAACTCGTGGCGATCTTGGGCGAGATTCGTCTTCCACGAGCCGAGGCGCTTCTCTTAGAGCTTGTCGGTGGGGATCACGATCCATCGCTAAGAGTCGCGGCGCTCTCAGCGCTGCAGACATTCCGAGCGCCTCGCATCGGTGAACGGATCGTCGCCTTGTACAACGGCTTGCCGGCGGAGGTCCGATCCGCATCCCAGACGTTGCTGAGTAGTCGCGAGGTGTGGGCTCTGGAGTTGCTCCAAGCGGTTGAGGCAGAGCGGATCGAACCGGCGGCGATTCCCGTGGCGGTGGTACGCAAGATCTTGTTACACGAGGATCCACAGATCCGGTCGCTGGTCACAAAGCACTTTGGCCAGGTACAGGGCGCAACCACGGCCGAAATGCTGGAGGAGATCAAACGACTTACCAACGTTATCAGTACGGGTTCGGGTGTTCCCCACAACGGCAAGAAGCTGTACATGGAAAACTGTGGGAAATGTCACAAGCTGTTCGCCGCCGGCGGGGAGATTGGACCGAACTTGACTTCCTTCCAACGTCACGATTTGCGGCGATTGCTAGTGAACGTGGTCAATCCCAGCCTCGAGATCCGCGAGGGCTACGAGAATTACCGCGTGATCACCGAGGACGGTAGAGTGCTGACGGGCTTCATCGTTGACCAGGATAATCAGCTGGTGGTATTGCGTGGGGCGGATGGGCAGAGCGTGATCCTACAGCGCGCAGCGATCGAGCAGCTGGCGGCGACCAAGCAGTCGCTGATGCCAGAACAGATTTTGAAACGCCTGGATGATCAGCAGACTCGTGACCTGTTTGCCTTCCTGCGATCCTCCCAGCCAGTACCCTGACCTGATGTCATCGGTGACGGGGCGCGAAACGCAAAGGGTCAATCGGTTCGCAACACCAGCCGGGTCACTTCGGGAAGGCAGTTCAAGCGGATGGGAAACAGCCCTGACACGCCGCGACTGACATGCAGTAATGTCGGTGGTTCGAAGAACGTCCCGCTGGCGTATTTGACGCCCAATCGACTGGGCACGATGACCGGACCCCACAGGGGAAAGCGGATTTGACCGCCGTGTGTATGTCCCGCCAGCATCAGGTCGAACCCCTGTTGGCGGGCCCAACCCAGTTGATCCGGCGTGTGCGCCAGCAGCACCGAAACATCGGCCGCCGCCAACGCACTTTCGTCGGGTGTTGCGTTCGCGGCTTGCGGAAACCAGGGTAGCTCGTTGCCCGCCAGGAGGATGGTACGGCCCTTGATTTGGAGGCCATGGAGGCGGGTACCCAAGTCGACGGCACCTCCCTCGGTCAAGATCTGACGCAGCCGACTGGCATCGCCGAGCTTGGTGTCATGGTTGCCCAGCACAAAGAACCGGCCGTAGCGGCTCGTTAAAAGATTGAGTGTCGTGTCGATCCAGTCCAGACAGCTTGGCCGATCCACCAGGTCTCCGGTGACCGCCACCAGGTCCGCATCGAGGGCGTTGGTCTGCTGGATGACCTGTTCGAAGAATACCCGGGGCATCTTTCCGTCAAAATGAAGGTCCGAAATGTGAGCGATCGTCAGACCGTCGAGTTCGCGGGGGAGTCGAGGCAGCCGTAGTTGTTTCTCGGTAATCTGTAACTGCGTTACCTGGTTGCCCGGAATCTGAAGGAACCAGGGACCTCTACCTGGGAATAGTCTAGGCTGTCCGGGCGGATGTCCCAGGTCGAGGGTCTGCGTTCCTAAGAGCGTGAGTCGACCGCGGTCCGGCTTTCGCAACCACCTCAGCAACCACCCCACAACGGCGCACAGAGAGACCAACTGCTCACTGCCCACAATCAGCCGAACGAACAGCGGATGTTCACTCGCCGACCAGCCAAGCAGGATCCCCGTTCCACTCATCACCGCGTAGGCACACCAGGCCAGGGGGATGCCCGCCGTGGCGGCGATGATCACCCAACTCAATTGCCTCACCCGGTGGTGTTGTTGCACGCGGGCATGGACTTGGTTGTAGGTGAGGGTGCCCAGCGCCACGTGACCGATGAATGCCGAGGCGGTCGCCAGGACCGCGGAGGGCGAAAAATCGAGAGGCTCAACCATGGAAGGGGTGCACCGGGGGTTGGGGCACGTAGGGCGGTCAGCGCCGAATCTGCCAGGCAGCGCCCGGATCCGCGGTGTGCTTTGCCCGCAGGCGGCCTAAACTAACAGGATCGGCGGGGCTCTGTAAACGGAGAGTTGTTCCGCGACCGGTCGGTCCGCACCCGGCCGATTGGTCACACCACGATGACTTACGGCGGCCCACATTGGATATACTGGATCTTGCCGGGTGAGGATTGTGGGAGCCGTTTGGTTCTCCGTCGCGCGGAATCGGTGGGGCGGTCCTGTGGCCGCCGCGGTTGTGTGACGAACCCCCAGCGGACCGCTTCGCGCCTCTCCCCTGTGGTGCACCGAGTCCAGGAGAACGCCATGGCGGTTATCGGGTTTCACCATACTGGCGTGACGGTCCAAGACATGGACCGGATGGTCCGTTTTTATACCGAGGAACTGGGGCTCGAAGTGTTTCACGATCTCGAATCGATTGCCCCAACGGAAGGCGACCACACGGCGATCCCAGGTGCGAGACGACGGCTCGTTTTTGTGGGCTTTCCCGGAGACCATCAGATCGAACTCGTGCAATATCTCGATCCTCCCGCGACAGAGGGCCATCTCGACCGTCATCAGCTCGGATCGACGCACGTCTGTTTTCGCGTCGATGATCTTGCGGAAACCTGTGAGGTGTTGCACAAAAGGGGGGTCGACTTTCTGACCGAGCCGAAATTCCGTGAGATCGATGGGCGTCGGATCGGTGTGGTTTATGCGCAGGATCCGGAAGCAAACTGGATTGAGTT
The DNA here is from genome assembly GCA_002702965.1 of Planctomycetaceae bacterium. GTDB lineage: Bacteria > Planctomycetota > Planctomycetia > Pirellulales > Pirellulaceae > UBA9264. Next base: position 25,778 of record PADE01000105.1, read on the forward strand.
TATCGAAGGCCTGTAGGGCGTTTCGGCAGGGAGATAGCGACCGCATAACGATGAACAAACGTCCCGACAAGACGAATAAGATCCGCACGGATCTGCGGAAGAAACACCAGACGCGAACGCGGCAGCGAGATCTCACACGGGACTACCATCAGCACGGATTTGAAGAACAGGATTTGGCGTACACCGAACGTGTTAGTGGAAAAGGCGAATTGACGCGCCGCCGAACCGTGACGGGAACGCAGTCCGACGGGGAGGAAACAGGATTTGTCGTACTTCCCGACGTAGACGAATCGGTTTGTTCGCGAGGGAGGGTGCTGGCCGTACACGGCTTGGTCAGCCATGTCCAGGCGGAAGACGGTGACGTCTTTCAATGTGTTACGCGCGGCTTGCTGAAGACGCTTAACACGGATCAACGCCACATCGTGGCGGCGGGTGACCGAGTCTGGTTCCGTCCGGGCGCAGATCGCTCGGGCTGGATCGAGCGCGTCGAACCGCGTGTTGGAATCTTGAGCCGTACCAGTCGCGGGCGCCAGCATATCCTGGTCACGAACGTCGATCAGATATTGATTGTCGCCAGCGTCGCCGAACCCGTCCTCAAACCCAACTTGATCGACCGCTTTTTGGTGACCGCAGAGAAAACACATATCGGTGCCGTAATCTGCCTGAACAAGGTAGACCTCGTTGATCCCGCCGATCTGCAACCCCTCGCAGGTGTGTTTGGCCAAATGGGGTATCCTGTTGTTTTCACGTCGGTGACCGCCGGATTCGGGTTGGATCGAGTTCGTAAATTGCTATGCGACAAAGAGACCGTGGTTGCGGGTCAGAGTGGAGTTGGCAAGAGTTCGCTGCTCAACGCTATCGAGCCCGGTTTGGACTTGGCGGTCCGTGAGGTCAGCACCGATAACGAAAAAGGACGGCACACAACGACCACGAGCCGCTTGCTCCCGCTGCGCCATGGCGGTTACGTTGTCGATACACCCGGGATTCGCCAGTTCCAGTTGTGGGATGTGATCGCCGTCGAGGTTGCTGGTTTTTTTCGCGATCTTCGCCCATACGTCAGCCACTGCCGCTATCCGGATTGCACTCACACGCACGAAGCTGATTGCGCTGTGAAGGATGCGGTTGCCGATGGACACCTCGACGTGCGGCGTTACGAGAGCTATACCCGGCTGTACGATGGCGACTCGGTGTGAATCGGCCCCGGTCCCGTTTGATCTCGCTACGTCTATCGATTAAACGCGCGCAACACCTTGTGTCCTTTGTGGATTCCATACACGTCGACAGCTGGAAGCCGCAGATTCTCGTCTCCCTGAGGCCGCCAGTAGACGTGGTCGTTGTCCAGCAGGACATACCCTGGTTCCCCGTCTCGCGTCGCCTGCGCGACCAGGATCTGATCCCCCAGAAAAAATCCCAGCAGCGACGGGACGAGCGTTTCGTACCCTTCTCGCTGGATTTGCGTGAGGTACTCCGAGACACGGCCGGTGGGAGCTTCGGCATCGATTTCCACTTCAAAAATCTCTTCGTGATCGACGTCCCAGCCGGCGAATCCGGCGTAGACGTCCTCCACAGGAAGGCCACACAAATTGGCGGCAAAGGCGTGTGTCAGGGGGCCGGCGATGGCGATGTTGCTGTACCGCGAGTTCCCCAATTGATAGGTAAACCGGAACAGAAAACAGTGAACCGGTGATTCATAGCCGGGCCAGAATTGGGTGCGGGAATCGACCAGGTCACAGACGGTCGGGGGAATCCCCATCTGGGTTGGCTGCGCCAGCCACCAGACTACTTCCGCTTCCGCTTCGGCAGCCGGCGTCTTGAACACACCGTCGATCTGATCACCGATTCCCAATTCGTCAGCGTAGGCGAGAGCTCGCAGACGCACGATCGGCTCGGCTGCCAGTTCGATCAACGTTTGTTTGGCTTGTTGCTCACCGAGACGATACAAGGCGGCGGCCGATTCGAGCCGCAAACGCCGATGCCGAAGCTCCATAGCTTGGTAGAGTTGACTGACCGCGTTGGTCGTTCCGATCAGCGCCAACGCATCGCAGAGCGACACGGCTAACGAGACGCTCTCGGCAACCCGCTGTGCGTCGATCTGCCGGCTTACCGATTCCGGCGTACTCTGTTCCAAACGTTCCAGTTCCTGAACCAGTCCACCGAGCAGCCTGACGAGTTCCGCTTGACGGCTCTTTGCCGGATGATGCTCGAGCAGTGATTCGCGTACTACATAATTGGCTAGGTCGAGGACCAGCACCGCCAGGGTGGCGCACGAGAGGCCGTCCAACAAGCGTGGGAACAACGCATCGGCATCGTATTGTTTGGATTGGAACAGTGGAGCCAATGCGACCGTCGCATCGACAGGAGGGTCACAGACCAGTAGTTCGGCTAACGTCGCCAGACTTTCCGTGTCGCCCTGCAACGCCAGGCGTCCTGCTTGGTCGCTGCGTCTTGCGAATTTCATCCTGCTGGCTTCGCTCGATTCCGGCCCAAGGTTCTCTTAGCGAATGATCGCGACATCTCTCTCAGGGCGCTGTCCCGCATCGTCACTGCCGTCGGCGGCGCCGAGTTCGCGCCAAAACGGGACCGCCTGGAGCGCCTTCACAGAAAATTGACATCTGCCGGCACATATTCC
>PADE01000106.1 GCA_002702965.1 Planctomycetaceae bacterium
TTTGAGATCGCGGCTATCATGGGCCGCGGCGCGCTCAGTAGTAGGACCTGGCCTACCACGGCCGAGGGCAGGCTGACGGTCATTAATCGCTGAGCGGATCACCGTCCAGCGCGAACAGTGCATCGAGTGCGTCGAGGAATTCTCTGACCGAAGCCAGTGGGCTATTGAGGGCCGCGAAGTCCATCAGGTGAATGCGATTTGGGAGCATTGCGGCACTCGGTTGTGAGTGCGGTGCGGTGGTGAATCCGTGGTGATCGGAGGGTGCCTCAGTGGCGGCCGATGGTGGCCTGGCGAGGAGTTGCCGTGGGGTGTTCGCCTCCTCACGCGACCACGGAAGGGGCGCCGCGCCGCGGCGTGCTTCCCCTTCACCCTGGGCGATCTGCGAGTTGATCGCGTTGACGATCTGCAGTACATCGATCGCGGAGTGGAAGCCGTCGCGGTTGACGTCGTAGCAAGGGGCCTCGACACCCTCTGCGCGTTCGGTGGGCAACAAGCGAGAGCTGAAACGGTTGATCGCTGAGACCGACCGGAGCGCGTCGTTGGGGGCGACGTGTCCGTCGTCGTTGACATCGAGTGGAAACGCACCGTTGTGCCAGGGGTAATCGGTTTCAAAGAACAGTTTGACCACAGCCTGCGAGCTGGCTTCGTGAGGATCGATTGCCAGGTAGGAAAACGCGACCGTCCGGTTGTCGTTTTGATTGGGTGTGTATTCGAAACTGCCGTCTTCGGAGACTTCGATGCTCCCCCGCGGTGGTCCATCCTCGAGCGTTACCAGCAGCGGATCGGCGTCGATATCCTGGTCGTTCTCCAGGAGGCCCAGTGGTGGAACAGTCAGCACCGAATTTTCCCGCAGCGTGAACGAATCGTCGGCGGCCGATGGTGGGTCGTTGAGGCCCTCGACACGGACCACGATCGTGGCCGTGTCGGTGTTGCCGTGACCGTCATCGACCGCGTAATCGACTTGGTCGAAAGCAACTTGTCCGAGCGGAAGTGACTCCAAGTGCGACGGTGGGATGTAATCGAAGCCGCCGTCCGCGGCCAGCGTCGCTTGGCCCCCCAGGTCGGTTTCATGTGCTCCGAGCGTGGTCAGGACCAGCAGGCCATCGCTGCCGGGATCGCGATCGTTCTCCAGGATACCGGGGGCCGGCACCTCGAGTGCCAGGCCTTGCCAGGTGCTCAGCGCATCGTCGGTCGCGCCGAACAGGCTCGCGTGGAGCGCTTCCCAGGCAGACGTCGTCGCCTCGCCAGCGGCGACTTCCCCCAGCCTTGCGCCGAACAACAGCAGGTCGGTGTAGGTTGTCAGCCCGTCGCTATTGAAGTCGCCGGCGGGGTTGAAATCGCGCTGCTGACTCTGCAAAACGGATTCGAACAGGTCCACATCATCGACCGTGTACTGTCCATCAAAATTGAGATCACCCAGCCCTGCGCCGATCGCGGTGTCGGCGAACAGACCGGGAAACCGCTGGATGTTCCAGGTACCGGTTGGCTCGAACGCGACGATCGTGGCGACGCTGTTTCCATGCGGTACATCGGCAAAGCCCCTCTGAAACCGGTCGCGGTCGATCCGACCCGTAGCACCCTCTCCGGCGGCGACGCGGTCCAGGATCTCGGTCTCCGTCTCGCCCGCTGGAAGATTGAGGAACAGGTGCATGTTGTCGGCGGTCAAATCGATCGAGCGCCCCACTAGGTCGCGGTGAGTGGTGGCGGTGTCGTCCTCCGGCAGCCAGCTGTCAACGGCCGTTTGGGGTGGCAGTCGGTCGACGTAGAGCGACTGCTTAAAGCTGCTGAAGACCGCCGGACCCCCGTCGCTGCGATGGCGAAAGGCGCGGGCTTCTAGGAAGTGCGGTCCTTCGGCCAGTTGGGTGGCGTCGATCGTCTGGAGGAACTCGCCGTCACCGCGAGGTCCGTCGAGACCCTCCGGTCCGATCAACGGGCTCGACTTGTCGGTGAACGATTCAAACCCGTAACTGACCTCTCCCGGCGTGACAAAATCGACGGCCCCACTCCCGTTGAGATCGACCCCGCCATCCAACTTCAACAGCGCGTTGTCGCCGTCGGCCGAGTGATCCCTCAGCTCGTCCGAACCGAGCAACCGCACCTCCTGCGTTTGCAGACGGACCTCGAAGGTATCGCCGTGAATGACGCTCACGTCGCTGAGCCGGGTCTGTCCGTTGGCGACATCGTTCGCCGCGGGGATCGCTCCGGCCATCACGCCATCGGCCCCGACCAGCTCCAGCCCGGCCGGTGCCTGGGGGGTTGCCAGTCCGTAGACCACGTAGCCACTACCGTGAAAGTCACCTTCGGCATTCCGGTTGCGGGGAATGCGCAATCCGACCGTCTGTTGATCGGAAACCGTCAGCACTGCGGGGATGTCATCGAGGGGGTCGATCGAAGTGTCGGACGCGTTGCCCGTCAATTCGACCAGTAGCGTACCGGGTGCCAACTCGACCTGCACGTCGCGCTGGTCAAATCCACCGTCCCCTCGATTCGACAGCCCGACCAATGCGGAACCAGCCCGTTCGTAGGCAAACAGCCCCTCACCGTCGATCCAGCGTTCGCGGTAATCACCGCGGCCGTGCGTGTTGCGGATGGCGACCAGGCGGGCGAGCGCCCCGCCGTAGACCCCACCCAACGCATCCCCCCTGCCCGGTTTCGGAAAATCGCGGTGTTCCCCGAATTGCCTTCCATTAAAGTAGACCACCGCGTTGCCCGGATGCATCAGCACGTAAGCGTGGGCCACGTTGCTCAGCTCGCCGGGCCCCAGTTCGTCGTGGCTCTGTACGAACATCACGCCGGCCGACCCGTTGTGCAGCCCGTCATCCGCTGCGTCAACCGAAGCATCGCGAATGTGTTGCCAGGCCAGCGCTGTCCCGGTGGAATCCAAGTTATCGCGCAGCGCAAAGAACAGACTGAAATCCAACACATCGCGATTGCCGCCGATCCGTCCGACGTCTTCCGGATCGATGCTCTTTTTGACGTGCGACAGCAGCGTATCGGTATCGTCGGCGAAGACTTCGCTGTATGAAAAGACATGGCGTGTCGACCCGTCCAACAACGGTCGCGGGCTGGAGCGGTAGACGGCCCGGTCGAAGTAGTCCAGCACGAAGCGATCGACATGCTTGGCCGCATCGATGCGGAATCCATCGGCGCCGACCACCTGTACCGACCATTGCAGGTAACGCATCAGGTACCCCATCGCGTTTTCCGCGACCGGATCGCCGCAATCGGGGCAGCCGGTATCAAACGAGTAGACCGCGATGTCGCTCTCGTTGGTGGCCGGGTCGAATAGGAACATCGCATCGCCATCGGCGTCGGGATAGAACCGGCGGTGATCGGCGTCGGGGATGTTGGCGAGGCGTCCGGCACCGTCGGGTGTGGTTCCAGGCGGAAGATTCAGGGGGTCGTCGGGATCGACCGGATGGCGGACCAAGGGGTGGTTCTTTTGATGGTCGATATCGACCAGACCCGACAGGCGGCCCTCCAGATCACCGCTGGCGGACGGCGGGTGGTAATCACCGTCGCTGTCTTCGGCCAGCGTAATCGCCAGTCCCGGATACCCTCCGGATGCGACGAATCCGAGCGTCGAGCGATCTGAAAAGCCACTGTGGTTGAGGACCGCATCGAGATGCAGCGACGCGTCGACTTGGTGTACGCCCGCCGCCAGCGTTTCCAAACCCCGCGCGGTACCGTACAGCGTTGGTTGGTGTGGTGTTCCCAGATCGAAACGATCGTACACGTCGTACCCCACCGATTGGTCGCCACTGTCGGCGCGGCCTGGAGGGGGTAACCAGAGCGACCCGTAGCCCGTGGCGAACAAATCAGGAAGGCGCTGCTCGATCACCGTGTAGGGGGTCTCAAACCACTCGAGGATCGCGGGTTCTGAAACATCGGCTAGCAGCCGTCGTGGTTCGAGCGGTTCCAGCAGATGACGCCGCTGGTGGCCGCCGGGATGGCGTGGGCTGCGGCGCCGATGGCGAGCGGAACGATGTTTCATTGCGAGACCAAAACGCGCGAACAAGCGAGTGGGTCAGGGACCAGAGGGCGGTTGGCGGTGGTCACGGTTCAGATGGTCCCGTCGACGTCGCAGCGGAAGGTTCCGGCTGGGGAACAAGTCGGGCTGCTTCCAGCGTTTTGGCCTGCGCAAAGTCGTCCGCTGCCTTTTTAGGAGCACCGTTCTCGCGATGGGCAATCCCGCGCAGCTGGTAGGCGCTGGCGACGTTGGGGTGCAGTCGCAGGAAATCGGACAAGTCGTTGATCGCCTGTTTGAAGTTGTTTTGCCGTTGTAGCTGAGTGGGTTGATGGGCGCCGTCAGCATCGGCGGCGTGCAGGCAGGTCAGTGCGCGATTGTAGTACGCCAGCCCGTCGTTGCGGTTGAATTCAAGGGCTTTGGTATAGTCGCGGAAGGCGAGCGGGTACTGCTGGCTCTTGCGGTAGGCGTTGCCGCGATTGTGGTACGCCTCCGCGTCGTTCGGCGTCAGCCGGATCGCTTGGGAAAAATCCGCGATCGACAGCTTGTACTTGCCTATCCGCAGGTAGACATTTCCCCGATTAAAATAGGCCTTGGAATAACGCGCATGGAGGTGAATCGCCATGCTGAAATCGGCAATCGCCTGTTTCGGTTGCCCCAGCGCGTCGTACTGGTAGCCACGGTTGAGATAGGCATTGACGTAATCCGGTTTCAGGCGGATCGCTGCGGAAAATGCGGTGATCGCCTTGTGGTTCTCGTCGCCGCGCGCCAGTCGCAGACCTTGGTTGTACTCTTCACGGGCGCGTTCCAGATTCGCGTCTCCGCACCCGGCCATCGCCAGGGCAACCAGAGCCAGACGCAGCGGACGCACCATGCGGCAAGTCTCCGTGGTGGATGAGATTTTGGACATCCGAAATTGCGGCAGTTTATTGTACTCGGCAGGAGGGGGGGCTGCCGTCCGAAGCCGTCAGGACGTGGTGATCGGAGGACCTGCGCCTGGGACATCTCGGATCAGGGCCCCGACCGTTCCTTGAAGCGACGCGTGTACTCTTTATCGTCGGCCAGGGAGCGGTTGTTTTCAGCCAGCTTCAACCGGATCTGCTGGACCGCCTGACGGATCGGCTGACTGAGCAACTTGACGATTTGATCCGGACTGTACTGCTCTAATTCCTTGACCGTATCGACGCGCAGAAAGTCGAACACCTGACGCGCGTGATAATCCTGCTTGAACAGCAGGAACAGCTTTTCTTCGCCGGTTACTTTGGGGCGTCCCAGCGATCCCGCGGCCGCCGTCGAGCGTTTCGTTGCGCCACTTGTTTTCCGAGACTGCTTGTTGGCCGCTCGTTTGTTGGCGGATGTGGAGCGGTGGGCCGATGCCTTGCGGGCGGTCTTTTTCTTGGCGGTCTTTTTCTTGGCGGTCTTTTTCTTGGCAGTCTTTTTCTTGGCAGTCTTTTTCTTGGCAGTCTTTTTCGAGCTCGCCTTGTTCTTGCGGCCTTTTTTTCCGGCGACTGTTGTCTTAGTCGGTCGTTTCTGGGCAGTCCGTTTGCGGGTCGTCTTTTTTCGGGCCATGGCAGGTGTCACCGCTTGAAGCACCGATGACCTGCGTTACACGCGGCTGGCCCGATCGGTCAAGATACCCTCCACGGGAGGTTATACCCGATGGGATCGATGGCTGCGCGTACGAGTCTGCGGTCCGACGCATTGCTCAAATCGACGCGTACTGCTAGTCTGGCTCGCGCTGACCGACGGACACCCGGCCCGACGGTCAGCCGNCAGAGTCGCCGACGCATGGGTACAAACCAACACCGAGCTGCGGCCGCTGGTGTACCTGCGATTTTCCGTCGCGATGACATCGCACCGTTGGAGCTCATCTCCAGGGGCGATCAAATCCCCCGTATGNACCGTCGTCGAGCTGTACACCAGTGTCGAGGAAGCGATGAAGGTTGCCCGTCACGCGATGATCGGTTTCGTCTGGGGGTGCCTGTGGTCTTTCAGTGCACCTACGGAGGCGGCCGAGCCGAGCGATCCACTGGCAGCGATCGGCCGGGTTACGGCAGATGGCAGTGGCAACAGCGCCGCGGCGCGGTCCTGGGCGGCATTGGTGAAATGGGATGCCAGCCAACTGCCGCGGATTCTCACCGCGCTTGATGGTGCCGCTCCGCTGGCGGCCAACTGGTTGCGGTCGGCGGTTGACGCGATCGCCGAACGAACCTTGGCGGACGGCCAGTCGTTGCCCGTCGTCGCCCTGGAGAAATTCGCGCTCGATACCCGTCACGATCCGCGCGGTCGCCGTCTAGCCTTTGAATGGCTGGCGCGGGTTGATCCCACGGCCCGCGATCGGCTGATTCCAGGCTTGCTCATGGATCCGGGCGTCGAATTCCGAAGGGATGCGGTGGCGCGGTTGCTCGGCGAAGCGGCCGCACTGATAGAGGCGGGTCGTACCGCGCCCGCGGCGGCCGTCTATCGCAAAGCGCTGGGTGGCGCCCGGGACAACGACCAGATCAGTCTGATCGTCGAGAAACTCCAATCGGTCGGCGAGCGCGTCGACCTGCCGCGACATTTCGGGTTCTTGATGAAGTGGAACGTGATGGGACCGTTCGACAATACGGGTCGTAAAGGGTTTGTCCGAGTGTATGCGCCTGAGCGTGAACTCAAGCATCAGGCGACCTACGCGGGCAAAGACGGAGAAGTACGGTGGCTGCCGTACGCGACGAGCGACCCGTACGGCATGGTTGACATCAATCAACCACTCGGGAAGTTGAAGCAAACGGTGGCTTACACGTGGACTGAGTTTTATTCCGAGGGACCCCGGCAGGTGGAGTTGCGCCTGGGCTGCAAGAATGCCTGGAAAGTCTGGGTCAACGGGGATTTGCTGTTTGGACGGAATGAATACCACCGCGGGATCCGTCTCGATCAGTACCGTATGCAGGCCACGCTCAAGCCGGGCGTAAACCACATTCTGGTCAAGGTCTGTCAGAATGAGCAGACGGAGAGTTGGACGGTCGAGTGGCAGTTTCAATTACGCGTCTGTGATGCCACGGGAACCGCGATTCTCTCCGCTTCCCCACCCGAGAAACCCTGAACGGCCGCGGTCCCTGACGACGGGGGCTGCNGGGCCCTTTTCCTGCCACGCGTTTCGACGACACCCAGCGACGAAAGTCTGTGTCCATGCCAGCTCGCTTTTCGATGTTCTCCCGAATGCTGTTGATCGGATNTGTCGTGGTGCTGTTTGGTGGTGCCGATTGGTTGCGTTTCCGNGGCCCCAATGGATCGGGTGTATCGGACGATCAGGGCCTGCCGGCAGACTGGTCAGAAGGTGAGAACATTGCCTGGAGAGTCGATCTTCCGGGACGCGGTGTTTCCAGCCCGATCGTGATCGGCAACCGGGTGGTGCTCACTTGCTGTAGTGGCTTTCGTCAAGACCGCCTGCACGTTATTTGCTTCGACGCCTCGACGGGCGCGGTGCGCTGGCAGCGCCAATTGTGGGCNACCGGCCGAACGATGACTCATCCAGCGATTTGTACGGCGACTCCCACGCCCGTTAGCGATGGGAAACGCATTTACGCCTATTTTTCCACCAACGATGTGGCTTGTTTTGACCTGCAGGGAAACCTGCAGTGGCTGCGNGGNTTGTTGATCAACTACCCCAATGCCAGCAACAGTCTGGGACTTGCGTCGTCTCCGACAGTGATCGAGGGGACTTTGATCGTGCCGATCGAAAACGATAGCCAGTCGATTGCCGTGGGACTGGCGACGGATACCGGAGAAACGCGCTGGAAGCTCGACCGACCGACCCTCGCCAACTGGGCCTCGCCGGTCGTGCTGGGGGAGGGGCCAGGGCAGCTACCCCAGGTGGTGTTGCAATCGGGTTCGCGGTTGACGGTCCACGATCCACAGTCGGGCCAGGAGTCGGGACGCTATGACCGTGGCTGTGCGTCCCAACCTTCGAGCGTGACCAACGACGGCGTCCTGTACGTCCCNTCCGAGGGTCTGACCGCGTTGCGGTTCTCGCCCGGGAGCATGCGCCCGGACATTCTCTGGCAGAACCATCGGCTCGGCGCTTCGACGGCAACCCCGCTGGTCTACCGCGGGATGGTGTTTACGGTGAGCGGATCGATCCTCAAGGCCGGAGCGCTCGCGGATGGGAAACTGCTCTGGCAGCTCCGTTTGAAAGGAAGTTTCAGCGGTTCTCCNGTGGCCGCCGATGGGCGGCTCTACCTGTTTAATGAAGCCGGTCTGGGACAGGTGGTGCAAATCGCCGAGGACCGAGGCCGTCGTCTTCGAGGCGGGGAACTGGGTGAAAAAATCCTCTCCAGTCCGTCGATTGCCGGGGGCGCGCTCTATGTTCGCAGCGACGGACACCTATGGAAGATTGCCCGTCCGACGCCGGGCGGCTAAGGAGTGCCTGCAGTGTCCCCGGGCCGGCTCGATGGCTCGGTTGGCCGCCTGCGTACGTGGCAGCATCGGTTTGCGAAATACCCGGTATCGGACCGCGGTCCCGGGTGTGTTCCCATCGGCCGCCGGTATGGGTACGCTGGCGACTGTGGAAGTGATCGCGGATGCCAAGGCGCGGTCTGCCATCAACCGTCTGATCCCACGACAGGAGCCGGCCCATGATCTGTTTGGTTCGCAGTGCGTTGGTCGCGGTCGGCACGCTGCTGGTGGTTGCCTCTACCCCTCCCATCTCTACCGCCCAGGACACGCGTCCCTTGAACGTGGTGCTGGTTCTGGTGGATGACCTGGGCTGGNNNGACCTCTCCTGTCAGGGGAGCGACTATTTCCGTACCCCGCACATCGACCACCTGGCCAGCCAGGGGATGCGTTTTACCGACGCCTACGCCGCCTGCGCGGTCTGCAGTCCGACCCGGGCGGCGGTGATGACCGGCTGCTGGCCCGCCAGGTTAGGTGTGACCGACTGGATCCGGGCGCGGTTCCAGCGACCGGGCCGGAAAACGCCGGCCGCCAATCCGACGCGTTACGTCGGCGGGCGCAATCGTAAGCTGTTGTGTCCTCCCAACCCGTTTTGGTTGGAACACGAGCAGGTGACCGTCGCGGAGTTGCTGAAATCAGCCGGATACGCCACCGCGCACATCGGCAAGTGGCATCTGGGTGACCCCGACTGGTACCCGGCGTCGCAGGGGTTTGACATTAATATCGCGGGTTGCGATATCGGCCAGCCCCCTTCTTACTTCGATCCGTACAAGCACCCCCGTTACAACTTTGACGATCAGTTGAAACCTCGCCGCGCCGGGGAGTTCCTCACCCATCGCGAGGGGGCGGAAGCCCGCCAGTTTATTCTCGCGCACGCCGATCGCCCCTTCTTTTTGTCGTACTGCCCCTACGCGGTGCATACGCCGATCCAGGCCATCAAAGAGGTGGCTGCGAAATACGCGACCGACGGCAAGAAGCCGGTTCAAGCGCGGTACGCGGCGATGGTGGAAAGTGTCGACGACGCGGTCGGAATGATCGACGAGGCGCTGCGGGAAGCGGGCGTCACCGACCGGACCTTGGTGATCTTCACCTCCGACAACGGCGGCCTGCTGGGACCGACCAACAACGGGCCGCTGCGATCGGGGAAAGGGTACGCCTACGAAGGGGGCATTCGTGTCCCGTTGATCGTGCGCTGGCCGGGCGCGGTTGCGGCCGGTTCCCGTTCGACAGAGCCGGTTAGCAGTGTCGACCTGCTGCCGACGATTGCCCAGGCGGTCGGTGTGGAGTTACCGCAGGGTCGTCCCGTGGACGGGGTTTCGCTGGCCGGACTGCTCAAGTCGGAGGGTCGCCAGAGCTTGTCACGCGACGCGATCTACTGGCACTTTCCCCACTACCGACACCGCCCCGGCCCGTACTCGATCATCCGGGCCGGCGACTGGAAGCTGATNAAGTGGTACGAAGGGGGGAGTGAACTGTACAACCTGGCGGAGGACCTGTCCGAGCGCGACGACCGCGCCGCAGCGATGCCCGACAAGGCGATCCAGCTCGAGGCCCAGCTGATGGCGGAACTCAAACGGGTGGGGGCCCGGCTGCCGCGCCCCAATCCGAACTACCAGCCGAAACCGTAGCCACCAATCGCCTGGGAAGACAGACGGCGCCTAGGAAGACAGACGGCGCCTAGGAAGACAGACGGCGTAGTACGTTGGCGGTGATCACTTGGACGCGCTTGTCGGGACCACGGGGTGACGCGCCATGGGCTGAGGGGCGGACATACCCAGGTGGTTCGCTCAGTCCGTCGCCCCACCAGCAGGTAGACGCATTGAACACGAGATTTCCGGCGGGACCCGGATAGACGGTGGCCGTGTAGGTGCCCGATCCGGAGGTACTGCCGGTTTGACCTTGCGCGACGATCTCCAGACCCGGGATACTGGCCGGGTCGCCATGCCACTCCCAGCCAACCAGGCCGGGGATCCCCTCCCCTTTCTTCATGTCGCTGTTCTGGAACAACCAGTGGTTGGGTTGCTGACAAATCCAATCGGCTCCCCCCACGATCGGCCCGGTGCTGCGGGCGCCGATCAGTGTGCTTTCGTCAGGGGCCGTCCGCGGTAGCGTTTTCATGGAGTGAAACAGTTCATCGCCGATTTGATCGCGCGGTCCGTAACGGTCGACGCGGGTAATAATGCGGTGGGGGCGACCGTCGCTGGACGGTTTCATTTCGAGCAGGCCACAGCAGGTGTTTCCGGACAGAAACGCGACGTTCAATCCGCCCCGAATGGCCGCCCGCAGGTGATTGAACATGTCGAGCGAATAGTACTCGTCATGCCCCACCGAGAGCATCGCCTTGGCGCGCATCAGTTCGGAGCCCGCTGCATGGGTGTCCAGATTGGAGCAGTAGCTGACGTCGTACCCCAGAGACTCCATCCAGAACGCAATCGGAAATTCCCAGCAGAACCACTCGCCCGAACCGGTGGTCAGCGGGGCGTCAAAAATCTGGCAGTATTTTCCGTACGGACGGTCGAAGCTGGTGTCGACACCCGCCCCCCAATACCAGCCGGATTCTTCGTTGTCGTACAGGGAGAATTGACTCGGCCANCGGTTGTAGGCGTTCCAGGTGGTGTCTGAGCACTGGAACAGAAAATCGACGCGCCGATCGTCTTTGACGATCAGTGGAATGTAACTCTGCAGGCCACTTTGCTGGGCCGTCAATTTGCACAGATAGATTCCACTGACCCAGTCCTGGGGGATNGTGAGTGTGCGGCAGGCTTCCCACCGGCATTCGCGCAAGCGGCGCGGTCCGATGGGCGGGTCGTCCTGGGTGCGGCCCTGAAACGGACCGAGTGCGGCCACCTGTCGCCCTCCTCGTCCGCCGTAAAACCCAGCGCGGAAAATGTCGATGTGGAATACCGAGTCGGGATTGCAGGAGACATGCAGGCTGATTTCTTCGCCGGCCCGTACACTGGTCTGGGAGGCATAACCTTCGATGCTGGGACAACGGTATTTCGTCGCCGGGTCAATTTTTGTGTTGGACAGCATCCAGGCCCGCGTTCCCGGTTTGCTGTTTTCAGCGCGAATCAGGTCCCTTTGACGCGCGGCGAACGAGCCGTCGTCGCCAAACACCGGCTGTGGGCCGGCGAGTACATCGGGCAGCAGGGCGCCGGCGCCGAATGCGGCCATCCCGCGCAGCACCTCGCGACGGGAGAGACGTTCTATCGGTGTGGGCATGGCGTTGTGCGTCTCGTTTGATGGGTTTTCAATGTCTNATTCTATTCCATTCGACGAGCTCGTGGCGCCACCCGCTATTTCTCTTTGGCAACCGAAGGCCCCAGTTTCCAGATCCTGATCGAGTGGTCGTCGCTGCCGGTGGCCAGTGAGGTGCCGTCAGGACTCCAGGCGATACCGCGGACAGGCTTGGCATAACCGGCCAATGTCGACAGCAGCTTGCCGGTGGCCACATCCCACAGCTTGACCGTTTTATCGCGACTCCCAGTGGCCAGTTGCTGGTTACCTGGCCGCCAGACGACACATTCGATGCGGTCGGTGTGCCCTGAGAACGCGCGCAGCAGTTTTCCTGAGGGCATCGACCAGATGATGGCCCGGTTGTCGCGCCCGGCGCTGGCCAGTCTCGCGCCGGTCGAGTCCCAGCCGACACTCTCGATCGGAGCGGTGTGCCCAGCGAGTACCTGGGGCGCGGTCTCTGTAGCGGCGTCCCACAGACGAACCGTGTTGTCGAAAGCCCCGCTGGCGATCCGTTTGCCGTCGGGGCTCCAGGCGACA
>PADE01000107.1 GCA_002702965.1 Planctomycetaceae bacterium
ATCTTGGCGGAACGTACACAGAGCGGGCTCCGAAAGATGCTGCTGATCGGTTTCGGGAAACGCAAGTATGCCCAGTCGTATCACGCAGTCGCACGCCCCCGGGGATTGCGAAAGTGGGCCCGTTCAATCAAGAAACGCTGGCCAACGACACGACGGCGAGCCGACGGCACGAACGGCTTGGGGCCCGTCATCGAATCGGTTACCGAGACGCTGATCGCGACGGGTCACGTCCTGGGAGGGTTGGCGATTGTGGATGGTCCCAACCACGGCACGCACTTGTTGGAAGCGGTTGCGGCCGAGCAGTTCATGACCCGTGAGCCCGAGTTGCTGGCCCTCGCCGACAGCCTCATGCCGACCTTTCCACTCGACGAAATCGGGGTCTTGCATCTAGGACAGATCGGCAAGGCGATTTCGGGATCGAGCGCGGATCCGAACGTGATCTCGCGAAGACTCGACGGAACGCGTCGTGTCGAGGGCAAAGGAGAGACGCCGATCGGGGTCGTCTGTGCGTCGAAGCCGCATCCGGACACCGATGGGAACCTGATCGGTATCAACGGTGTGGACGTTGTGACTCAGGAACTGGCAGATGCGCGCGGAGAGGCGACCTATGAGAATGGCCGCTCAGCGGGAAGCATGGAGGGGTGTGAACCCAGGCTCATCAAAACCGATGATCGCGCAATGATCGAATGGGCCCTTCAACAGGTGCGCGGCGACCTGCCGGTTGTCTCTGTTAGAGACACCCTCAGCCTCGGTGAGCTGATCGTGGATGAAAGCGCGCTCGCCCGCCTGAACGGTTCCGCGGAGATCGATCGGATCGGCGAGCCGTTCGATCCCGAGTTCGATAACGGACAATTGGTCAATTTTTGGTCTGTTTAACGAAGCCCACGTGCGAATGCTGCGTTCGGTCGAACGAAGTGCGTGCAGCGTCCGGGCTTCACTCCGCGGCGATGCAGAATAGGTGCTGTTCGCCACGGATGAACAACCGATTCAATGCGGGCACCGGTGAGGCGATGACCCGGTCCTGCATGTCGTTCTCGGCGAGCAGCTCGAACTGGTTCGCGATACTGGCGACGAACACGACGCCATCCTCGCGGGGGGCGTACAGGTTGCCGCCGGCAATCAGCGGAGACGCGTAGAATGCGGCGCGGTTCTTGGGAAACGAACCACTCCACACGATCTTCCCGGTGACCGGGTCAATGCACTTAACCTGTCCGCGATCCCCGACTAGGTAGACGCGTCCCTGGTACTCGATCGGAGTCGGCACGAAGGTGCCAGCATCGGTGCGTTTCCAGATCCGGGGCGAATCGGCCGCCGCGCCCTGAACGCCCAGGCGGATACCGTGGAGGCGCGGCTTGCCGCGATCGTTGCGCCCATACGCAATCACCGCGATGTCGCCGGCGATGACTGGCGTTGCGATCGATGGCCACAGCGCGTTCGACGCCGGGTTAAAGTCTCCGCAAGACCAGAGCAGTTTTCCGTCTTTGGGGTGGTGTATCGTCAGATGCTGTGCGCCCCACACCAACAGCGCGTCGTTTCCACGATGTTTGATCAGCATGGGAGTGGCGTACCCGTGATCGCCTTCGGTCGGTGTTTCATAGTTACGCGCCACTTTCCAACGTATCGCACCAGTTTGTTTATCGAACGCTGCGACCCACGATTCCCCGTTGTGCATCCGCGCCATGATCACGTCGTCGGTGGTCAGGACCGGCGAGGTTCCGTGATCCCAGAATAGCTTGGCTGGCCCAAATCGTTCCACGAGATCGGTGCGCCAGCGGACCGTGCCGTCTAACTCCAACGCGGCCAGCGTGCCACTCTTGAAATAGACGAAAATACCCTGGCCATCAGTGGTGGGAGAGGCGTTGCTGCCCGATCCGTTGCGGTGTTTGCCAGGGTTTTCGGCACCGAGCACGGCTTGCCAAAGTTGGCGTCCTGACCAGTCGAAGGCGAGCACCGCATCCCGCCCTTTGACGGCGGCGGTCAAAAACAGAGTTCGATTCCAAATGACCGGCGTGGAACACCCCTTTCCCGGGAGGGGGGCCTTCCAGAGCGCATCGTCGGTGCTCCATTTGACCGGGTAGGAACCCCCTTCGATGCTACCGTTGTCGTCGGCTCCGCGCCAGCGGGGCCAATTCGAGGGGTCCGCTGCGGTGGCTAAATTACCGGCAACGAAAAGAAACCAAATCACGAACCGGTGTTTGGGAAATACAGTCATGCTTACCTTGTCCATCCAATAAAAGAGAACCGTTCGCGATCAGCAAAGCGACAGCCCAGCACCGTGTTGACGGTCCTGCGATCTGCCATGAGAGTCTCGGTCGGAGCACAGCGCCCGCGGTAAGCCGCCCGCAACCGCCCACGCGCGAGTTTTTCCCGGGCTCCCACTCTCTAGTGCCCCAAGGTGTTCCCGCGCAGCCACCACTGTAATGCGACAGGGTTTCCCCGTCAAAAACCGGGAACTCCGCGCGAGAACCGGCATCACCAACTGCGGATTGCCAGAGCGGCCCTTTGATCGTCGCCGGAAGGTTGCCGAGGCCGACCGGTTCCCGCACTGAGAAACCGCCTCTGACAATGGCAGATCGCTGTTTTCCATGCTATAACCCGGCGGTTTTTCTTCGAACGTCCGGCCCTCTACTACTTTTGGACCCCTCTACTACTTTTGGAGACGTACGACGATGAGACAATCTCGATCTTCCACCTCGCGCAGGTCTTTTCTCGGCGCGACGGGAGCCGCAGCCGTCGTATGCGCCGCGCCGCGCGATGCGAGCGCGGCGCCCCTGAGTCAAGTGGAAAAGGCAAACGAAAAAGTCGTCAATGAATTTTGCGCAGTCTGGGCGACCCGCGATGCCGACAAGATTGGCAGTTTCTTGGCCGAAGACGCGACGTTTCGGATGATCGAAACGAGTCCACCTACCAAGGGTCGTGAGAAGATCATGTCCGGCATCAAGGAATTTCTGGTCAAAGCCAAGAGCGCCCGTTTTGAGGTTTTGCGCTCCTGCGTTATGGGCAACACGGTCCTCAACGATCGTGTCGATCACTTTGAATTGGAGGACCGCAAGCTGTCCTTCCACATTTCGGGTTTTTTCCTGGTGGTCGACGGCAAGATCAAAGAGTGGCAGGACTACAGCTGGCCCAAGGTCGATCCGAAAGACAAGCCCGATAGCTGAGGCCGTGTCGGCGGGGGTCATTTGCGAGCTGACCGTCGGTTGACCTCCGATCGTTTCCCGCGAAGAATGCCGAGGGAGGCTGACCGATGGCGAAAACACGCAAACCAGACGCTGCGGTAGGCCGGCAGACGAAGAAACGCTCCGGCAAGTCAACTCGCCGCCCGGCGCCGACGGCCGACGACCGTTCGCAGACAATCGGCGGGTACCTGATCGACCGGCTGCAGGAGTTCGGGCTGAACGATGTGTTTGGCATCCCGGGCGACTTCGTGCTGCAGTTTTACGGGATGCTCGAGGAGAGCCCGATTCGTGTCGTGGGGACGACCCGCGAGGACTGTGCCGGATACGCGGCCGATGGCTACGCGCGGCTGCACGGGCTAGGGGCCGTCTGTGTGACGTACTGCGTTGGTGGGTTGAGTCTCTGCAACGCGATCGCCGGGGCGTACGCAGAAAAGTCGCCCGTGATCGTGATCAGCGGGGCGCCGGGGATCGAGGAACGTCGCAATGACCCCCTGTTACACCACCGCGTTCGCGACTTCGGCACGCAGCGCGAGGTCTTCGAGAAGATTACCGTCGCATCGGCATCTCTGGATGATCCGTTGACCGCCTTCCGCGAGATCGACCGCTGCCTCGCCGCGGCGGTCCGCTTCAAGCGACCCGTCTATCTCGAGTTGCCGCGCGACCGCGTCGACACGCCCGCCCTGTACCCGCACGAACCGCTCGTCGAAACGCTGACCAGCCAGCCGGCCGCGCTCGGCGAGGCGCTCGACGAAGCCGGCGCGCTGATCGACGCCTGCCAGCGACCGGTCGTCGTGGTGGGCGTCGAGGTCCATCGGTTTGGACTACGCGAAGACGTGCTGCGGTTTGTCGAGCGAAACCAGATTCCGATGTGCGCGACGCTGTTGGGCAAAAGCGTCGTCAGCGAGCGGCACCCGCTGTATCTCGGCGTGTACGAAGGGGCGATGGGTCGTGACGATGTGCGGCGGTTTGTCGAGTCGAGTGACTGCGTGATCCTGTTGGGAACGTTCATGACCGACATCAACCTCGGGATCTTCACTGCGAATCTTGACCCCGGGCGCTGCATCTATGTCACCAGCGAGAAGCTGCGTATTCGGCATCATCACTTCCACGACGTACTGCTGGAAGACTTCGTCGGTGGGTTGGCCGAGGCGAAGCTCGACGTCGCCCCGCGCCCGCTTCCGGACCCTTCCGCCCAACCCGGTCCGTTCGAACCGCGTGCCGACGAGAAGGTAACGATCCAGCGGCTGTTCCAGCGGATCAACGAACTGTTGACCGAAGAGATGGTGGTGGTGGCTGACGTCGGTGATTCGCTGTTCGCAGCGGCCGACCTGACGATCTACCGGCACACCGAGTTCCTCAGCCCGGCCTACTACGCTTCGATGGGTTTCGCGGTGCCCGCAGCGGTTGGGGCGCAGGTTGCCAACCGGGCGTTGCGGCCGGTCGTGCTGGTCGGTGACGGGTCGTTCCAGATGACCTGTCTGGAATTGTCGACCGCCGTCAAACACGGCTTCAATCCGATTGTGCTGGTGCTGAACAACAAGGGGTACACAACCGAACGGTTTCTGCAAGAAGGGCCGTTCAACGACATCCCCAATTGGGACTATCACCGGCTGCCCGACCTGCTGGGCGGTGGTTGGGGATTTGAGGTCCACAACGAGGGCGAACTCGACCAGGCGCTCAACGCGGCGCTCGCCAACCAGGACGCCTTCAGCCTGCTGAACATCCACCTCGATCCGCATGACATCAGCCCGGCGCTCGACCGGTTGGCCAAGCGGTTGGCGACGGTGATCTGAGGGAGTTGAAACCAGGCGGTGGCTCTGTGCAGGCCTCGGTCAGTCGCCACGGCGGCGCCGTCAAAGAACCCAGGGAACGACTCGGTCTCGATGCACGCCACCTCTGCGACGATCGGCGTTTGTTTTCCCAGCGGCAGGGAAGTGCCGGTTGGGATGTACCCCACCGTTTCGTCGCCGTGGGCCAGCACCATCGAATGTGTGAAGCGGCCGAAGGCGTTGATCCCCAGTTCGTATGCACTAAAGACCTTACCCGACAGCGCTACGAGACCCCACTCGGTCCCCAGGCTGACCACGCTCATCGCGAATTCCCGGTGCGGTGTCTCCCCCCGTTCCATCAGGTCCCTCAGAATTGCCATGCGCTTCATGGTACTTTCGTTGTTCGGCCATCCTTCTCGGGTCGGCTTTTTACTAGGTGTTTTGATGCGCTAGATCATCGGTTCCCATCTTGCGATGGTCGGCAGTTTTGGGTGCCCGGCATGCGGGTGAGCCTATCGTCCGGCCGTCACAACGGCGCGCGGCTGCGCGTGGGAGACAGACTGAAACGCCGCGACCGTGCCCGTCTCCAGGTGGCGCGGCGGATCCGTCCGCTTGAACAACGGGCGACCGGTGGTCCAAGCGCGAGGGAATCAATCGGTGGGCTTTTTCTCTCCGGTCGGCAGGATCGAGTCAAACTCATCGCGCCGCACGGTATCTGCGAATAGCACTTCGGCACAATCTTCCAGGTCAAACCGGAACATCGCACGTGTCGCCAGGCGGAGATCGATGTCGGTGACCAGTAGCGTTTCCTGTCTCAGTTCGGTTTGGGCGTGTACGCGTCCATCGGGAGCAATCACGAGCGAACGGCAGTTTTGGTGTGGGTCCAAACAGGCGTTACAGGAAGCAAACCAGACGGTGTTTTCGGCGGCCCGTGTCGTAATCATTGCGTGATGGATCGGTGTTTTCCAGTCGTTGGGGCGGGTCGTGTTGTTCTGCGGATGGAAGATGAGCTGCGCTCCCTGGCGAACGCACTCGGCGGTTGTCTCGGCGAACCGAAAGCCCTCGAAGCAAATCACGATTCCCACACGTACGCCGCACAGCTCCACCGTTTCGATGGAACTTCCCGGGGTGTAGGCCAAGGCGTCGAGCGGAGTTAGTTTGGTCTTGTGGTGAACCCCGATGATCTCCCCTCGGTCATCGATGATCAGCGCCGAGTTATAGGGTTTGGCCGCGGGGTCGTGGGAGGCGGGCGTTTCGGTTCCCAGAATACAAGCCATGCGGGCCTCGGCGCAGCGCTCGGCGACTCGGGTGTGCAGGCGATCTAACGCTTCCACAGGAGACGGACCGTCGATTTCGGCGATGTCGACACGGTACCCGACGGTTTGTGTTTCGGGGAAACACAGAATTTGCACGCCCTGTTCGGCCGCTCGATCGAGGTACCTCAGAATGGTCTGGGCATTGGCTGCCAATTCTCCGGTTTGCCGTGTTTGCGCGAGCCCGATTCGGAGAGATGTCATGACCGCGACCTCAGTTGCTGGATCGGTTACCTGGAACGGGTGTCTCCCCACCACTGATAACCGGTCTGCGGGCGGTCGGCAACTCGCCGCAGCCCCGCGATCGGAGCCACCCCAGGGGCAACGGCGTTGTCGCCGCGCTCAGCGATCGAATACACTGGAGAATGACCGACCCAACGGGTGGAAATCGTGCGGATCGCGAGCGGGCCTGCGGCTCGGGAAATGACAAGGGGAACTCGAATGTCGAGGTCACGGCACTTCACCCGTCGCCGCCTTCTACAGGTCGGCGCGATCGGATCGTTGGGCCTCGATTTGCCGACGTTCTTGCGCAGCCATCAAACGAGGGCCCGCGACGCCCGAGCTGCCGGCGTCGACTCCTGTATCCTGATTTTCTACTACGGTGGACCGAGCCACCTCGATACCTGGGACATGAAGCCGGACGCGCCGGCAGAAATTCGCGGTGAGTTCAAGCAGATTTCCACGTCGGTGCCCGGATTGCAGATCAGTGAGCATCTGGCCGGCTGCGCCAAGGTGATGCATCACATCGGACTGGTCCACACGCTGCATCACCAAATGCAGGCTCACATCACCGCGGTAGGAGAAACGTTGACCGGCAGAACTCCGCCCGGCGGTGACAACGATTTGGGGTCACCCGAGAAACGGTTTTACCCAGCGCTCGGTTCGACAATCAGCTATCTGTCGCGCGACGAGGGTCATATCTTGCCGCACGTCGCCCTACCGCACACGATGTGGGACGGCGCGACGTTGATCCCAGGTCAGACCGCCGGTTTTCTGGGACCGGCGTACGAACGCTTCCAGGTCGAAGCAGATCCGAATGCGGACCACTTCAGCATTGCGTCAAACAAGTTGCCGGCGGCCATGTCGTTGTTGGATTTGCCGGCCGATCTGTCCTCGCAGAGGATGGCGCAGCGCGAGGCCATGCGGGTGCTGTTCAATCGACAACGCAGCGGTCTGGACCGCATTGCGAAGCCGGCCCGGCTCGCTCGCTTCTATGAAAAGGCCTGTTCCATTCTCTCGTCAAAGGACGTACGTAAGGCCTTTGACATTGCCGACGAAGACACCCGNACGCGCGATCGTTACGGCCGGAACAAACACGGACAGAGTGTGCTGCTGGCCCGTCGATTGGTCGAGGCGGGCGTCCGATTCGTCACCGTGTTTGACCACGCGCAACAGGGTGACAAGAAGAACTGGGACAGCCACACCAAGAATTTCAGCGATCACCGCGACCGGNTGNTACCGCCCGCCGATCGCGCCCTGTCGGCGCTGATCGAAGACCTTCAGTTGCGCGGAAGGTTGCAGTCGACGCTGGTCGTTGCNTTGGGGGAGTTCGGCCGCACGCCCCGNATCAATAAGAACGCNGGCCGCGACCACTGGCCCGCTTGTTTTACCGCCGTCCTAGCGGGTGGCGGGATCAACGGCGGCCAGCGGTACGGCCAAAGCGACCAGATTGGNGCGTANCCCCATACGAACCCCGTGACCCCGGGCGATTTTGCCGCGACACTGTTCTGGCGACTGGGCATCGATCCGAAGTCGCCGATTCGGGATCCTTTCGATCGGTCCCATCCGGCGGCCGAGGGCGCGCCGTTGCGGACCCTGTTCGCGTGAGTGCGTTGTCCGCCTGGCTCGTTGCGGTTTTCGGGACGGCGGGGCGGGGCGNATCGGATCTCTGCAGCGGCCGGGCAAATGACACAAATCAGCGNCGCCCTTTAAGCCATGGGCGCNGCCTCGGCCGTCTCGCGGTAAATATCCTTGCCGACGATCTGGCTCCAGTGATCGATCACGCGGCGCCACATGGGGCCAGGCCGACCGTCTCCGATCGGAACGCCGTTGATCTTCACCACCGGTCCCAGGCAGTAGGGGGTCGTCGGGATCCAGGCTTCTTCGGCGTTGACGACGTCATAGGTCTGGATGTCCTGCTCGACGAACGGGATCCCCATCTCGGCCAGGATTTCCGANAGAACGGTCAGGCTGATGCCCCACAGGATGTTATTGCGACGCGGTGAAATTACCTGGCCGTCACGGTAGATGACGAAGTTCGACCCGCCGGTTTCGGTGATGTTTCCATCGATGTCGAGGTACAGCGGCATGGCGCTGTTGTCGATCTGGCGGACTTCCTGTTCACCGATCCACATATGCAACCGATTGCGGTTTTTGATCTTCGAAGAGAGGCATTGCGGCGGCCAGTGGCGCGGAGCGGGGGTCATACAATGGACACCCGTGATGAAAATATCACGAAACAGATCGAATCGCATCGGGAACGTGTGTTGGACATAACTGGGGGTGGGGCTCTTGGGCATGCCGGCCGCTCCAGCGTAGACCGCGTTTTCCCCGGCCGTCATATANAAGATCAGGCCCAGCTCCTGGTTGGGGGCCAGGGTGCTGTTCTCGGCGAGTAACCGCTTTGAGATGGCGATGCTCTCCTGGAANTTCACGGGGGGCTCGATCCTCGCGTACTTGCACGACCGGTAAANCCGCTCGATATGATCCTCCATTCGGTAGGGGCGCTGGTCAAAGGTACGCAAGAAATCGGTGACCGCCGCGCCGAGGACAATTCCCAAGTCGTAGAGCGGTAGCACGCACTGTGAGGCCGGGACAAATTCACCCTTCAGGTAGGCGAGTGGTTCGTTCATGTCGGTCTTTCGTCAGTGGATGACAGGTCGGTCTCAGTTCCGGAAATTGTAATCGCGACCGACCGGGGCGTGTTTTGAGGTCGCTGTGGGATCGGTCAATTGAGTGGGGATGCCGCCTCTTCCCTGGTCTGATGCGGTGCCGGCGTTTGTGAGGGTCGCCGCAGGCGATTGTCGGACAGATGGTCGCCGACGGTGTTGTGCGCTCACGGCGACAAACAGCGTGCGGTTTTGGCCGTGTCGCTCACCGCGCGGCGCATGGCACCCGATCGGCGAGTTTCGCCGGCGGCTGCCGTCACACTTCGGACAATCGTTCCGTTGAGTCGCCGAACTTGTTCAGGTGGATGCCGTACTTGTCGAGCAGAGACAGGTAGAGGCTGCACATCTTGCGATTGGGCTTGCCGAGGTAGTCGAGTACCCGGCCACCTTGGATCTGACCGCCGCCGCCACCGAGCAGGACGTTGGGGAGTTGCGTGGCATCGTGACCGCCGGTCAGCATGCTGGAACAGAACAGGATCATCGAGTTATCGAGCGCGGTTCGTTCGCCTTCCTGGATCGCGTNCAGTTTACGAGCGACGTAACCGAGTTGCTCCAGAAAGAACTGATTCACTTTCAACCAATCGGCACCGTTTTGATGTGACAGNCCGTGGTGTTGGCTGTTGATGCCCAGATGCGGGAATCGCAGGTAGCTGATATCGTTGTTGAGTTTGAGGGTGCAGACGCGCGTCGCGTCGGTTTGAAACGCCAGCACCAGGATGTCGCACATCANCCGCATATGCTCGGGGAGGTCTTGTGGGATGCCATCCGCCGGGCGCGGCACGTTCGGTTCGTCGAGCGTTGGCCGCCAGCCTTGTAACTCGCCCCGTTTGTCGGCACGTTCGATACGCTGCTCGACTTCACGTACCGAGTTGAGGTACTCGTCGAGTTTGAGTCGATCGGTCGANCTGATGTCTCGTCGAAAGCGTTTTCCTTCGTCGAGCACCGCGTCGAGCACGCTCTTGTCACCGGGGCCGGATTGGTCCTTAAACAGGCGATCGAACGCGAGCGCCGGGTAAAGTTCCAGTGGTGTCGGGCAGATCGGAGAACTCCACGAAATGTGCGAACTGTAGAGCAGCGAGTAGTTTTTGTGGATCCCCGGAATCGACTTTTCGCAACCGAGGACGAGGCTCGGCACCTTCGTCGATTGTCCGTACTGCTGGGCGACGATCTGGTCGAAGCTGGTGCCCGAGCGAATCCGGCCACCCGAGGCGAGAGACGCCCCGGAAAGTAGATTGCCCGTCTGTGAGCTGTGAATATTCCCCTTGAGCGCTTGCTCGTTGTAGAGTCCGCGGATGAAGAGCAATTTCTCACGGAAGTCGGTCAGCGGCGTGAGCACCTGACCGAGTTCCATCTGCGCGCCCTCGCCCTTGGCCCACCATTCGGTGCTGTGAAAGCCATTCCCCGCAAACAGCACTGCCAGCCGTACCGGCGCCTGGCTTTCCGGTTGCGCCGGTTCATCTCCCCAGACAGCGCGCGATTCCAGCCATGGCAGCGCCATCGTCACGCCCAGACCTCGAAGGAAAATGCGACGAGAAGGGTGATGCGCTGGCATGTGTTGGTGCCTTTCTGGTTTGGATCAACCGGGTGTTTATCTCAAACGACTGAAGAAACCTACCCCGCGGAATCCGCTGTCGGGGTGCGACACGGTGGGTTTCGTCATGCAAAGGGNGTCATTCACGGTCCTGTTGTCTGCCTCGAATTTCGCGGAACTGTCGACTCAGCACAATGGTCTTGATGGCTACGCTGCTGCGATACCCATTCGCCGCTAACTGCCGCTCCATTTCCGCCAGCAAGGGCTCATCTGAAAGCTGCACTGCGCGGCCTAGCGCGTAGCCTAGCAACTTGCGGCAAAACTGCTGCACAAAATCGTGCCGGCGGTCGTTCGACAAATAGTCCCGCAGACCATCGATCCCCTCGATGGTCTGGCCGTCGATGAGCTCGGCCTTGGTCTCCGCCGCCGCTGCGCGTAGCCTACCGATGGCATCGTACTGTTCCAAGGCGAATCCCAACGGNTCGATCCGCGCGTGGCACTTGGCGCATGCGGGTACGGAACTGTGTTGCTCAACCAACTGCCGCGCGGTCAATCCGGCGGGCACGCGCACCGGTAATTGAGGGACCGTTGCGGGTGGTTTGGGTAGACGCTCGCCGAGCAGCGCTTCGTATACCCAGTTTCCGCGCACGATGGGACTCGTCCGTGACGCACCCGACTGCTTGGCCAACACGGCTGCCATCGCCAGCACACCACCCCGGCCCAACCGGCGCACATCGGTCACCCGTCGCCACTCGGGTCCGCTCACGCCACCGATGCCGTAGTGCTTCGCCAACGACTCATTCAGGAACGCGTGATCGGCATTGAGCAGATCCAGGATCGAGCCGTCGTTGCGGAACATGTCTTCAACAAACAGCACCGATTCCTNATACATCTCCCCGCGCAGCCGGGCGAACTCGGGGAACCGTTCCTCGTCCTTTTCGTCATTTTGTGAGAAGTCGTAGATCTCCAGCCACTGGCAGGCGAACTCGGTGGCCAAGCGTCTGATACGCGCATCTGCCAGCATGCGCTCGGACTGCGTTACCAGCATCTCGGGCGAATCCAGCGCGCCACCGGCAGCCACCGCCCGCAGTGCATCGTCGGGCTGCGATGACCACAGGAAATAGCTCAGCCGACTGGCAAGTTCCCAATCGGATACGCCCGCGGCGGCGGTTCCCACGGGCGGGGTCTCAAGCCGAAACAAGAACGGTGTGGCGACGAAGACGCGAGCGAGTGTGAGCCGAAACGCCGCCTCGTGTGGCAGTCCCTGTTTGCGTAGTTGCCGGTACAGCCCGCGGAGGCCGNTGCGTTCCACGTCGTTCAGCGGTCGCCGATAGGCGCGGTCGGCCAGTTCAATCAACGCATCGACGTGCGCTGGTTCGACAGCCAACTGCTCGGCGCGGAACGCGGCGGCGCGCTCGTCGAACGGCGTGCGCAATGGTTCGAGCGCGTGGAATTGGGATTGCTGGTCTGCTTGATTTACGCTCATCGCATCCAGAAGATCCGTCAGTACCACGACGCGTTTGAGCGCACTCTGGCTGACATAGCGCAATTCGTTCCAGAGATCGTCGATGTGGGCTTTCTGTGTCTCGTCGAGCATCAGCCGCACGAGGTGGTTGTCCTCGCGGTAGAACAGTGTAGTCGTATGAAGTTCATCGACGGGCACGATCTGCGTATAGCAGAGTGCGGTTGGAAACAGGTTGCGGAAGTCATCCAGCGCGGCCTCGAGCGCGCTGCGCGCGGCGCTGTTTTCGCCGACGAGGATCGGTCGCGAAAAAGAGACGCTGCGATGTGCTGAGAACACCTGGGTGACTTGCGAGTACTTCACAGCGACCTCGCTGGGGAGGAGCCCGGACTTAGCGGCGGGGGCGCCACTCACGACTTCGATTTGCACGCTCCCCTGACGCCCTGTTTCTTCTTCGAGCACAGCGGTTGTACGCAGTTCATAGCCGGATACCAGGTCGGCGGGCAAACAAATCTCGATCACCGACGGAGCGCGAACGCATAGNGAAGTGGCGTCGATCGCCTTGCCGTTGGGGTGCTTGCCGAACATCGCGGGGTCGAGGCCCCACTCCACTGGATCGCTCGCCGGGTCATCCGGTGCAAGCTCGCGTACGTCGCGCAGCAAAATGTCCGGTTGGCCATCTTTGACCAACCGCGGCTGTCGCCACACGACGTAGTCGTGTTCGTTGCCATCCCCTGCATCGGTGGCGACCAGCGAGACGACGACTCGCTGANTGCCACCCTCTTTTTCCGCCGCCGGAATCTTGAAACTCAGATCCTGCTGNGCGACCAGTGGNTCGACCGGTTCCATCCACCGGGATGAAGATCCCTTTCTCCCGCGCAGGCCGATGGGGTTGAACCCCCATAACCCTCGCTGCCAGGTAGTGACTAGGGCGGTCAGTGCAGCGGCGTCGGGCGGCTTTGCGCTGCGCCAACGGGCGCGGAGCGAATCTAACACGAGCGAGGGATCAGAGCCCGAGAGACGCGACCAGAGTGTGCCCAAATACCGGCCGTTGAGGCCCCGCGCGCGGGCCACCGAAGCGATCGTGTTACCNCCCGCGGTGAGCGCATCGCGTTCCGCCAGTAGCGCAGCAAAGTACTTTTCCAACGGCACCCGACCCGCTTTTCCGAGTCGCGTATCGCTGTGGCCATTGATGTAGCCGACTTCCAGACCGCTGCCCAGGTCCACGGAGTCAACGAAGTTCGCGTAAAAGTTGCGAATCTCGTCGAGGATCTCATCGGTCCAGCCCCGTCGNGTCGCGTGTGGAGAGAAGCGAAATCCATCCGGCAACAGCACCGCGTGGCNGGCAATCTCCTTGCCCGCGTCGAAATACTTCCGCAGCAGCCCCGGCGACATCACCAGCGCGTCACCCGTGTTGGTGAATCCTTCGCCGGCGGCGCTGTCGGTGGGAAACCGCAGTGTCGGATCCAAATCGACGCCCACCAGGTCACGGACCGTGTAGGTGTACGCAGCGTTATTGAGTCGCCGCAGTACGACCGGTCCCGGATCGCCCGCCCGCGACCGCGCTTCGAGATTGAGATAGTCTCGCACCCATTCGCGGAGCCGCTTCCGTTGTTCAGCGGAGAGCTGTTTGCTGTCCTCCGGTGGCATTTCGCCACGACCGAGCATCTCGTCGACCTTCTGCCAGGCCTCGGCATCGAGCCGAACTTTGTCGAAACTGGCAAACCGCTCGAGATCAAATTCGCCCTCTTTCTGCTTCGTCGAATGGCAGTCTAGACAAAAGCCTTTCAGCAGTGGCCGAATGGCACGGTCGTACTTTGCCGCCAACGCATCGAACGGTTCGGGTTCTTCGGCGGTGAGGCTCGCANCGCTGACACAAACCGCGATCACGACGCACAACAGGCTCACAATCCGGCGATCGACGACGCCCGCGCGCCGATGGTTGCACGGCCCCGGCAAACGCTGCTGGCAGCGCGGCCGTTGGGTGTGGCGATCGCGTGATCTTGTGACGTAGTTTCGCAGCAACATCGACGGCGAGCCTTCATGATCTCTTGGTGTGTGGTGGTCGGCCCTACCCGGCGTTCTCCAGGTACAGTCGGTTGTCACGGTTCAATCACAGCGGCACCGCGGATAANCCCGACAACTGATTGTAGTAAAGTAGTCGGCGATCGTCTCCAAATGGGGCACCGGAATTATGTTTCTGTTGTCATGTGAGCAGCTCGTGCATCACACTCCCGTGCACATCGGTGAGTCGGAAGTCGCGACCACCGTAGCGATAGGTGAGCCGTTCGTGGTCGAGCCCCAACAGGTGCAAAATCGTGGCGTGTAGGTCGTGGATGTGGACTTTGTTCTCGACCGCGAAGAAACCGAAATCGTCGGTGGTACCGTAGGTCACTCCTCCCCGCACGCCGCCACCCGCCAGCCACATCGTAAAACCGTACGGATGGTGGTCGCGCCCTCCACCCTGCGCCGTCGGAGTGCGCCCGAATTCACCACCCCAGACGACCAATGTCTCGTCCAGCATGCCACGCGATTTCAGATCGGTGAGCAGCGCCGCAACCGGTTGATCGGAAAGTAATGCCGGTTTTTGGTGGGCGCGGACATCGCCGTGGTCGTCCCACTTATTGTCGACATTGGCGACAACGTAGCGCACACCGCGCTCGACCAACCGCCGCGCCAATAAGCACTGCCGACCGTAATCCACTGTTTTTTCGTGATCGAGACCGTACAGCCTATGCATCGCCTGACTCTCGCGCGCCAGATCGAATGCTTCGGGGGCCTGCGTTTGCATCCGAAAGGCCAATTCGTAGGCAGCGATGCGCGCGTCGAGCCGGCGGTCGTGCTGGCGATTTCGTCGATGGAGTTCACTAATCCGTCGGATCGCGGCCAGTCTGGCAAACTGAATTTCTTTCGGTACTGGCATCGCCAGATTGTCGATCGGTCGGTTGACGTCGGTGATCGATGTGCCCTCAAACGCGGTCGGAAGAAAGGACGAACCGTACGTCGGTTTACCCGGTAGATTGGTCTGCGAACCGATCGAAACGAAACCGGGGAGGCTGTCGGTCTCGCTGCCCAAACCGTAGAGGGTCCATGCGCCCACACTGGGCCGAGGAAGCACACCATCGCCGGTTGTCAATTGGCGGATGGCACCACTGTGCTCGATCTGGTCGCAGCACATCGAACGAATCACGCAGATGTCGTCAGCGCAGTGGGTCAGATGGGGCAGCAGTTCACTGATCCAGATGCCTGCCTCTCCGTGTTGGCGAAACCGAAACGGTGACGGGCGGCAATCGGGAGTCGCGTCGCGCGTGATCCGTGGCAGTTGAATCGGAATCTGCTTGTAATCAGCTAGTTTCGGTTTGGGATCGAAAAGATCAACCTGCGATGGCCCTCCCCCCATAAACAGGAAGATAACGCTTTTGGCGCGGATTGGATGATGCGGCCGCTTCGCAGCTAGTGGATTGGCGCCGCTGGCGGCGAAATCCTCCGCCAGTAATTTGTACAAGGGCAACAGCGGGAACCCCGCCGCCGCACCGCGCAGCATGTCGCGGCGACTGATCGACGGATTCAAACGATCGGTTGCTGGAACAAAGGAGGTCATCGATCCGAAGGTCGCCTCAATCGAGATAGAGGAACTCGTTACTGCAAATGAGCGCCATGCAAAGGTCCTGCCAGGGGCCAGAATCAACGTCAACGTCAACGGTGCCAGCGGCGCGTAGTTGCTCTCGAGTTGCCCGCGCGTGTTGAATAATCTCGGACGCCAATTGCCACTCTTGCTCGGAAGCGGGGCGTCCAAAGAGTTGCAGATAAATACTCGTCAGGCGAGTGCGTCCCTGCTCCGATTTGAGAATCGCTTGATTCGCGACGGCGGCGGCGGTGGTCAGCGCGATCGGGTTGTTCAACATAAACAGTGCCTGTGTGGCCGACGTCGAATCCTCGCGACGGGGTACCACCAGGTCGGGATCAGCCCCATCGAACAAGCCCAGCATCGTTTGGGGTTTGTCTCGGCTGGTTTCGTCGTACAGTGCGCGGCCCGATTTTCGTGACCGTCCCGATTCGGTTCGGGCGATCAGGCCGCTGTGGCAGAGTAGAGTGTCCTTTAGCGCTTCTGCGTCGAGTCGCTTACGGTTCATGCGCCCGAACCGGCGGTTCTCCGGATCGCGTCGCAAATTGCCGGGCGATGGGATGCACGCCTGTTGATACGCGCGCGATGTCACGATCTCACGGATCAACGATTTGAGGGACCAGCCGCCGGAGACCAAACGCACCGCCAAATAGTCGAGCAGTTCGGGGTGCGTGGGAGGGCGTCCGAGCTTTCCGAAGTTGCTGGGGGTGGTCACGATGCCGGCGCCGAACAGATGTTGCCAGATACGATTGGCCATCACGCGGGCGGTCAGCGGGTGGTTTGGCCGCGTCAACCAGCGCGCCAGTTCCAGCCGGCCGCTACCACTGATACGCGGACGTGTCGCGGCCTCGTTCGAGAGAAGCCGAGGAAAACCCCGCGGCACGGATCGACCCAGCGCTAAATGGTCGCCCCGGACGAACAGGGGTACATCTCCGGCCTGTTTGTGCCGAGTGCCGGGAACCGGGCCTTCCCGCATGACCATGCGCAGCGGGACGGCGTCGATTTCCCGCTGCAGCCGATCGCGATCGGGAACCAGTCTGGCGTGACGGTCCAGTTGTTCCGGATTGGGATCCCAGCCGTTCTGCTTCTGATCTTCGACCAGTTCGGACTCCCGCTTTCGCAGTTCTCGGACCCGCTTCTCGACCTCGGCCCGCTGATCGTCGCCAGGTGCCTCGCGCATTGTCTGAACCAACAGGTCACGGCGTACTGCCATCAGCTCGAGTGCCTGGCGGTGTTGTTTCTCGATCGCCGCAATCTCTGCACTCAATTTTTTTAGCCGTTGCTCGTTCGCCTCGAATGCACGCTGCGCACTCTTCGTATGCAGCAGTCGCAGTTGGACACGGTCTCGAACCCACGCGCTCTTCCCCCGAAAGGTAAAAATGTGGCTGCTGTAGAAGATCCCGGCCAGCGCGTAATACTCGGTTTGTGTGATCGGATCGAATTTGTGGTCGTGACAGCGGGCGCAGGAAATGGTGAGTCCCAGAAAGGTGCGGCCCAGGACGTCTAGTTGTTCATCGACGAAGTCCGCAATCACCTTCTCGTGGTCGTTGCCCTCGACCAGATGCGCCAGGCCCCAGATTCCGGTTGCCGTCAAGCCGTCGACATCGATCTGTTCGGGATCCTCGGGCGACATCAAATCGCCGGCTACCTGCAATCGTACGAACTGGTCGTACGGCAAATCCTGATTGAACGAATCGACGACCCAGTCACGATACAGCGCGATCGAGAACGTCCCGTTGTTGTTCGCAGCGCAGGTCGGGTCGTCCTCTGCGTACCGCACGTTGTCGAGCCAGTGTCGCGCCCACCGGACGCCGAAGTCCGGCGAAGCGAGCAGCCGGTCCACAGCGTGATCGAAGGCCTCGGAAGTTTCGTCGGCCAGCAACGCAGCGATCTGTCGGGGTGTCGGCGGCAACCCGAGCAGGTCGTACGAGGCGCGTCGGAGGAGCGTTCGCTTATCAGCGGTAGGCGCCGGACGCATTCCGTTGGATTCCAGGTTTGCCAGCACGAGACGATCGATGGCGCCGCGTGGCCAGTCGGCGTCGTCCACCGCGGGCGGTGTCGGCCGTTTCGGCGGTTGGAATGCCCACGACTTGCGCGCTGCTTTCACGTCGAGCACGTGGGCTGAGACCGCCTTGCCCCCGCCGCGCGGATCGGGTGCACCCATCTCGATCCACTTCACGAAGTTCTCGATCACGCCTTCTGGCAGTTTGCCTTTGGGGGGCATTTTGAAGGAGTCGTGTCGCAGCGCCGAAATCAACAGACTGTCATCCGGCTTCCCGGGCACCACGGCCGGTCCACTTTCGCCTCCTGCGCGACTTGCCTCCCGAGTGTCCAACCGCAGTTTTCCTTGCAATTTGTTGTTGCTCGCCGCGGTCGTTGAATGGCACGCATAGCAATGCTCGACCAGCACCGGTCGGATCTTCTGTTCGAAGAACTCGTTCGGGTCATCGGCACGTAGCGAAATCGGGGTGAAGCCGACGTACAGCACGGCCCAACCTACCCCCATGGGTCGGAATCTGAATCGCGTCGTACTGAAACGGATTGAATCGGACACGGGACGACTTTCTCGAGTGCATCACAGCCGCGCGCCCGAGCAGCGGCGACTGAAGTTGCGTCGGTGTTCGAGCATCGCCCGGCTCGAGACGATGCCCGAGACAAGCCCACTTGTGTCGGCGGGTCGGTTTTCGAAGCCAACGCGCTGTAGTACGAGGGCCGATCGCGGAGACCCACACATCGCGTATCCGTTACCTGACCGGCGACGCACGGGTCTCTATTGTAGCCGCCGCGACGGCGAATACTCATAGGAGGAGTGACGGCAGTTGGGTCGGATGGAACCAAGACATCTGCCGCGACCCCATCGCCTGAGTACTGGCTCGGACCAGTTTGAGCGCGTTGGCACGTTCACAACAGGGCTGCCGGCCGCTTCTCCGATCGGGTTGGTCCTGGACGTGGAACGTGCCGATGGCGCGTTGGTTGCATCAGAGACCGCGCGGGCCATACAGCGACCCGGGTGTCGGAACAGCGAGTGGTTTGTCGAGACGTTGCGATGCGCGCCGGCCGCGCCGGGGCGCTAAGGGATCTCGACCTTGATCCAGACCATGCGATGGTCGCTGTCGGTGATCAAGCGATGATCCTCGCTCGCTTGCGGGGGCCAAAAAACCCGGCTTTCGCGCAAATAAATCCGGCGGTCGGGAAGCACGTAGTCGACCCGCATGTTCGCAGAGCGGAAACTGGCCGTATCGCGGTCAGGCTTGCCGGCATCGTCCATTTTCGCTTCGACCGCCCCGTGGCTAATGGGAAGCGGGTCCTGCAGGCGAGAATGACTCAAGAGCGAATCGATGACCCGCTGATCTCCGTCACCGTCGGCGGGATCCGCGTTCAAATCTCCCATCACGACAACGAGGTCGTTGAGGTCGACCCCGCCACGCTTGCCCGCATCGTCGACGATGTACTGGGCCTGCTTTCCCTCTTCCCCGGCGAGATAGTCGATCCAGAACTTGATTTCATCGTGGTTACGACATCCGTTGCGGTCTTCCTTTCCGTCGAACACCGGTGGCGTCGGATGGCTCACGAGGATGTGGATCGGCCGTCCGATGACCATCACGGGTACATCGACATGGTTTTTGCTCGACAGTCGCAAGCGGTTCCACGTGGCGTCGTCGTGATAGGGCTTCTTGGTCTCGGGATCGAATGGGCGCTTGGCAGCGGGCAGATCTTTCCAGAGGAAGTTTTGGAATGTGCGGACCCCATCCTCGATGATGCGGTATCGACTAAAGACGGCCATCGCGTACTGTCCGGGGTATTTACCGTACCCCCAGGCGTCGGCCGCTTCGCCCGTCTTGCCGTTGTGGTCCAAGTCGAGCCCGCTGTCGATACCCGTATTACTCGGAATCGAATAGACGTACGGGTATTCGATTGGGAAGCGGTCGCCCTGCGGCTTGGCAAAGAATTTTTCCGCCAACAGTTTTGCGGTATTGCCGTCTGCGTCGTAGTCGAGCTCATTGATCAACAACACGTCGGGCCGAATCGTCTGAACGATTGCGGCAACTTTTTCAGCTTGGTCGTCGGCGCCGTCGGCCAGTCGCTCACGGATCTCACCGGCCACCTTGCCGAACAGAGATGCGTTGTAGGTCGCGAATCGCAGGCGCGGTTGGCCGCTGGCCGCAATCGGAGTCAGGCAACAACCGACAACCGCTGCGGTGAACAGCAGAAGTGAATGCGGGGGGCGGCTCGATTGCATGCGACGCGATTGCATAGCACGGTACCCAATCAATCCGAATGGATGGGTCTTGGAGATAAGGAGACTGGCTGGAACGCAGCGTGGTTGGTTTCATCGTAAATCAACTTCACCGCAGACGCGAGCCACCGGTGGTGGTCTGAGAAGATGCCGATGGTGGCGGACCCGAGTCGGGACCAGGATGTCGGCGCGCGGTCCGCACCACGGCGGATGTCGAACATTTCGAAAATCAAGTAATCTAACGGGATCGAACTCGGGGAGTCCCACACAATCAGACGTGGATGTGTGCGTTGGTGATCGCCGGAGGGCCGTCGGTCGGCACCATCTCACGGGTGCATGACAGCTGCGAGACCGATGGTGGCGAAGACCGACCGCGGTTTGTGTGGTTGCTCCATATCGCCCATGAATCATAAGGAACCGAACGTGGCGCCAACTGTTGTTAACCTGTCCAATAAACTGGATTTGTTTACCGAACGGTGGTCGCCCAAGGTGATCGCCCAGGTCGATGACTTTCAATTCAAGCTCGCCAAGCTCGAAGGGGAGTTTGTGTGGCACAGCCATCCGGAGACGGACGAGGTCTTCATCGTGCTCGCGGGCCAGCTGCGCATCGATTTTCGCGACGAACCGGTAACACTACAAACGGGTGAAATGTTAGTGGTGCCGGCCGGTGTTGAGCACAAACCGGTTGCCGAGTCGGCATGCCACGTGATGCTTCTGGTGCGCGAGGGCACGGTCAACACGGGCAATGCTCCAGAGAACCAACTGACGACCGATTCCAGCCAGTGGATTTAGGATCATCGTTTGTAGGTTCGCAGCGCGCCTGCCTTCGACCGCCGGTGAAGTTGCCAATCCGCTGCGCAGGGGCGGGGCCGGTCTGCAACGATCGGTGGTTTTCGAATCTCTCTGATTGAGTGTTGATGCGGCGGCCGGTTTCTCATGGTGCCGCCGTCTGGCCCCGAGAATCGACTGGTAGGGCAACGTTTGAACAGCCCTGCGGGTGTTCAGACAAGAGTAGGGTTGGAGCGGATTCATCAGAATACCGACACGCTACTCCCGATCGACAGAGAACACCGTACCGACGGCGACGCCTGATCTTGACGCGTCTTTCGTGCCATATTGGTGTTCTACCCCACGGCGCGGATTTGTTGAGTTGCCGTCGGGCCTATGTTAGAACCCTGCGCGATCGCGACGCTACATAAGCCCGAAAGGAACCCCATGTCAGTTACCAGCAAACGGCCTTCGGAATTCATTTTTGTAGCTGCTCAGATCACGAGCCTTCGTTCTCGAAAATTTCCCTGCAGCTTGTGGCGGTGCGCTAGTGCAGTAATGCTGGCGGTCGTAACGCTTCCCGGCGTGTGTGGAGCAGGCGATATCGAGGAGCTTTACGAACACGCTCGTTTTTTCCAAGGAAACTGGAAAATCGAAATGGAAGAAGCGGGCAAGAAAAGTACTGAGACTGCGCGATGCATCGGCACGGCTGGCAAGTGCAATATCTGGTTCGGCAAGGACGCGACGTCCATGCACGGCTATGACCCGAAGACAAGAGCCTGGCGGGGTGTGGGACACTTCAAAGACGGAAGTCGTTGGGAGCGGGTGATCTCGCAGCCGGCGCAATCTCGAATCGTGGCTGGAACCACGATCATTTTTTCGGATACCACACTGCATCCCGACGGATCGAAGACCTTTGCCACGGTAAACTTCACCTGCCTCGGACCTGACCGTTTCCGCGAAGTAACGACGCGCAAGGACCAAAATGGCAAGCCCTTGCCGACGATCCAGACCGTTGCCCGACGTGTCACGTCCCAATAAGTGCTCGTTGGGTTTCCCGGAGTATCAACGATCGCATGCGACACGGATCGCATCTCGCTCCACCCGTACGTTTCGAAGAGTTTCTACGGAAACAGATCGTGACCATGATGAATCCGCATTGGTGCGCTGCGCTGCCCGCCCTGCGCATCATGGAAACGACATCGACGGCGTTGCGGTCAACCTTGTGCGGTTGGAGAATGAACGTGCCGCGTCACCATGGTGGCGGGTTCGAGTAGCCAAATCGGATCGTATGTATCGGATCGTATGTATCGGATCGTATGTGAGGTACGCATGTCGCAGCAGGGAGAAGTGGCGGGTCCCCTTCCGGTTGTCAGTTGGCTCAAATTGCCGGCGGATGGTGAGCCCTATCTCGAGGGACACACATGCGGCGGTTGCGGGGCGGTGTATCTCGGCTCCCGCGAGAACTGCTCTCGTTGCGGAGCCCGGGGTAAGATGGCCGCTACCAGGTTGTCTTCCAAGGGGAAGCTCTACTCGTACAGCATCGTGTACCGTAGTTACCCCGGTGTCGAGGTTCCGTACATCTCCGCGATTGTCGATCTGGAGGGAGGTGGAACCGTCAAGGGAAATCTGATTCACGTCGAGCCAGACCCCGACAAAGTCGCTTTCGATATGCCGGTCGAAGTGGTCTTTCAAGACGCACTCGGTCGCGTCGACGAGG
>PADE01000108.1 GCA_002702965.1 Planctomycetaceae bacterium
CACGTGTCTCCATTGCCTTATCGACAGGAGCCACAACCGCGGCGAACCCCGGGGCAACGACGAGTGAGCGACTGATCGCCCCCGAGTTGTCCCAAGAAGTAGACGTCGTTGCGCAACAACCCAAATTGGTAATCAAAAGCTTCAAGGGAAACATCAACAATGTGGCCTGGAGCCCAGACAGCAGCCACGTCACTGTGGGAACCAAGGGCAGCAATGACGATCAGGGCAAGCTCAGCCCCCCCGAGGTCAGGGTGTGGGACGCTGCCACGGGGAAGGAAGCGTTCACGGTGGGCACACCCAACGCCATCACAAGCGGTGTCAGCTGGAGTCCCGACGGCGCCCAACTGGCGATCAAGAGCGGCGGTTTGCTCTCTTTTACCGAGGGAACCCAGGAGCCGGGTAAGCTGCGAATCGTCGCCGCTCAAACCGGCGACCCGCAACTCTCGATCGAGGTGGACAATGGGGGCCTGTCGGAAGTGATCACCTGGAGCCCAGACGGCAAGTCGCTCGCCGGCCTGTGTGGCGATGGAATCGTGATCTGGGAAGCAGCCACGGGAAAGCCCGTGCAGACGCTCAGCTATGCCGATTCTGAACACAGCGCTCTCTGTCTGGATTGGAGTCCGGAGGGTACCCGGATTGCCGCTGGTTGTGACGAAGGTCGGGTTGATCTCTGGGATGTTGCCGGAGCCAAGGTCGTGCAAACCTTCGAGGGCGGATCGCTCAAGATCGGCAATCAGTCGATCAAATTACCCAGTTATCTGATCGCACAAGAAACCGTTTTGTGGAGCCCGAATGGAAAGCTCGTCGTCAGCGGCAGCAACAACAAGGTGCAGATCTGGAATGTCCAGACCGGCAACGCGCTGGGAAGTTTCGAGGACGCAACGGCATGTCTGGCGTGGAGTCCCGACGGCGCCCGATTGGCCGGGAGCACTCAGCAACAAGCGGGTTCAATCAACCACTCGATGATCACCATCTGGAATGTCCAACGCAACGTCCCCGGGAAGTCGTTTGTGGCCCACGAACGCGGGGTGGTGAGTCTGGCCTGGAGCCCCGACGGGACTCGTCTAGTGAGCGGCGGGCAAGAACAGGGAGACCTATTCCAGATAGACAACTCGGCCCTCAAGATCTGGATGGTCGCGACGGACTGATCGGCCTACCGGATTGATCGATGCGCGAGACGATTCGGTCGCTCTGCTGGAAATACCGGCGCTGGTAGCGCCCAGAGCGGCTCCCTGCCTAGCGACCAGCGGTGCAATCAAATGCAATCACTGTCCCGATTGCCCGGTTTCCGAACTGGCTTCTGCTGGCTCGGCAGCCGACCCCGAGGGATGCTGCACTGGCTGTAGGTCGTCGCGCTGCCTCAACTCCGCGGTTTGCGCTTCCTCAATAGAACCCGTCGGATTGATCACGACCTCATCCCCTTCCACCAGACCCGACTCAACGACAATCGACACGTTGTTGCTGTCGCCCAACTGGAGAACGCGCCGTTGAGGGCCGCGGGACGTCTCCACCCAGCAGCAGTACCCTTGGGCCGTTTCGACCACCGCTGAGACCGGGATCGTCAGCACGTCTTGGTACCGATCCAAGATCACTTCCACCTCGGCGCTCATGCCCGGCTTCAGCCCTTCGACCGCCGGGAGCTCAATCAGCGTGTCGTACTTCACAACATTGCCGGTCCACCACCCCGCGGGACTGGTGACCGAAGCGACCGAGGAGACTTTGCCAGCCACTGTCCTATCCGGCAGCGTCACCCGAGCGGCCATTCCCGGTTTGACACGGTCGACGATCGATTCGTGGATTCCAACCTTGGCTTGCATCTTGGACAGGTCGGGCATCAGCAACAGAACCTGGGTCTGGTGGATGACCGCGCCTTCGGTAACGTCGGGGGAGTCCTTCCACTCCTCGGTTGTGGGGTGAATCACCAGGCCACTCCGGTCGGCCTTGACCACACAGTGCGTGAGTTCCTCTCGAATCCGTTTGAGCCAAAGATCATCCAAAAAGAGCACTTCTTTGTCCTTTTCCATCATTGCGGTCGCCACATTCAACTCGCCCTGAAGCCGCTCCAGCTCTTCCTGCTTGGAAAATCGTTTCAAGACATCGATATCGGTCCGTTTGACTTGCACATTCAACTGAGCTTGCGTGACCCTGAATTCTCTCTGTTCGACTTCCAACGCACTTTCGTAGCCACGTTTTTCCATTCGCACCGCATGGTCACGCATATTCTGTGCAGTACTCAGATCCGACGCGGCAAGCGCCAGGTCCTTTTCGAGCATCGATAACTCCGCGATGTACCTGCCTTCCAGGTACTCCGGGATAGCGATCTCCGCGACCCTAGCCCGTACCGCGGAACCGACCGAAGCATCCTTCGATAGAAACGCGTACTTCGTCCGTTCGGCAACCTGTTCTTCGATGGCCTTGTTGTCCAGCCGGACTAATTCGTCACCCGGTTTCACCTCAGTACCGCTCTCGATCACCCAGGTGATGGTGCTCATGCCCCGGACCTTGTTCTTGATTTCGATGTTGTTTGAGCTCTCAAGTGTCCCCTGTTCGGTGACCGAAATGGACAGGTCGCTGCGTGTGATCTTGTGGGTCTGAGCGGGCGTGATTATCGCCTGAGCCTCCTCAATCGAGGAAGCCGGATCGAGCACGACCTGCTCTCCTTCCTCGACACCCGAGTGGACAACAATGAACTCCTCCTCACTGTCACGCAGGTTACTGTCACCTAGCTTGAGAGGGCGACGCTGGGGTCCGTCAGCCGTGTCCACCCAGCAGCAGTATCCCTCACCGGTGTCGATCACCGCTTGTCCAGGCACCATCAGCACGTTCTCGTGTCGAGCCACGACCACCTCCACCTCTGCGCTCATACCCGGCTTCAGTCCTGCCATCTCTGGAAGCTCAATCACCGCGTCATATTCCACCACGTTCCCGGTCCACCAACCAGCCGGTCTGGTGACGACAGCGACCGAGGTGATCACGGTGTCAACCGTCTGATCAGGAAGCGTGACACGGACCGATAGCCCCTCATAGACACGCTCGATTATCGACTCGTGAATTCCAATCGTGACTTGCATCCTCGACAGGTCGGGCATCAGCAACAACACCTGGTCCTGCCGTACCGTCGCACCTTCCTGAATGTCGGGGGCATGCTTCCACCCCGCCGCCGAAGGGTAGATGACCAGGCCATCTCGTTTCGCCTTAATCAGGCAGTTCTGCTGCTCCTGCAGCGCCAGATCAAGGCGGCCTTGCTCCAATACGAGCCCCGCTTTGCGGCCTTTCACTCTTGCGGTGGTTGCGATCAATTGTCCCCTGCGTCGCTCCAATTCGATCTCTTTGGTGAGTCGCTCGAAAACATCGATATTCGTCTGAGCAACTTTGAGGTCCAACTCCGCCTGCGTCACCGTCAGCGCGTTCCCCTTGAGCTCGAGTTCCGTGACGTAACCGCGATTGAATAACAACTCGGAATGACCCAGTGTTTTCTTAGCGGCCGCGAGATTCGATTCGGCGATCGTGACCGCAGACTGCATCCCTTTCAATTGCGAACGATGCTGGCCCTCCAGATACGCCTCGACACCGATCTCCGCTTTCTCCAGGCTCACGTTTGCTTCGGAGAGTTCGGCCTTCGCCAAATTCGTATCCGTCTTTCCCAAACTGACGGTCTCATCGACTTCCTTGGTATCGAGACGAACCAACTCGTCTCCAGCCTTGACCATCGTACCGCTGGGAACTACCCAGTTGACGGTGATTCGACCCCAGCCCTCACCGCTACTGCCGCCTTTGCCACCATAACCACCGCGAATCTCACATAAGATTTCAGTGTTCTTGTAACTCTCCAGCGTCCCCTCTTCGATGATGGTCACGTCCAGGTCACCACGCGAAATCCGGCGCGTCTGCAGGGCAGCTGGTTCTCCCGACGTAACGGTGTCCAAAATCAGCGCGCCCGCCGACGCCATCACCGCTACCACGGCGACGGCGATTCCACCTCGCTTCCACCGCGAACCCTGGGAAACACCCTGAGGATTACTCGGATCCGGACGGCGCTGCGGTTGCGCATCAGTCGACATCATCGGTCTCCATGGCGAACACTCATCGCCTATCGTACATTCGTTGAAAAAGAACAAGCGGACCGAAGTGCGCTACTGCACCCCGAGCCTGCGAAAGGTCAGTGCCGTACAAACAGTGCCGTACAAACAGTGCCGTACAAACAGTGCCGTACAATAATGTCTAACAGATCGGACGGTCGGTGTGCTGATAGTGGCGTACCCATCAAAGGGATAACGCAAACGCGGTCCATCACGGTATTGAGACAGCGTGGGATGCTCTCGACAACCGCAGCTGGAACTCGCCTGACTTCTCCGCGCATTGCGAAGTGCTATCACTCTCTCTCTACCTACCTAAACTTACGCTGAGCGGTCAAGAAGATCAACGTTGCATTCTCCCCAACGCGGGACGAATCAGCGGGCCATACTGGTCATCCTTGACCGCGACAAGCCGAGTTCGCTGGAAAGAACTAATCGGACGGCGCGGGGTCAGCGGCGAACCATTCCGAATGATCGGTATCTTCGCGATGCGGCTCCTACCGGTCCCGGCAATCCGGGCCGTTGGAAGATCACCGTATTATCTCGACTAACGGATTATCTCGAATAATAGGTCGCTGGGTTTTGAGAGCAGGTTGTCTCCCGAAACGGTGTAACACCATGGCGATCGGCAGCAAGCCGACAATGCACCCGTGGTCCAAGACCAGCAGCGCAAGATACACGGAAACGATTCGGTCGAGAACCTCGCACCGCGAAGGCGAAACGGCCTATCGGGTTGATCGCTTTGATGCCATCTCGGTATGGTGAATGAAAACTTCCGACATCGATCGTTCCAAAACGGCTCGAGAGTCAATCGCGTCGGACTACTTCGACACCCCGATGCGCGAGGAATTGACAGAGCGCAGTGACGTCGACGTGCTGATCGGGGCTTACAACACCGGTTGATTTGAATTCCCCGTTGACAATTTGTCGGACCGCGAGAATGGCAGGCGCCACCGCGGTGACGAAACCGCACTCACCAGACACGATGGCGATTGTCACAACCGATCCATTTTCGCTTTCAATTTCGTAGCCAAGTCCACCCGCCCGCGATCCGATGAGCTTCGCGAACCAGGTTCCAAAATGCACCTGATGTTCGAGCACTCGGCGAAGCCAAGGGGCGCGCGCCGCCAGAGATAGTAGAAAATTGATCCCGAAAGTATTGGTGTCGACGAACATGTCCACGTCCGTCAGCGATGGCCAGATACGTGGCAAGTAGAGCGAATCAGCGCTTTCAAATAATCTGCCATGCACGGCACCGATCGGATTGGGCATCCAGAAGGGTTTCGATTCGCTCCACCCCAATAGCGTCTGGAATTGACCATTCCGAAAGGCGCGGACGGGGTGCCCGACGGATCGGATCAAGGATCGGGCCGAACCAGGATTCGCTGTATGACGCGATGCGGGTGCGATCAATCCGCTGACACGCACCGGTGCCTCGACTCGACTTAGACGAACCGCAGCGGCGGCGACCGCTGAGACACTACTGGCTGAACTCAACACGCGAATGTGCGCGTGGTCGATGCCCTCTTCAAGACCAACGATCTTGTTTGCGTATGCGAGACTGTCGTTGATGTCGACCACATCGAAGCCAATCTCGATGGCCGCCTCAATCAATGCGGTCGAACGCATTTGAAAAGGTCCGGCCGTATCAAGTACCACATCACCTTGCCTCAACACACGTCGCAGCGAGTCCGGATTATCGGCGTCGACCGTGATGTCTGCCGCTTGGCGCC
Organism: Planctomycetaceae bacterium; assembly: GCA_002702965.1. Classification (GTDB taxonomy): domain Bacteria; phylum Planctomycetota; class Planctomycetia; order Pirellulales; family Pirellulaceae; genus UBA9264. The sequence continues at coordinate 5,810 of PADE01000108.1, forward strand.
TAGAGGCAACCAACACGGAGAGCCCCGACGCGCGCAGATGTTCCGCGGCCGTACGGCCGAACAGACCCAGCCCCCCGAGTACGATGATCCGTTTCACGTCGCTTTCCACTTGACGGCCATCCAGACATTCCAACCGATCAACAATGGAAAGAGAACGATCGACGAAACGACCAAACCGCCAGGCGAATGTGCAACCGCCGCGACGGTCATTCCAACGCCGGCGATCCACGTCGTCCACATTGCCAACCGCACATTTCTCGGAAGATTGGTTGTCTTGACCATTAAGACGCATCCGCCGACGGTGTACAGCGTATTTGCCAACCCTGCTGTGAGCAGGGTCGCCGTCCTTTCGATCGCCGCAAAACCGGCGGGTATTGAAGCGTCAGAATTGGCGAGCATCGACAGCGCACTATCACGTAATCCAATGACGGACAGGAATTCGCCACTCAAATCAAATACCGATCCGCTGGCCGCCAGCAAAACACCGGCTAATGCCCACCTCGGTGTAGCCAAGCGGCCTCCCCACCAGGCGTAAAATGCAATCAGACTCAGTGCGCTGGCCATCCAAAAACACCAACCGGTGGTCCAAGCACCCGGATGGTCTGCGATATACCTCGCGCGTTGGACGAGGTCTGGCTCGGTGACCATGCCACCTTGTAGTAGCGCAGCCATCCCTACAAATGCGATGGAGTGGAGAGTCGCACAACACCACGGTGCGATCGCGACCAGCCACCTGGCAAGCGTCGTTCCCCGCACCAGAAAGAGTCCAAACGGAAGCCACCAAATGACGTCATTGTAGAGATTGAGCATGGCCAGCCGCGGCGGCCAGTGCTCTCCAATCGTGATGAACATCCCGATCGGCCCAAGCACCTTCCCGAGTAACCCAACCGCAATAATGGCTCGCCCACGATCAGGCTTCCAGGCAACGCACCAATAGAGCAAACCATAGATACCGACGACCATCCCAAGACAGGCCCAAATGGCCGGGTAACGTGGCGGCCCAATCTCGGCGATCTGAAAGAAGTGCAATGGAAAGAACGCACTCCACAATCCAAAAGCCAGGTTGTAACAACCGGCCAACGCGAACGTGAGCCGAAACAAGAAAGTGGCGAAGGACCCCGTCATATTGGCCCCGTTGATCGCCGCTTGTGAGCGGGTCATAGAAAACGCAATGCTGTTCGAGACAAATGCCGATGAACGAGCGGTTCGACGAGCGAAAAAGACCGACATCCTCGCCACGACGGCAGCCGACCTGTCAGGCGGCCAATTTCCAACGGTGATGATCGGGTATTTCCAACCGAAAGAACCACGTCCTCAGCAAGAACGACACGCCACGAGCGACGCAAACCATCGGTTTGATCCCGCCAACGGAAGACAGCGAATTTCGATTATACGACGAGCCGATCCGCGCATCTCCGGGGTGTCTATAGCGCGCTACCCTCGCGGATTTAAGGCTTGCTGAGGGCTGCGATTTCCGCTGCACCTAAGGTGCGCCGGGTCACCAGAATATCGTCTGCAAAGCCGATCAGCTGCTCGTCCGGTCCGGTAATGACCGGTCCGGTGATGCCGGGGGGTTTCAGATTTCGGTCGAGAATCTCGAATTTGCCCGCCGCGTCTTCACCAACCCGCAAATCAGAGGACAGATAAATCCCGGCAAGCGTCTCGGTCTCCAAACGATTCAAACACTCCTGCACAGTCTTGGGGTCGCGATAAACATAGTAACACGTGCCCGACCGTAACCGGCCGGAACCAACCTGTTTGCCGTCGGTGTACAACTTCACTTCTCCCGCATTGTAAGTCACGGCATAGTGATGATAACGATTGACTGCGATCGGGCACTGCGCTGTAACCGTCTGGCCATTGGCAACGAAACGTACCTCGCCACCGGCCGGATCGCAGTCAAATATCAATTCGCCACATACCGGTTGATCACAGCCACGGTATGTACTGAACAATCGTGTTCGTCTCTGCTGACCCGTCTTTACCCTTGCGGCGAGCGTGAAGTGCTTGCCGAGATTCATCGTATCGACAATCTGAAAGGTACTGAGTGTCTCGCCGTCACTGGTAAAAACCAAACAGGACTCCCCGTGAGCATTAGCCGGGTCTCTGGAAATGGAAACGTGGTTATGGAAGCGCCCCCGTTGGTGACCATCCTCGGTTGCCTTATCCGTAGCCGAGGTTCCCCGATCACCTTCAAAGTCGAAAAAAGCCTTGAGAACTGCCGACTCCTCGTCGACATCCACGAGCGGACCTGCCCGAAACGAATAAAGCGAAGCCCTCTTGAGCACAAAACGTAGCCGCAGCGGTTGTTTCGATCTCGGTAGTGCCCGACGGCCTTTCCACGTGATGGCCTGTTCGATCCCGTTACGATGAATGGCCCGACAATCACGTCGGCTGTAGCCCGGAATGACCTTTCCATCGGCATCCAGCACTTCGGCTCGCAGATCCCCGTCCGCGGCCTCGCCATTGACGTACAATCGACCGCTCAACCCCTTCAACAACTTAGTGGTAACGATGCCGGTGTTTTCACCCGCATCGAGCGAGGCGAAACCGTCTTTCCGCAGAGTTGCCAAACCAACGCGGCCCGTGATGGCCGGGTCCGGGGCGCGATGATCTTTGTCCCATGCGCCGTACCACAGTTTGATCGTATCGCCTTCGACCAGCGGATGGCTGGCGGAAAAGATGCAACCGGCGTCCCAGCTTCCATCGGGACCGTTGGGCAACGCGGCGGGCCGCATCCCGTCCGTCGGCTCCGCGCGGGTCCAAGCGATGCCATCACGGCTACTGACCAACTGGACATAGATTTGGCCACCCGAACCGGTGCGAAATATCCAAAGAAAACCAATGTATCCCGACTCATATGCAAACGAACTGAGGCCATAAAACTGGACTCCCGATTTTCCGGGATACATCCGGTCATCGATTTCATCCGGGACCAGTACCAGCTCAGGGTGCGGCCAGTGTTCAAAATCCTCTGTGGCAGTGATCCCGATGCAGCGGCGAAGACCGTCAAGACGAGGGACCGTCGTCCAGATCTTGACGGTCGCCATGTACCGCTTCTGGTGCGCGTCCCAACTGAAATGCCCGACATCGCCCCCCTTCTTTAACACCGGATTGTGCTCTACATCGGTCCAGTGGATTCCATCGGGCGAATAGGACCCCCAATAACCCTCGTCCTCCGATGTGTCCCTGTTGGCTGCGTACGTATAGGTGATCATCTTGAATTTCTTCTGGGGGTCTGTTTCCCACGGGGTGTGAATAATCTGCGGATTATGGTCATCCCCCGGGCTATGTTTTCTGGCCAGGAACATGTTGTTCTCGGTCGAGTCTCTCCAGCGGAAGATTCCGAGGTTCGGTTTATCCCAACGAATTCCATCCGCGCTGGTAGCGTAGGCATTCACATAACCACGCAAGCCGCCAAAATTTCCCCGCTCGTTGTAGCCTTGGTACCACATTCGATAACCGCTGCCGTCTGCATTCGGTAGAACCGTACCGTACACATAGGACCGGCGACCCTCCCAAGGTCGATCGGGCGAGAGTACCGGGTTGCCGGTGAATTTTGTGAACGGATGATAGGTGCGTTTCACGTTTGTCTTTTCCGCGATGAGATAATCATCCACAAAAAGCTGCCACGGACCTGTCAGATCATCGAGTGCTTTTGCCGGCGGATCCGCGCCATCGAGCAAACAGACACTCAGGTCCATGGCCAAAAGTACAAGTACCAGGGCTCGCCGTTTCATGATCAGGCTCCTTACAACCACAATTTCTCCCGCATTCGGTTGTCGAGGCAATCCCGGGCTGCGCACCTCGCCAACCTGTCCGTCCTAGCGGGGCAACTTTTATCTGTCAACGCCTCGACGTGGTTCACGCGACGGGCGGCCATTTCGTCGGAGGAAATATTCCGCGTCAATCAACACGACCGGTCCGGTTGCACGCCTGCCGGGTGCAACCGGCACGTCTGCATCGTAGAATAACGGCGTTCGTTGAACCTGTTGGACCGACCAGGACGCACCCCGATGACCACNTCCCCCCGACTTCCCCTCCCCTCCCCCGCCAGTGACACGCTCTCCCGTCGCCAACTCCTGCAAACGGGCGTCGCCGCATCGCTGCTGGGGAACCTGGCCTCGGCCGCGCCAAAACGTCGTCCGCGCGTCGCAGCGATCTATACCATCTGCACCTATCGTTCACACGCCCACGTGATCCTGGANAACTTCCTGGGGCCNTATCTGTTCAACGGCAACAAGACCGATCCGGGCGTCGACGTGGTGTCGATCTATGCGGACCAGCGCCCCGACGGCAGCGACATGACGGGCGAGATCGCCAAGCAATTCAAGCTGCCGGTTTTCAAGACGATCGACGCCGCCCTCTGTGTCGGTGGGAAGGAACTGGCCGTCGATGCGGTGTTGTCCATTGGCGAGCACGGCAGCTATCCGCGAACCGAACTCGGGCAGGTCATGTACCCGCGGAAACGGTTCTTCGATGAGAGCGTGGCAACCATGAAACGCTCGGGACGATTCGTCCCCCTTTTCAATGACAAACATCTCTCTTACCGCTGGGATTGGGCCCAGGAGATGTACGAAACGTCCGAGAAACTCGGAATCCCCTTCATGGCGGGTAGTTCGGTTCCTCTGGCCACGCGCCGCCCCGCGCTCGACCTGCCACCGGGCCAGGTGATCGACGAGGCGATCTCGATCCACGGCGGCCCTAAGGAATCCTACGACTTCCATGGACTCGAGGTCCTGCAGTCGATGATCGAATCTCGAAAGGGGGGCGAATCGGGTGTGGAGAGCGTCGAATTTCTCGAGGGCGAGGAGGTCTGGAACGCAGCGGCAAAGGGTCGCTGGTCGATTGAACTGGCCGAACGGGCCATCGCGACCGAACTCGGAAAACCACCCGCCGACCTGCGTGTCATTCCCGGCGAGACCGTCCGGCCGTCGCATGCCCTGTTGATTACCTACCGGGACGGGCTGAAGGCCACAGTCCTGCGGTTAGGAAGAAACAGCACACGCTGGAATTTTGCCTGCCGCATGAACGGTAAGGCTCAGATTCATGCCACGTCGTTCTATGTCGGTCCCTGGCAGAATCGGAACCTGTTCAAGGCACTCTCTCATTCAATCCAGCACCATTTCATCGACGGCGTGGCTCCCTATCCGGTCGAGCGGACGCTGCTCGTCACCGGAACACTCGCGGCAGCGATGCAGGCCGCTCAGCGGCCGGGACAAACGCTGCAGACTCCGCACCTGGGAATTGCCTACGCGCCGCGTGACTACCGGGCGATGCGAGAAATGGGCGCGACCTGGAAGATCCTCACCCCCGACACACCCCAACCCAAGGGCTTGCATCGATTCGGGTCCAACTGACCTTCGCAACGATCATGGGAGAGATACCAACGCCCGAAATCCGGCGCGTCGACTCCACCGATGTCTCAGCATGCTCTTCACGACTCGGGCGTGGGAGAGTACGATTGACACCGAGTTCGGTTATCCCGACTGACTCGACGCCAGCTGTTGTCGAGGAATTTCGCCGTGGAAACCCAATCTGTGCGCGCCGCAAACCATCTCTCGCTCATCTCGCGGCGAACGGCGATTCAGATGGCGTTTGCGGGTGGAGCTGGCGCAGCCGCTGCAGAGCTACGCCCACCCGGCGCATCCGACACGGCCTGCATCGTGTTCTTCCTCGATGGTGGGCAATCACACCACGATACGATCGATCCCAAACCGGACGCTCCCGCCGAGGTNCGCGGGGAATTTGGTGCGATCGAAACGACGGTTCCAGGATTGCGGTTATCTGATCAGTTGCCCCTGTTGGCCAAACAGGCGGAACATTTCTCGGTCATTCGGTCCTTGTTTCATGGCAATCCCAGCCATGCGCCAGCCGAGCACCAGATGTTGACCGGATGGATGGGCAGCCGTCCGGGAACCGCGCGGGCGGTTATCGAAAAGCCGTCGCTGGGATCGATCGTCTCGAAATTGCGAGGCACGCGCCGGGACGGAATACCGGCCTACGTGGCGGTGCCGTGGAGCTTCCATCACGAATACGGCGGGTCCCCGTTCGGTCAGGCCTCCTATCTGGGCGCAGGGTATGAGCCATTCGAAAGCGGGCATCTCCCCAAGTCCACAACCGCGTCCTTTGAGGCTCCAGCGCTCACGCTGCTAGCCGACAACACCCCACCCCGTTTACAACGTCGGCGGGGATTGCTCGAGCAGCTCGATCGATACGCACGCGGGAGTCGCGCCGAGACGATCAGCCGCAAACGCGCCTTTTGGAACGACGCTCACGAGATGCTACTCGACGNTCGCGCCCGCCAGGCCTTTGACCTCAGCCGCGAGCCGACCGGGTTGCGGGAACGGTACGGGTCACACGAATGGGGACAAGCCGCACTGTTATCCCGGCGCCTCGTCGAGTCAGGTGTCACCTTTGTGATGATGCAGTGCGGACTGAAACAGGACTGGGATACGCACGACAAGAATTTTGTGCGGCTGAAAGATCAACTTTTGCCACCGCTCGATCACGCGGTCTCAACGCTGCTCACCGATCTTCGCGATCGCGGACTCGACCAGAACACACTCGTACTTGTNATCGGAGAATTTGGTCGCACGCCGAAGATCAACAACAAAGCAGGCCGCGATCATTGGGCCGATGTGTTTAGCGTGTTACTCGCAGGTGGCGGTTTGCGGCACGGTCAGGTGATCGGCTCGAGCGACCGTCAGGGCGCATATCCTGCCGACCGTCCGTACCATGCGCACGATCTATTCGCGACCATGTACCGCGTTCTGGGGATTGATCCGCAGACTCTCTTGTACGATCCTCAAGGACGGCCGATCCCGGTGCTGGACGGCGGACAGCCGATCAAGGAACTGTGGTCCGCGGTGAGCTGACCGGCCGGCCCAATCGTGTCGCGGTGCAGATTTTCATTTTGCGGTACGCACCTCATAGTCCACGGGCTCGGCGTAGTTCGCTCCGATCTTGAGCCGTTGGACCGCTTTGTCCGGACCGACTTCGAACGAGACGGCTTCGCCGACGGACCCGTATCCACCGGTCCCCGGTTTTCTGTGGATCTTGAAGACATTCTCAGATACCGGCTCCAGGGTCATCACCGATTGCTTCGGATTGGGTACGTTGAGGTTGACCATGGACATCTTCCCGTCGAGAAACAGAATGTGGGTATCCGCAATAATGGAACGAAAACTCCCCACCAGCTTCTGCCATTCGGGTTCGATCCGCTTCTCCTGTCTGCCCTCCGCCGCCTCGGTAATGGCGGGAACCACCCACTCAAAAATCCGGTCATTAATACTCCACGTCGAACCTGGATACGGTTCCGCATCGAGTGAATTGGTAAAGACAATCACTCCGATGTCCTCCTTTGAACTGATCTGGGTGCCCGTCCTGTAACCGGGGTAACCGCCGCCATGGCCGATCAGATCCCGGTCTTGGGTGTGAACGATTCCAAACCCCAGTCCCCTCCCATTCTTCCAGTCAACCACGAGCCAATGAGGCCTTTGCATTTCACGGAGTGTGGCGGCTGCGAGCAGTTCGTTGCCTCCATGGTTCCTCAATCGCAACTGCCACGAAACGAACCGAGCCATATCGTTGACGGACGACGTCACACCGGTTGCGGGAGCCATTCCCCTTGCATCGATGAAGGGAAACACCTGTCTGGTCCCGTCCGGAAGACGCCTTCCGTACCCGACAGCCAACTGGGACTGGTGCTTGTTGGGGAAGACCACCGAGGAGTCGTCCATCCCCAGAGGCGCCATGATTTTCTCTTCCACGTAAGTCGCAAACGACTCGTCGGTCTTGTCAGCAATGATCTCTCCAAGCAATGCGTAAGCCAGGTTGGAGTACTTGAACAGGCTCTCACTCGGCAAGATCGTCTGCTGGCCTGCCAGGCGTTCAATCACCTGCTCTCTGTCGGGAAAATTGAAATCACTCCAATACGCAGAACCGGCTTCACGCGGCAAGCCTGAGCTGTGGGTCAACAAGTGCCTGATCGTCACCGGACGCGCCTCGGGATCGGTAATCGTAATATTGAAGTTGGGGAGGTGTGCCTTGACGGGGTCATCAAGTTTGAGTCTGCCCTGGTCCCTCAACTGCAAGATGCCGATCGCCGTGAACAACTTTGAGTGCGACGCAATCCGGTACAGGGTATCCGGTGTAGTGGGCGTCTTTTTCTTGATGTCCGCGTAACCGAATCCCTTCGAGTAGATCAACTGCTGGTCCCGCACGATTCCGATGCTGACTCCCGGCCAACCCGCGTAAGCCATCCGAGCCTGTAACCAGACTTCCAGCAAGTCGAGGTTCCCGCCGACGTGCGGATGGAGCGCAATCCCCTTGCGTTCACCCAGCACCTTACCGACAGGGGCAGTCAACAAGGAACCGAGAACAACAAAAACTCCGAATCGACTGATTCGCATTCGATTGAACATGCTCACTCCAGGGGCGCGGAAAGGAAGTCGAATCATCACCACCCAGGAAAAAAACGCTTTCTGCCGGGCAACGAGCTGGCTAGAGTCACTGGGGAGATGGGGGAATCATCGGGTGGCAGCGATTCCAGCGTTCAAACGGAATCACGACAGGTCGCCGCTCGCCCAACGACCACCGCACCACCGGCCGTCGGATCGACATCAGAATACACCACACCGCAGGTCTTCTCGAGTGACCCCGCTCGTTCGCAAGAACCCCGGCACTTTTGTAGTGCAAAACTGCGAAAATGAATCGCATGCCGAGACATAGCGTAACGTCGATCATCCCGATGCAGCGACGACTGGATCGGGTGGATTTCGACCGACCTGTCCCCTGAAACCGACCTGCTCCCAAAACAATGCCGGCTAGTCAGCGCGGAAGCCGTCGATGTGTACCCAGGTGGCATCGCGCCTGCGGGTTTCGTCGCGGTTGACGTCGGAGGGGTGTTCACCGTGCCGACCCGTTACGGTGAGAGTCAATTCGTGCGGCCCTGGAGACGTAAACTCCCGCTGCCAGACCGCGATTCCCCACATTGCATCTGCCGAATAGGTGTCGACAGTCGACGTGGCCCCATCGACTTCGATGCGGGCCAAGCCGCACTCGGGTCCGAGTCTGGTAAACCAGGTCAATCGGCGGCCGGTGAATTGAAATCGCAGCCTGTCACCGGATGTCTTGGATCCGGTGGTCGTGCCGGCGTGAGACCAATGATCGTTCTGCGTGCGCTTCCAGTCGCCCGTAAAGGCGATTCTTTTGCTCGCGTCGTCGTAGATGGACAAACGTTCGGATGCCGCGCTAGGCGCCGTCGCGACCGGCGACACGTTACCCGACCCGTCGACCGATGCGAGTGCATACTCGGCAGCCAAATCCGCTCCCAGGGAATGGTCGAAGTAAAACGTCCCTTTAGCCACTTTGTCGATCACTTGGCCGTCGCGGTAGATCAGGTAGTGGGACAGCCATCGATCGTCGCTACCGACCTTCCAGGTCACTTCGACACCCGGATAGCCCATGTTCTCTCCGAGACGAGTCGCAACACGACGAGGGGACGACGGGGGACGACTATCGAGCCGATTGCCGGGGTGGTAAGGGAGATTCAGGTAGATGATCTCACCCGGCAGAATCCCGGTCATCGCGATCCCCTTCTCCATGAGGGGGGCGCCGCGCTGCTCAAACTGTCGATCGGATTCGTGAAACGAAACGATGTAGCGCGCGGTGGGAATCAGTCCTTTGGGATGGATCGTCACGGGGTAGGTGACCGGTTTCTTCGACAGGATCACACCGCGTCGCGAATCTCCGCTGAGTCGCTGAAAATACATCGTTTGATCATCGGTACCCTCGACCACGGGGCGGTAGACTTTGACCCATCGGCCGACCACCTGTTGGCTGTGTAGATAGTGGTAGATATCGATCAGCTCACGGATCCCCTCCATTTTGTCGGGATCGCTCGTGTCCTGGCTGATGTCGACGTTGTAGGCGAGCATCGAACGCCATGACGCTTTGTCGTATCGGAACGCCTGCGATTTTTCCGGAAAGTTACTTGTCTTGTCGGGGGGCAGCATCAGCGCGGCCCAGTGGTTCCGCAGGATGCCGACATCTCCATCGCTGAACGACGTGGCACTCGAAAAGCGTGTGTATTCGTATCCCGCCAGCGTGCCTCCGTTGTTGACCGACTGNAACGCACAGTCCGGGTGTTTATCCAAAAACGCCTGGATGATCCGTCGAAAGCCCTGATCCTGATCCAGGACGTTCGTGTCGTCCGGAGTTTTGGGTGCCAGGAAGCCCCCATCGTTACGCCAGGTGTAACTGCCGTATTCACGTTGCCAACGACTCAGTTCGTCCACGATCGCATCGACGACTTCCGGCTTGCTCACGTCAAGTTCGTAGCGGGCCGTGTCGGAGATGTAACCATGGGGAAGGGCCAGTCCAACCTGGGAATCATGCTCTGCATAGTTCGCGGTGCCGTAGAGCAATAGGCCCATGTCATGTTTGGCCAGGTACTGGTTGGCGCTGCGCCAATCGGGACCATCCCAGTCGCCGAGTTTGCGCCACCAGCCCCAATCGCGGTGGTAAACATCGCCGCCGCAATAGCGCATCAGATCGACCACGCGAAACACCTTGCGGTAGGCGCTGTCGAGGTCGGGCTGGGTCCCGCAACCTTTGAGCCAGGCACCCAGCATGCGGATCGCCGGAAACCACTTGTCCCGGGTGTAGTCCCACAGGTACCGGTACTGCCAGTCGAGGCAGGCGTTACCGGCATCGTCGATGTCGCCATGAAACTGTCCGACGAACGCCTTGGGGGATGTAATCGACTCTCCCGGCAACAACTCCCGTCGATAATTCATGACTTTCAGACGATGGCGGTAGACATCGTCCGCTTGGCGTTGGCTAACCGCATTCCAGCGCCCAAAGTAATCCCAGCCGATAAAGATCCCGTCGCCGGTGGCGTCGTTGCGATACGCGTACCAGGGCGCGTACGACGCGCTGCCGCCTTTCGGCCCGCGTTCGGAGCCCCCGCAATAGTTCCAACCGTTCGAGAAATCTCCCGTGATCTGGATCGAGTCGTCTTTTTCTGCCGTCCACACGCGCGCCACATCGTGTCGGGCGCCCGGCTGTACGTAGTTCCAACCGATCCGCGGAGCTTCCATCGGTTTCTGGGGATCGCGAACCCAGCAGCCGTTTTTGTTCGAGGTCAGACAGATGTTGACGCCCGGGACATTCACTAACTCCCGCAATCGGTCTCCTTCGTAATAGTAATAGCTCCAACCGTCTTTACCTTGCTCGGTAGAATAGTGCGCCCACGACAGGAACAATTTTCCCGACGAGTCTTTGATGACCGGCGCGTAGTACGACGCACTGGCAGTCGCGTCGCCTCGACTGTTGGCGACAAAGACGATCCGATCACCCTCCTCGACGTCAAGCTGCAAGTCGTATTCCGACTTCGCTTGAGAGTGAAGTGAGACCTGCCAATCCTCTCTTGGCCAAATCTGTTTCTCGTTATGCAGAATCTTCGCACGGGTCCCGTTGCCCAGCAGATGCTCCACGATGTCGTCGGGGACCGGAAAGGGGTCGTACGTGTCGAACTCACGTTGCTTCTCCGCGTTGAGCGACTCGCTGTAGAGCCGCCACGAACCCCACACGCTGGCTCCACCGCTCATCCAGAAAAACCGGGTCCGACTCGGCTGCGGTGTGCTGATTGCCAGATCCAGGAACCCTGGATCGGTGAGAAGCAACGCCTCCTGGCCGACGTTCTTGAACGTGACCCATTCGCGAATCACGCTCGACAAGGGATAGAGCACGTAGGTTTTGGTGGCCGCCAAAGACCGTCGCGTTAGTGTGATTTGGAGTTGCAACTCGCCCTGTTCGAGAATCGTGACCGCGCTGTCGCGCAGCTCCCAATCGCCCGTACCGCCGTCGATCGATCCGGCTTCCGCCGCGCCAAAGAAAAATCCATCGGAAGTCAGCCGTAGCCCGTCGACTGCGGTGTCAGCTTGCACCCGCTGCGTTTCGTGGAGGCGGCCCTGCGCGACTTCCACTACGCGCTGCACCGAACCCGTACCGAGGGTCCAGCGTGCACCCTCCGCTTGAATCCAGGCGTCACCGGATCGCGTTTGGGCATCTGCCGTTGGCGCAATCTGTACGGCATGACCGACCAGCAGCAGCACCCACGTCATAGTCCGTCGCATCCGCGCATCTCCGTAAGGGCTGGTTTCGGTTCAATGTACCCGAGTCCTCCGAGAATTTCGACGTCCGCGGCGAGGACCAGATGGCGCGCGGTGAGTGGGACTTCGAGGCGTCGTTTCCATCTTCCGGATCGATGGACGCCCAGCGGGGCTGGCACACGAGCCTGGGCTTGCAGTTGCTGCCGGGTAGACTTCGAGATCAAGACGGGTTATTGATCGCCATCGGACATCTGATCGAGTTGATCTGGCTGGTGAGGACGAAACCGTTTGCGAAGCTCGGCGCCTGGGTCTGGTCTGTGGACCCACCGGAGTCGTAGCGGGCCGGCACCGGGGCGCCCGCACAACCACAAAAGATCCGTCAACCCAAGTAGTCCGAGCGCTGGGGGTGCCTGCCGGTGCTCGGACCGCAGCCGGTTCCGTCCACGCGCCGAGAGGAATCGGCTATCGAGATTGTCGTTCGATAAACTCGCGCGCCCGTTCGATCACTTCGTCGGTGACTTGCATATGCCCGGCGTTCGGGTAGCGATGAAACGTGTGCGGCGCTCCAGCCTTCTTCAGTGCGTCAACCATCAGCAACGCGTTGGAGATGGGCACCGAGCGGTCGTTGTCAGAATGGAGAATCAAGATCGGTTTTATGTCTTTTCGCACGTGATTGACGGGGGAGGCTAGCTGGCGGGCTTCGATGACGTCACCCGAGGCTGGGGTCCAGATCTTGCCCCAGCTGAGCGTGTTGAGTTCGTAGTTGGCCGCCAGGCTGATCACCGCGCGAACGTCGTTGGAAGCCTTTTCCCAGCCGCCGGTCCGTGGAAACGGCCCATCGCCGAGCGTCGCCGCCAGCGAAACCAGGTGTCCACCGGCCGACTGCCCGATCAGAAAGATCCGTTGCGGATCGATGTTGAGTTGCTCCGCGTTGGCATGCAAGAAGCGGATGGCGCATTGCAGATCCTGATAACAAGCGGGAGCCGGCGTGCAGCCCACGAGCCGGTAGTCAATCGAGATCGCGAAGAACCCGAAACGAGCCCACTGTTTAACTTGGATGGCCGACGTATCCCGTTTGTGGCCACCGCGCCATCGGCCCCCATGAACCGAGAGGATCGCCGGCAGCGGATCGTCCGACTTCGCAAAAGCGACATCCGCGAGCAAACCCGCGCCATGCACCTGACCGTAGACAACATTCTCTCTGTACATAATCTTCGTTCGGTCCGTCGCCGCTGGTGTCTCATCACCCCCCACGGCCCGGCCAGCCGCTGGGAACACGAGTAGCAAAAACGCGAAAAGTGGAAGCGTGCAGCGCTTCGTCTTGTCGACCATAGCGGTAATCCTCATATGAAACGAGTCATTTCTGGGGACGTTTTTTCTCTGAGATCAGAAACGCGATGAGATCGGTCAACTCGCGCGCCGTAAGGCGTTTCTCGATCCCCTCGGGCATGATGCTGAGCTTGCCAACCTGGAGTTCTTCGATTTGCGATCTCGCGATCGTCTGTTGCTTACCCTCCTGGTCACCGACTGTGATCGTGTCTGGTGTTTCGGCGATCTTGACACCCGTCACCACTTTACCGCTGTCGAGGACGACAACCAACGCGGCATAGCTGGGCGCGATGGTCCGGCTCGGTTCTAACAGCGATTCGATCAAGTGGATGCGCGAAAACCGGCTTCCGACACCGGTCAGGTCGGGGCCGATTTGGCCCCCCGCAGCACCGAGGCGGTGGCACTTGATGCAGAGCGATTTTTCGGCATTGGAGAAGAGCTCGCGGCCCCGTTCGGCGTTCCCCCCACTGGTAAGCAGCTGTTGGGCCAGGCGCTCGTGTTCCAGCTTCGACGTCTTGGCGCGAAAGCGGAGGTGGAACCGAGGCTCCTGGCCAGAACTGGTGAGTTTCACCAGCAACCGGTTTGTCCCCGCAGCCAGGGCTGCTTCAAATCGATCCGAATTGGGTCGAAACGGTCCGCTCGCCTGGCGTCGAAAGACCGACCGGCCATTCAACCACACGTGAAGTGCTCCATCGACAGATGCCAGAAACTGTGCCTGCACGGCCTCGGTCAACGACAGATCGACCGCTGCCAGCCAGGCGTTGCGATCGCCGCCTTCTTTGGCCGGTGCGAGGCGGACCACCGAGTCCACACCGCTGCCCATCACCCGCTGCCAGGGCCCGGAGTCTGTCGAAACAATCCCCCCGGACTCGGATTTGACGATCCGCTCGACGATCCGCTGAGCCTGCTGGTCTTCAAGTGGGCCGGCGACCGACCAGACGATCGGATTGCCGCTATCGCCATGGAGCCGTGCGATTGCACTTCCGATGCGCTGCTGGTCCGCCGCGGGGACCTGCCCCTTCTCCAGCCAACTGGCAAACACACGGCCGACAGCTGCCAGTACTTCAACGGAGCGGTTCGTCGCGGCCACGTTGGCAACCGCGTCTAGTTGACGCGCGGTACCGAAGTCCGCCAGGTACGCGAGGGCCGCCAACTGAGTCTCCGATGCCGGCAAACTGTCGACCGCCAATGAAACGGCTGTCGGNTGCTCGAGTTGACGAAGCGACTCGANACTGGCACTGCGGAGGANCNGATCANCCTCTGCTGCCGTTTTCAGCAGCAACGGTGCAGCNTCGCGCACCTTNAGCGCNCCGGCCACGNNTGCTGCTGCCCGGCGGACCTCGAGTTCGNTGTCACNNAACAGGGCCAGAACNTGAGGCGACGCGCTGTCGATCTTCCGTTTACCAAGCGCGCGCAGCGCGGCGGCGCGGACGTCGGCCGATTCGGAAGACAGACTGTCAAGCAGCAACCGCTTCCCTGCAACGCGCGGCCGATTGCCAATCGTTTCGAGCACAACTGCCAGGACGGGACCGTCTTCGATACCCTTTGCCAGCTCGACCAGTCGACCTTCGGTGTCGGGAGTCAATCCCCGTTCGAACANTCGCAACGCGGCGACCCGATTNCCTCGATCTCGCGCNNCCGANGCNATGGTCTCGATCAGCAACCGTTGCGTCTGATCNACGGGATAACCCTCTANCGCGTCGAGGATNGCCGCCACATGNNCGGCATCCCGCTCGGTTCGCAACCANTCCGCGAGCGCNTCCAACCGGACCGGCACCTGCTCACGNCGCATCCGCAGTAGCGCNCTGCGTCGGACNNCGGTATCAGAATCCGCAAGCGTTCGATTGAGNGCCTCTGCGATCGAGGCAGTTCGNTCCCAGGCAACGGTATTGGCGGGACGNGGTGCCGGCCGNAAGCCCCAATAGACCCANGGCNCCGGTCGCTTGTAAACGCGCGCCAACAAGTCGACATATTGGCGCCGGCGGCGCGGGTCGGAGTCACCCTCCAGTCGATCGTCGATGCCCGCCACGATCGTGGGATTCGCCCGGTCGCCCAATGCGCGCAGCGCGACGGTTCGCAGATCGGGGGACGCGGGTCGTGGACGATCCGGTCGATCGAGTAGCGCCAACACGTCCGGCCAATTCTCGGCATCGCGCAGTAGTCGCAGTGCCGCGTGCGCTTGTGCCGGATCGCCCCCCTTCCAGGTCTGCGCAAGCCANCGCGGCGCGCCCGACCAGCGGAGGCGACCGAGCGCNATCAGCACCTCGAGCAGCACACGTGGTTTCGCGCCACTGGCCAGATCCGCGATCCGCCGGGCGATCGCCGGGTCACCCCGGCCCGCGACAATGCGATGCCGCACGAGCATCGGGTCCACTAAATCCGCGATGGCGCGGACCGCCTGGGCGCGGACACGTGGAGCGGGATCGTCNTGCGCAAGATNGAAAAGCAGGTCGATCGACACCGGTCCGCCGATGCGCGCGATGATCCAAACCCCATGCAATCGGCCCAAGACGGTCGTCGACTGGTTCTCCATCGAGCGCTGTAGCTGCCGCAACAGTCTCTGACCGTGCTCCGCGCTCGTCTCAGCTCGTTTCTCAATCGCGTTCTGCGCCGCGCAACGTTGATGGGAACCCTCCGAACTCAACCACTCGATCAACTTGTCATCACTGGTGTCGGTTGTCACAACCTGCGCTGGCGGGGCGCGCGACGGACCCGCCGCCGAAATGCGGTAGATCCGTCCTCGTCCCCGTTTCGGTCGTTGACCGTCGCCCCAGTCGGAAACCAAGAGGGAACCGTCGTGGTCGACCACGAGATCGGTCGGTTTGAACCCGTACGGATCATCAGATGCACCGGCAGCGAAATCCGTTTCCTGCATCGGCTCAAAATACCCCTCCGATCGCCGCACACCATATCTGACCACCGCCCGACCCCACTCGCAGAAAAACAGGCTGCGGCGATAGTCGATCGGAAAAGTGGTTTCCAGATAGGCGGTGCCGCCCGCCGACGACCCNCGGCCNAGGTCNGCNAGGGGCGNCAGGGCCTCCGNGGGCCGTTCGGGGTACAGGTACGGNTAACCGTGATCGGCACCGTGAAAGCTGTANCAAACGCGAATCATGTAATCGCCACCGTCATTTTCATTNTCGCGNACGAAGACATTGAGTTCTTCGTCCAANGCAATGTCGTAGATGTTCCGCAATCCNGTCGCAAACACATGCAGATCGCGCCCATCCGGTCGGCAACGGAGAATTCCGCCCGCTTGAAACAGCAACCGATCGCCCTCGGGACGCTGTACATCGCATCCTCGATCGCCGAGCGCGAGATAAAGCCAGCCATCGTGACCGACAACCACGCCGTTGGCGCAGTGGAGCCGGTTGGAGTTTTCTTCCGGAGGCAAACCGAGTCCATCGATCAGATCGCGCCGCACATCGGCAACCCCATCTCCGTCAGTATCCTGAAGCGCCGTCAAACGTGGCGCATGCATCACGAACACCGCACCGTCGTGATAGGCAAGGCCTTGGATTGAATTGAAGCCCCCAGCATAAAGTTGGGACTTGTCAGCGTACCCATCTTGGTCGGTGTCGCGGAGCATACGAATTTCATCACGCCTTACGATTTCGACACCCAGACCCGTCACGTAGTCGTGAGCTACGAACAGCGTGCCTAACTGCGGCCCGATCGCGATCACTGACGGATACTCGACCAGCGGATCACAGGCGAAGAGNGTCGCTTTGAATCCATCGGGAACGGTCAACGGTGGGAACCGCTTTTCCGTAGTCGGACCGGTCCCCGGCGGGTCGTTCTCACTCGCCACACTCAAAGAGCCGGCCGCGCAGACAAGNATCGCGACCGTCATCGAGNATNCCGCAGATCTGGAAACTCGTCCCATGATTGCTCTCGCAGAAATANGGCGCGACCGAGAAACAAGACGGGGCTCGTTGCACCGGTTCTCCGAACTGAAACGGAGCGCGCGAAGTGTGGCTATCGTAAACGTGCGAGCCACTGGTTGGCAAACCGGCTGCGGAAACGGTCAGAAGATGGGCTGATCGACCCCGAAACGGGAACCGATCAAAAAGCACCGTCTGACGGGTGCCTCAGGCCGTCAGCCCGGGAAGCGGTCGTTGACTGTCGCCAACGGATTCGATATCGATGCCGAGACGCTGGAGCATCGCCAGATACAGGTTCATGAGCGGTTCGTTGTCGGCGTAGCGGATGTGGCGGCCGGACTCGACACTCCCACCACCGTTTCCGGCCAGCAGTACGGGCAGGTTGTCGTGATTGTGGGCATTGCCGTCCGCGATACCGCTGCCGTACACGATCATGCAATTGTCCAGCATCGTGCGCTCACCTTCTTTGATCGATTTGAGCTTGCCGAGGAAGTAGGCAAACTGCTCGACCAAGAAGCGGTTGATCTTCCGGATCTTGATCTGCTTTTCCTTATCGCCACCGTGGTGCGAGAGCCAATGGTGGCCGTCGGGGACCCCGATGAACGGATAACTACGATTACTCCCCGCGCGGCCAAGCATCAGCGTACTGATGCGGGTGACGTCCCCCTGAAAGGCGATTACCAACAGGTCGGCCATCAGCCGAACGTGCTCGCCGAAGTCGTGGGGAATTCCCGTCGGCCGCTGCAATCGACGGTCGGCGGACTCGGTCGCAGTTGCGGTCTCGATCCGTTTGACGCGGCGCTCGATATCGCGGATCGACGACAGGTACTCGTCGACCTTTCGTCGGTCCGTGTTTCCCAGCTTCGCCTTCAGTTGCCGCGCATCTTCCAGAGCGAAGTCGATAACGCTCTTCGCAAACAGATCACGCTGAGCGCGGGCTTCATCACCAGACGTACCGACATTGAAAAACAACCGATCAAACACCGATCGTGGATTAATGTCCGCCGGCGCCGGCGTGTTAGGCGTGCGCCACGAGAGATTGTTCGAGTACGCACAACTGTAGCCCGTGTCACAGTTGCCCGACGAACGGCCGATCTCGCAGCCCAATTCCAGCGACGTCAATCGCGTGTGGTGGCCGATGTGTTGGGCTGCAATCTGATCGACCGAATAACCAGCGCGGATGTCCTTGCCAAATGTCTTCTTGGCCCGGACACCGGTCAGAAACGTAGCCAACGCGCGGGCATGGTCGCCACCGCCGTCGGGACCCGCGGTACCGGTCGCGTGCGTCAATCCGCTGAGTACCAGCAGATCTTGTCTGAACGACTCGAGCGGCTCCAAGATCCACGGCAATGCGTAGTCGCTGCCCTCTGCCACGGGCGTCCAGTCCGCCATGTGCGCGCCGTTCGGCATAAACACGAACACCATCCGCTGGGGTGCCTTCCGCGCCGTCTCGGGCGGGCCATCGGTCTCTGCAGCGGGTAGCAGGGATTCAAGCGCGGGTAAGGCGATCACTGTCCCCAGACCCCGCAGGAACGAACGCCGCGGCTCAGCATCCCGGTTTTTTACACGGCTAGTCATTCACTCCCTCCGTCACCCCGACGAAACTGAAACGGATAGCTGCGCACGACCGCCAGAATCAGCGCCGAAAATCGATCGTTTTCTCTCGCCAGCTCCGATGTGA
The DNA here is from genome assembly GCA_002702965.1 of Planctomycetaceae bacterium. Lineage (GTDB taxonomy): Bacteria > Planctomycetota > Planctomycetia > Pirellulales > Pirellulaceae > UBA9264. The sequence continues at coordinate 24,823 of PADE01000108.1, forward strand.
TCTCAGCGACCGCACGATAATCATAGTACTCGATTCCGCGCCCCAACGCATACGTCAGCATCTTCTCGGTCAGGCACCAACGGAACTGATCGGCGTCGACCCTGAGAATTTCCTTGAGTTTCACGGGCCCGTCGAACTGACGTCCGTCTGGCAGCGTTCCCCGTGCGTCGATCGGCACCGGACCGTCCTTGTCTCGCCAGCGCCCGATCGCATCGTAGTTTTCCAGCGCCAGGCCGAGCGGGTCCATACGCACATGGCAGACCGCGCAACTTTTATTCGTGCGGTGAAGTTCCAACCGCTCGCGGAGCCCCTTGGGTGGCGCGCCTGGCTTCTCCTCTGCCAGCTCATCTACACCGGGTGGCGGTGGCGGTGGCGGCGCTCCCAATATTTGCTTGAGGATCCACTTGCCCCGTTTGACGGGTGAAGTACGGGTTGGGTTGGACGTGAGTGCCAGAATGCTGGCCTGTGTCAATACACCGCTGCGCCGCTGGCCATCGAGTTCGACACGCCGGAATGTATCCCCTTCGATGCCTTCAATACCGTAGTGCGCCGCCAGTCGTTCGTTCAAGAACGTCTGCGTACCATCGATGAAATCGATCACACTGCGGTCCTCTTTGATGATCGCGGAAAAAAACATCTCGGTCTCGGTTCGCATCATGCGTCGCAGGTCGTCATCGAAGGCTGGAAAACGTACAGCGTCGATCATGATGGTGTCGATGTCGCGCAATTGCAGCCACTGGCCACCGAAGTTGTCGACCAGCGCGCGGGCTCTTGGGTCTTTGAGCATCCGCTGGACCTGATCTCGCAGGTTGGTCCGCAGGGTTCCCTGCCGCGCTCGATCGAGCAGTACGCCGTCCGGCGTACTGCTCCACAAAAAGTACGACAGCCGCGAAGCCAATTCGTACTCACTCACGCGGCGCACGGAGGCGGGATCGTTTGGAAGAGCATCGATCTCCCCGCGAAAAAGGAACTTCGGCGAAATCAGCACTGCCTGGATCGCGAGTCGCACTCCCCGCTCGAAGCTGCCACCGGAGCGTTGGGCCAGGCGAACCAATGCGAGTAGTCGAGTGAGTTCTCTGTCGGTCGCCGCTCGCCGGAACGCGCGCGAGGCAAATCGCCGAAGGATCACACGGGCCGCCTCATCGGTCGTCTCAAGTTCTGCGGCGCTCATGATCGGTCCCATGATCCGGAGATGCGGCTCCGGTAATTTTCGCAGGGTCTCGTCGATGGGGCCGACGATGTCGAGGTACTCGACCCACAAGTTGCGATCGCGGTTCAGGGGATCGGGGTCGTCCGACCGGTAGTAGTCGTTGTCGTAACTGACCGAGTACAAGTGCTTTCCCTTGGCGATTTTGGCCAGAGCCCAGTAATGCTGGGCGTCCGACGGTTCGGCCAAAACCTCGACAGATTTCAGTACCCGCTCGCCGATCCGAAATGTCATTCGCGCCGGCTCCCCGCCCGCCTGCTCGGCCCACGCACGCGCCCGTAACAAATACGTACCATCACCTGGGAACTCGTGTTCGATATCAAATCTGCCCTCCGCGTGTAGGACCCGGCCCTTGCTGCCCGCGACCACACCGCCGTTAAATTTGTTCGCCGTGATCAAGGCCGATGGCGTCTGAATCGATTCGGGAGTCACGATGACCGATCGCACGATCTGGTCAGCCGTGTTCAAATACTTTTCCATGAGTAGCGGCGATAGCGTCAGTACGTCGCCAATATTGTCAAAGTCATAACCCACGTCATCGATCGGAAAATCATCGGGAAGCGCGAAGTCGATGCCGAACAGATCGCGAATGGTGTTTCGATATTCGGCGCGGTTCAACCGTCGAATGGTCACACGGCCGGGATCTCGAAAACCAGATCCGCCAGCTTGACTGAGTAAGAGAATGATCGCGTTCTTGAGTCGCTGCCGCTCGGAATTTTCCAGGGACGAATCGTCGGCCGGGGGCATCTGCCGACCGTGGACCTGTCGTAAGATCTTGACCCAGATCGGGTAGTGGCTCTGGACGGGAAGCAGTTGCGCCGGCCTGGCGAGAGAAATCCCAGCCTGCGGATCCGCTCCACCGTGGCAGTCCGCGCAGTGATGAACGAGCAGCGGCGCAATCGTCTGCTCGACCAACTCACTGTCGGCGGGCGCGCCATCGGCCAGATCGTTGGCCGACACCGCGCTGATCAGTCCACCCAGGAAGCAAACCACCCAAGTGGAGAACGCCGACGGGTGAACCGGCAAAATCTGGCTCGTTTGCCGCCGATTTCCGCGTACGATGACTCTCGTCATTTGTCCGCCTTCAATTTCCATAATCGAAGCGTCTTGTCGAAACTCGATGAAACCAGCCACTCTCCGTCGGGCGAGAACTCGACCGATGTCACTTCGCCCGCGTGCCCCGCCAGCACCTCGACGGTCTCGCCACTGACGAGATCCCACAGTCGGACCGAACGATCGAGGCTGCCCGATGCCACTTTGGTTACGTCCGGAGAAAACGTGACCGAAGTGACCGCAGCGGTGTGACCAGAGAGCGGCTGGAGTGATTTCCCCCTCGTCGTGGGAAGATCCCACAACCGAATGGTCTTGTCATGGCTGGCCGAAGCGAGGGCCTTCGAGTGTGCCGAGAATGCGACACCCGTCACATACCCTGCAAACGGAAAATTCCCGCCACCGGCGTCGTGTCCCGTCAATGTGGTTTCGACCTTCGCGGTATTCCAGTTCCAGAGCTTCACCGTCTTGTCGAGGCTGGTCGATGCCAGCAGCTTTCCGTCGCCCGAGAAGGCAACGCACTGGACGCCACTGGTGTGCGCGGCGAGCGTCGCGCGGAATAGCCCGTCGGCGACGCTCCACAACTTGACGGTTTTGTCCGTGCTCGCCGTCGCCAGGATTTTGGAGTCGGGTGAGAAAGCGACACCGTTAATGCCGGCCCGATGCGCCTTGAGTTTCCTTGCGAGTTGTCCGGACGGCAGTCTCCAAAGTCGTACCTCGCCGTCCCAACTCGCCGATGCCAAGATTTTCCCGTCGGGGGAAAAACACACGCTGTAGACCGATTCCACGTGACCGCGGAGGACCGCACCCGGCCGCCCGCTCGGGACGTTCCAGAGCCGGACCGTCCGGTCGCGGCTGACCGAAGCCACTCTCTTTCCGTCGGGTGAAAATGCCACGTCGAGCACATAGTCAGCATGCCCACGCAAAGTGATCGCGGGCCCCGAGGCGGTCTCTGCCGACGAAGCCGGCGTTGTGAACCCAAGTGTCAGCGCAGCCAACAGCCGTAGCACGCGCTGGGCAGAATCGAACAGGGAACGTCTCGGTCGTGACATGGCAACCTCTCGGCAACCCTCGGGTCCCATCGTAGGACCATAGGCACGGGCGACCCGCATCGTCAAGCGCGTGAGAAATCCTACCATGTTAGATGTCCACGACGGTTCGTTACACCCATACCTCGTCTGGCCCAATCTACCTTACTGGAACGTCGATTTCCGGATTACCAGATCGAGATCGCAATCCGACATTTTGAGGCTACCCCCAATTGCGCCAACAGCTCGCGGTCAGAGTTATCTAGTCGCCCATCCGCCACCATCGACCATCTGGTTCAGCCAACCGGTCGTGATCGCCGGGTCGGATGATTTGGGGCGATCTGACTCACCAGCCAGCGCCTCGGCAATCCACTGTTATCACAGAGAGTCGGCAATCCGATCTTTGGCCGCCAACTGTCCGATCGAACGCCGCTCCTGATCATTCCATTGGGCATCTTTCACCAGCACGCCAATCGCCCATATCAGACACTCGATTGGACTGATGGCGGACAGTTCGGTCGTGGTCTCCGCCAGAGAGCGTTCTCCGCTCCGGGGCGTGACCGTGACTGCTCCAGTCGTGTTTCCCAGCGCGCGAGCGCGGGTGGACGCAATATTAGTGGAAACGGGATTCACCAAATATATTGGTGCAAGCAGGATACACCAACCAAAAGGCCCATATGAAAACGCTCTTCGGAACCCTATTAGTCATGGGAGCGGCCGGGTGTGGGTCGGTGGAGACAGCACACGTCGAGGCGTTAACCAAGCTCGGATCCGAGATCACACAGAACGAGCAAGGCAAAGTGGTCAGGGTTTTTTTCGCGCTCAACACCGAGATCGCCGACACCGACTTGGTACACCTTGTGGGGTTGACCGCGCTGCGAGAGCTCAACCTCGAAGCCACGCAAATCGGCGACGCCGGGATCAGGCGGCTAATGGGGCTAACCCAGCTTCAAGAAGTCTACCTCCAACAGACCCTGATCACCGACGACGGACTGGCGTCCCTTGCCGGGCTGACGGAACTGCGGGCGCTTGGCCTTAGCCGTACCCAGATCACCGGCGACGGACTGGTGCACCTCAAGGCGCTAACGAACTTGCGATACCTCGTCCTCAGCCGCACCCAGATCACCGATTCCGGGCTGGTACACCTTGTCGGGCTGACCGAACTGCGAACGCTCAAGCTCACAGCCACTCAGGTCACCAACGTGGGGCTGCTGCATCTCAAGGGACTGGTGAGTCTGGAGACACTCGACCTGTCAAACACCCAGATCACCGACGACGGGCTGGTGCACCTCCACCGGCTGTCCCAGCTGACACACCTCTATCTCGATCATACCAAGGTCACCGACGCGAGCCTGGACAAACTGCAAAAGGCGTTGCCGGAATGCGACATCAGGCGCTAGTGGGGCCCCGTCCTCAACCGGGCCGTTCCCCCCCAATGCCCGCCTGCTTACCGAGCCGGGAGGAAATCGATGGTGCAACGCTGGCTGTGGCAACATCTGCAAACCTCTACGAACCGAGAAAACCGTTGATTACCAAGACAAACCCCTACCGCCGATCTCACGGGCAGTTCCTTGCAGTCGGTCGCAAGAATGCACGCTTTCAGGCGTTCTTGGTCGTGCTCGCGTGCCTCGGTTCAATGTCCTCTGCATGGGCCGAGCGTCCCAACGTCCTACTCATTGTCTGCGACGATTTGAACGATTCCGTCGAAGGCTTCGGCGGCCACCCACAGGCTAAGACTCCATTCCTCAATCATTTTGCAGCGAGTGGCGTTCGCTTCCAACGGGCTTATTCCAACGCGCCGATCTGCGCGCCCTCACGCGCCAGTTTCCTAACGGGAATCTATCCGAGTACCTCGGGGAACTACCACTTTCAGAAGTGGTTTGAAATTCCGGTGCTGAGGAACTCGCAAACGCTGATGGCACATTTCAAGGCGAATGGCTATCACGTGGCCGGCACCGGCAAGCTAATGCACCATCATCGGCGTGGTGAATACCACGAGTTCGGTCAGCCCGTGGATTATGGGCCCTTCGCATTCAACGGAGAGACCAGGGTGGCTCATCCGTCTGTCCCAAAACCCTTTCAGGAGATCGGACTACTTGACGGGTCCTTTGCCCCCCTCTCAGACGTTCCGTTTGGTGGAAAAAACGGAGCGGGATGGGTGGTCGGAAATTGGCGGAATCCAAACCGTCCGTGGCGTTACGTCACGGACGACAATCGCGATCGAACCCCCGACGAGGCCAACGCCCAATGGGCGGCCGATTTCATTCGTGACTATCGGGAGCGGAAGACGCAACGCAAAAAGCGAAAACCGTTCTTCCTCAGCGTTGGGTTCATTCGGCCCCATACCCCGATGGTCGCCCCCCAACGCTTTTTTGACCTGTTCCCGCTCGAGACCGTTAAACCCGCCCGGTTCATGCTGGGCGATGCAAAAGACACCGGGTTCGCCAGCGCAAAGGCCCGCAATCGCGGCAATCGCGCGTACCGGCTGCTGCAAGAATCTTATGGATCTGCCGAGGTCGGTCTCGGGGCCTACACGCAGGCTTATCTCGCCTGCGTCGCAGCGGTCGATGAGTGCGTCGGCCAAGTGCTGAGCGCAGTGGATGAAAGCGGCCAGGCCGACAACACCATCGTCATTGTCACGAGCGATCACGGTTTCAACCTCGGTGAAAAGGAATACGTGTTCAAAAACTCCCTCTGGGAGGAAAGCGTTCGCGTCCCCCTCATCATCCGTGTGCCGAGGCTCAGCAAGGCGGGAAGTGATGCGACGCAACCGGTCTCGCTAATCGATCTGTTTCCGACGCTGGTGGATCTTTGTGATCTCGAGGGGGACACACGCAAGAACAACAACGGACGTTCGTTAGACGGCCACAGCCTGCGCCCCTTTATCACCGATCCGAAGCGCGGAAAGTGGGACGGACCAGCGGGCGCACTGACCGTCGTCGCGGGAGGACGGAACCCCCACGACACACATCACTTCAGTCTTCGCACCCGCCGGTGGCGTTACATCCGCTACAACAACGGTGCGCAGGAGCTCTACGACCACGACAACGATCCCTTCGAATGGACCAACCTCGCGACATCACCTAAACACGCCGCCATCACAAAGGCCCTCTACCGGCAGCTGGTGGACGTACGCGGCACAGCCGTGCCCGCCGCGGTGCCCGTCTCGGCGGTACGCCAGAAGTGGGACTGGTTCCGCGCAGTCGACAAGAACAAAGACGGCACGGCCACCGAAGCCGAGTGGCTCGCGTGGTCGAGGGCGGCGGATAAGCGAAACGGAAAAATCTATAAAGCAGCCCAGCGCAAGAAGACCTTCCGCAGATTGGATGCCAACCGCGACGGACACCTGACCCGTAGCGAGTTGATGAAGGGGCCTCAAACCCCTGGGACCCCTTGAATGCGTAGACGCCTCGGCGACGGCATGATCACCGGCACCCAATCCGTGCACCGCAAAGAGATCAAAAGGAGATACACGGCCTCCTTGGTTCCCAGACCACCGACGGGTAAAAGGGAGAATGAGAACCGTCGTTGTCCGCTGTACAAGATTTACTCGTCGTCGCGCGATTGCGGCCGGCGGTGGTCTTGAATCCATGCCCGTGTGACGACTTTCCCTGAGCGGACAGATGACGAGTCGATGCAACGGACTCACCAGGGGTGGCGCCGCTCGCGCCAACCGAAAGGATCATATGAAACATCTGTTAGGAGCTCTGCTCGTGCTGGGTGTAGGTGGGTGTGGGCGGGTTACATCGCTGGAGCAAAGCGGGGCGAAGATCGCACGGGATGAACAGGGCCAAGTGGTGCGGGTCAACCTCATGCTAACCAAGGTCACAGACGGCACCCTGGTGCACCTGGTAGAGCTGGACCACCTACAAATGCTCGATCTCACCCAGACACGGATCAGCGACGCCGGTCTCGTACATCTTGTTGGACTGCGCAATCTTGAGGAGCTGCGACTCCGCAGCACCCAAGTCACCGACGACGGACTCGTATATCTTGGGGAACTGGACACGCTGCAACGACTCAACCTCGACAACATCCAGATTACAGACGCCGGTCTGGAACACCTGGTGGGGCTGACCGAGCTTCGTCAACTCTCACTGGCAACCGCTAAACAAATCTCCGACGCGGGGATGGTGCACCTGGCGGGGTTGACACAGCTAAGAGATCTCAATCTCTGGAGCACTCGGGTCAGCGACATCGGGCTGGCACATCTGAAAGAACTGACCGAGTTGCAGAGCCTCGCCCTCACCAACACCGCGATCGGCGATGCGGGGCTGGCGTATCTCTCAGGGCTGACCGAGCTGCAAACGCTCAACCTCTGGAACACCCGAATCACCGACGACGGGCTGGTGCACCTCGCGGGGCTGACGAAGCTGGAAACCCTCAACCTCTGGAACACGCAGATCACCGACAACGGGCTGGTGCACCTCGCAGGGCTGACGACGCTGCGAAGGCTCGGCCTCACCGTTGCCCGAGTCACCGAATCAGGGCTCGCCGAACTAGAACGGAAATTGCCGAACTGCAAAATACTCAAGCGGTGATCCGTCCCCCGCCCACTCGCAGCCGAGCCGTGCAACGGCACCCGCACATGCACCCCGCCAGGTGCATCACAATGGCGCGCCGACTCGAGGCGTTTCGGACGCCGACCGATCCGATTCGGCCGGCCGACTCCAACGAGATCGGTGCGGACCAGGCGCGGACCGGTTTCAGGCTGATGGCTGCTTGTGATTGAGTGGAGATCGCGGCCGCGTTGTGCGACGACGCGTTACCGCTCTGGCTTCCCGTTTATGGGCGTGGGCACATTTTCCGCGAGGCCGATGTCGTCTATGTTGGAGTGACAACTCGGTACGAATGACCGGTACCACACTTGTGCCGTCCGATCTAGCGAGGTTCACCGATGCGTGGAGAAACTGGCATGATGCGCGCCAGCAGCGGGTTCTCGATTGCGGTGCTGATCTCACTGGTTTGGACGTCGGATGCCGCCCGATCGGCCAGCCGTTATGAACATTGGCAAACCGACAAGCCGTTTACGATCGGAGCGATGTACTACGACTTGGCCTACGGCCCCGTGTGGTGGAAGCCGGTACCCAAAGACTTCCGTGGTGATCCGCGAATCGACGTACTGCAGCGAGCAGGTCTGAATCTGCTCGACGAGGTCAGTATGTCCTCCGGCGGTCACACCTGGTACCCGGGCCTGCGAACGGTTCGGCAAAAAAAACTCCCGTTCCTGATCCTGGCAGGACCTTGGGAACCGTTTGAACATTTTCAGACTCGCGTCCAGTGGTTTGCCGACAACTCGAATTTCTTCGGCGTCCAACTCGCGGACGAACCGCAGAATCCGAATAACCAAAAGTTCCATCTCCGGCAGCAGTTGTGGATCGAGAAGAAGCACCCTCGCCTGTTGACCTTGATCTGCGAAAGTCTGACGAACACACCCGCTTGGGAATCGGAATGGAAAGCGATCAAGTGCGACGCGATCATCTTCCAGTGGTATCCGTACGGAACCTCCGACGGGCGTTCACCGACAATCACCGATCCGGTACTTGCCTGCCTGGAACGGGCGGCCCGCTTCTGCGAGGCTCGTGGTCTGGGGTTTTTTGTCGCGCGCGGTATTCGGGGCCGCCCCAACAGCGAATCGACGCTGCGGTTGAACACCTACGCCGCGCTGGCCGCTGGCTGCCGGGGATTCGTCGATTTCACCTGGGGCGCTGAATCTCCCGACAACGGCTATGTCTGGTACAAGGACAAGACCTATCAGGGGCCGTCCCGACAATTCGAGCCACTGACAAGAATCAATCGCGAAGTGGCGTTCCTCGGGCGATGCTTGCTGAAGCTGCGCGCGGTCCGGACCTACCACACCGACCTCCGCACACATACAACCTGGGCGGGAACAAACTACGGATTCGACGAACCCGATCGATTGCGGACCGGCCAGCTGGAAACCATCGAAGGTCGCGCCATCGAACGCGCGCCGCGGCTGCTGGTCGGTTTCTTTCGCGATGCGGTGGGCGAAGAGTACTTTCTGGTGGTCAACAAACGGGAGAGCCGCGCGCTCGACGTCGACCAGGCCCAATTGGCACAGCAGGTAACGCTGCGGTTTCGCGGTGACGTTTCAGCCGTGGAGCGAATCAACCGGGAGACGGGGAAAATCGAACGGTTGCCTGTGAAGGATGGCGCCGTTCAGTTCACGCTACCGGGAGGCACCGGCGACCTGCTGAAGGTCTCCAACGGAAAACCGTTCGCCGGCATCGAATAAGCAGCGCTGCGCCGCTCGCTAGAAAGTCCAAATCGGTAGACCGAAAAGGAAGCCAAGACTTCTTCGCGCGTGTGAAGATCTCCAGGAAGTCGGGTTGAAGTTCGCCCGGCACAAGCTTACCGTCGATGATGTCAATAAATCGACTAGGAACAGCAATCGAGTCATCGATCCCATCGTGAAAAACACCACAATTTGCGTAAGACTGCACGCGTCACGTGATCGAGGCGGGTGGCACCAGAAATACAGTCTGCGATCGGATGCGAACGTCCAACCCGCGGCTGACACACCGAAACCATCCAGCGACAAGTAGCTTATGTGTGACCTTTGCATCCCGGGAAACACTCATGCGTCCACAAACGCTGGCACTGTGCAGGGTCACCGAAAAGGGCGTCGCGAAACTGAAAACAATCCTGACGCATTGTAAGATCAAGCACGAGTCCGCTCTCCCCAGTGGCGGGCGACCGGATGAGGCTCCGGCCGGCGCCCGTGACAAGAAACACCCGAAGTATCGTGCGCCGCGGCGGTATGTTGGGTGGATCGTGATACGAATGACCAGGGGTGATTGACTGAGAGACCCTCTCGAGACTGGAGAGGAAACCGAGAGCGAGTTTGATCATCGGGTCACCCGATGCCGACGCCGGGTACGTTTGCCTGTGTGGGAATCCATGCGAACTGATCGACACCGAAAGCGCGAGGTTGACAACATGATCCGGATCTCTATCGCCGGAGCAGCTGTGGGTCTGTTCGTGCTTGCGTTTTCCGACGAGCTCGCACGCGCCGCTGACCTGCCACTAAGAATCACGGTTGAGGCCGGAGAGCACGCAAGAATCGATTCGCCGGTTTCGGTTTCGCTCAAAGAACTCAACCGACTGCCTGCGAAGTTTCGGCTTTCAGAAATTCGGGACGGGAAAATGGTACCGGTACCATTCCAACTGGATGCGGGTCATCCGCCGCGTCTGTGGTGGATCATGGATGGCAAAACACCTGCCCAGATCCGACGGACCTACGTCTTCGAAGAAGGTCCCTCGCGGGCTCAACCTGCCGTGGTCATTCGGGTCCATGAATCGAAGAAATATCTCGAGATCGCGCGCGGAGAATCGCGGCTTCTGCGGTACAACTCGGCGCCCCCGCCACTGCCCTCCGGCGCGGATCCGAAGTACACACGAAGTGGGTATATCAATCCGGTGTGGACACCGCGCGGACAGGTTGTGACCGATCGAGCGCAGAATTACCTACACCAACTGGGGGTCTGGCTGGCTTATGTCGGAACCCAATTCGAAGGTCGCACCCCGAACTTCTGGGATCTGCTCAACGGAAAAGCGACCGTGCAGTATGCCGGAACGCAACACAAGACCAGCGGGCCGGTATTCGCCGCGTTTACGGTGACTCAGCACCACCTCGATCTCGGTCTCCCCGGTCAGCAAAAAGTTGCCCTCAAGGAAACCTGGACCGTGCGCGCCTGGAATGTGGGAGCTGAGCAGGGCTACTGGCTGTACGATGTGATGAGTACCATCCGCTGCGCCGGCTCAAGCCCGCTAACGGTCACGAAGCACACTTGGGGCGGAATGGCGATTCGCGGCGCACCGGAATGGTACAACGAGCGGTGCCGTGTGCTCACCTCGGAAGGGAAAACGCGCAGCGAAGCCAACCACACGCGGGTCCGGTGGTGCGATCTTTCTGGATCCACCCAAGGCGTCTGGTCCGGCATGACTGTCATGAGCCATCCACAGAATCTTCGGCACCCAGAACCGGTTCGCGTGAACGAGACGATTCCCTATTTTTGCTTTGTGGATTCCTATCTGGGTGACTTTCAGATCACGCCCACGAATCCCCTAGTGCTGCGTTACCGCTTCTTCGTCCATGACGACGCGGTGCGCGCCGCTGATGCAGAGCGGCTGTGGCGAGACTTCGCCGCGCCGCCTAAGACCGCCATCTTGTCGATCGACTGACGCGCCGTGGGCGGGCCGACGAGATGATTGAAGACAGCCGCTGTTTGATCATTCGCGGTGCTTGCGGTCAGCGTTCCGAATTCGAGATTCACCATTGCCGTCTACGGTTACCTATCAGCGGTGGGGTGAAGGTGGCCTCGAGTAGGCTGGAGCGACCGGTCGCAGGCAAGTTCACACCTCGGGACGAGCCTCACAGCCCGCGTCGCTGGGCGCTATATTGGTATCGCTAGAATCTGACTCACCTACCTCAAAGGGATCTGGCTGTGCAGAAGTTGCGACCCTACATCCTATCGGGGTTGTTTCTATTCCATCTGGCACTCTTGTGCCTGATCATCTTGGTGTGTCCCACCAATGCAAGCGGCCCAGATGCAACCGCTCTACAGAGCCTGTGGGCCGTCACCACCATCGGCACGCTGCTGTCCCAGTTCTTCCTGATCGCTCTGTGGGCCGGATTAGGGTCCGATCCCTGGGGGCTGCGGCTTCCCGGGTGCGGTGCTTTGGCAACACTGACTGGGATCGGTTTGTCGGTCGTTGTCTGGCGTATGGAAGGAACCGGACCACCAAACGACGACGTAATCTGGCGCGCTGCGCTGGGGCCCTTCGTTGCCTGGGCCGTGCTGGTGGGATTGCTGCTCTCCCTGAGGGTGACCCCGCTCCTCAAATGGCGCATCGTTATGAAACCAGCGACACCAGAACTGGTACCCAACCAAGCGCTGAACTACTCGCTGACGCGCGGCATCTTGATTGTGGTGACCACCTGGGGCGGCGTCTTGATGTTGTCAAAAAATAGCTTCCCCTGGCCGGCACAGGAATGGGGGCAGACGGGACAAATGGTGACCATCCTGCGGGTAAGTGCGATCGCAGCACTGCTCGGCGCGATCGCGTTGGCCGCCGCGATGCTCTGTGTCGGTCTCACCTTGACGCGGCTGGCAGACTGGATGTTTTATCGCCGTCGCTGGACGCTGCCACTAGTGGTTGTCATCGCTCTGGGCGCAGCGATCGCGCTGCTCTTGGTACGCGGACCACCGCTGGCAAACCCCACAGAAATCCTGGTGGCAATCGTCTATCTCATGCTGGCTCTGGCCGCCCAGCCAGTCACCACATTGCTGCTAATGGGCCTGGCCGGTTTTCGACTGGCACCACGCAAACAACGGGATGAAAGGAGCAGCGATGCATTGACGCCGTATCCGCGCGTCGCAAGCGCATCACCGGTCGGTCAATTACCACGGAGGTTGCGGGGAGCCCACATGGCCGCCTTGGTAACTCTGTCGGCGTTGTTCTGTACGGTGGCACCGACCGGTCGCCTCGACGACCACAAGATCAGAGTTTTTTCCTCCGAATGGACCAGTAACGATGCCGGCCAGATCACTTATCTCCATTTGCACCCTAGTACGACTGATGAGACGCTCCGTGGCATGGGGGGATTTTCCCAGCTGGAGCGGCTTAACCTCAGTGGAACGACGATCACCGACCGGGGACTGGCACACCTCAAAGGCCTGAACGAGCTACGAAAACTCAACCTCCCGGGCACTCAGATTACCGACGCCGGCATGGCGCATCTAAAGACCCTGCCGAATCTACAAGAGCTCTCGCTGTACGACACTCAAATCACCGACGTGGGATTGCGGTTCTTGAAGGGTATGAAGCTCGTTCACCTAATCATCCCCGGGCACGCAAAGACCGACACCGGTCTGATGCACTATCTGGCCGCCATCGATGTGGAATCCTCGAACACCATTTCTGCGACGCAGCGGCTCAATGTTGAGAGCTGGACCATGTCTTACGATGCGTTGGCGAGTGCGCCGCGAGGGTTAAGCGCGAGTTCGTCGGCCCAGCAATTCGATCTAGCGAGCTGGAACATCACCGACGCGGGGCTGGTACACCTGGCAGGGTTAACCAACCTGCAGTTCCTGTTCCTGGAGGGTACCCGCGTCACCGACGCGGGGTTGGTACATCTCAGCGAATTAAGCAACCTCCAGGAGATCTTCCTTTCGAAAACAAAGATCAGCGACGCGGGACTGGTGCATCTGACGGAGATGAGCAGCCTACAGAATCTCGGCCTCCAACGCACTCGGATCACCGACGCGGGACTGCCGCACCTCAAAAAAATGACCCATCTACAGGAGCTCTGGATCAACAACACAAAGATCACCGACAGGGGTGTCGCCGAACTAAGAGAGTCCTTGCCAAACTGCCGAATCTTCAACTAGCCCGCTGACCCGCTTGGATCAGCGCGAGGGTCGCCCCGTGACAGGGGCTTGCAAGGACCTCGACCGTTTGCCACAGGTGGCCGGCGCCCCGATGTTTGTTCTGTTCACTGTCGGTTTTCCATCTCATGGGGTCGATCGATCCTCAACACCGAGTTGAGATAACACTCCCCGGCCCCATCCCCGAAACACAACTCTCCACCGTCATTTTCCGATTCGCAACCACGGCATGAACGATCAAACGATCGACCTCGACCGGCTGCCACCGAGTACCCACGCAATCGCGGACATCAAGCAATTTCGTGCTCAGCACAAGCGTCCACCCGCCGCTCCAGGAACGAACTATTTCGGGACCTACCCCGGTCGGTCTTTGAGCAAAACAATGCCGTCGCTGGCATCCGCCGCCGACACAGGTGTTAGCCAACTGAAGACACCGCTGGCGCATTACGCGTCATCGAAGAACTGACTGCATGCCTGCGGGGTGACCAGCGGATGCACGCCGGTTCGATGCTTGTCGAGCCCGGCGGGAATGGGCGTTTCCGCCCGACAGGGAGTCAATGCTTCGCGCTTCACGTTGCGGCTATACTGACCGCGCAAAACGGCCTTTCCTCGATCCCTCCAGAAGTCAAACATGATTCGAGGTGTCCACATGATGTTCTACTCCTTCCAGCCGGAAATGTTGCCCGCGTTCATGCGCGATACGCTCGGCTTTCCCTGCACGGACGTCGGGGACGGCTGGCTGATCTTCGATCTGCCCGAGGCTGACATGGGCTGTCAAGCCGACCGGTGCGGCCAACAGCCCACGTCGGGAACGCAGCCCACGTCGGGAACGCAGCCCACGTCGGGAACGCAGCCCACGT